>JAIOPR010000052.1 GCA_021413805.1 Planctomycetota bacterium
CGGAAACGCGCTGAAACACCACGGAAAAGCGCTGTAAAACAGCGACGTTTTACCGCGCTTTTCCGCGTGATGTTTCCGCGCGTTTCCGCGTTCGCGAAGCGCCATTTTTTGAAGTTCCTATTGGCTGGTGCTCGAGTGGGCAGCTCTCCGAAAATCAGAATTGCTCGCGGACTGGGACCTGGCGAAGCAAGCCCTTCCACGGCGAAAACCGCGCGGCCGGAGGCCTCGGCGGGCGGTTTCTAAGTTCCTGGCGCCAGTCGTGACTACCGGGGCGTTGCCTGGGCGCGCAGCGTCGCTTCGAGCCGGTCAATCTGCTGGGCAAGCATGAGCTGATCTCCCATCGTCATCGCTCGCATCAGGGCCTGCTTGCAGTCGCCCACCGCGCCCTTCAGGTCGCCCATTTTTTCATGGGCGGTTGCGCGAAGAGTCCAGGAGTCCTGGTCGTCCGGCTGGAACGTGAGTTCACGGTCCACGTCCACAATCGCCTGGCTCCATCTTTGGAGGGCCATGTCGGCACGGGCGCGGATCCTCCAGCACCCTGGGTAGTTGGCAAGCAGCGTGTGGGCGTGGTCACAGTCCGCGATGGCGCCCTCCGGCTTTCCCGCTTTCAGGCGAGCATTTGCCCGGGCCAGGAATATGGATGGGTCCTGGGCATACTCCTCGATCGACTGGTCGAACTTGCGTTCTGCTTCCCCAAACTTGCCCTGCGCGGCGAGTGCGTACCCTTCCTCCGCGAGGCGCCCGGCCTCTCGTGTCCCGAAAGGGTCCGCTCTCCGCGAGAGCCTGCGGTACTTGAGGTAGAGCCCGCCGCAAGCGAGCGCAATCGTCAGCGCAACGCCAACCGTTTTCATAGCGGTATTTCCGCCGCCGGCCTGGCGAGGCGGCCGGGAAAGCCTTCCCGAAGGGGCTCTCGGCTCTGGGACTTGGCGATTCGATCGAAGTGGCATCAAGATTTCCCCGGAGAGTATCGCTGCCCTGTCTTCGCCCGCCCACGTCAGCTTCACCGGCAACCGCCTCGCCGATTTCGGACCTCCTGCTCGTTCATTCCCACGCGTCCCCGAACCGCATCATCCGAAGCCATCAACCGCCCTATGGAATCGTGAATGTTCCCTCTGCCGTCCACGCGCCGCCGGCCCAGGAGGAGTCGACCGCCTGAACAGACCAGTAGTAGGTCCCGGACGGAAGAAAGAGGGTCGCGGAGGTCCCCTGGGTCGGCCCGCGGCGCGGAAGCCGAGCCAGGCCGCTTCCAGAATCCGCCATCGGCACGAAGACTTCTGATCCGCCTGGGGATGTCCCGACGCGAAGGTTGTAACTGAGGCCGGCGGCGGGGGTGTGGTCGTCGGAAGCAGCGGACCAGGACAGGTTGACGAAGCCGGCGCCGGTGGCGGCAGAGGGAGAGCCCGCGGAGGAAGGGCCTGAGTTGGAAGCGATGATGTTGTTGCGGTAGATTTTCCCGACGATGGCCGCTCCATTGGCCACGCCGGTGATGGCGATGTCCAGGTCGCCGTCGTTGTCTTCGTCGCCGAAGGCCGTCGCCCCGCGGGTGACGTCCATGAGACCGGCGTTGCAGTCGGCAAACGCGCCGCCGCTGTTCAGGTAAAGGCGCGTGTAATACGGGCTGGCGCCGGAGACCTGCCCGGACACGACGAGATCGAGGTCTCCATCGTTATCGAAGTCGCCCCATTCGGCGGAGGAGTCCCCCAACTTCAGGAGAGGCGCCCCGATGTTCGTGAAGACGCCGCTGCCATCGTTCCGGTAGATCTTCGCCGACGAGTAGCCCACGGCCGCGAGATCGAGGTCTCCGTCCGCGTCGTAGTCGCCCCACGCCAGGGAGCAGGCGTAGATGCCGGTCAGGCCGGCGACGATGTCCGTAAACGTCCCTCCGCCGTCATTTCGGTAGATGTGGCAGTTCGCCGAACCGGGGCCGTCCCCGGCCAGGGCCAGGTCCAGGTCGCCGTCGTTGTCGTAGTCGCCCCACTGGATCGCGCAGCTGTGGACCCCTAGGAGGGAGGCCCCGATGTCCACGAAGCTGCCGCCGCCATCGTTGCGGTAGATTTTCGACACCGAGATCGCGGCGGGGTACTGCTCCCCGCACAGGGCCAGGTCGAGGTCGCCATCGCGATCGTAATCGCCCCACGCGAACGCCCCTTCATGCACTCCGGCCAGCACGGCGCCCGAGTCGACGAAGACGCCGCCCCCATCGTTCCGGTACAGGATCGTGGTGTCCGATCCGGCGGCGTAGCCCGAAACGACGAAGTCGAGGTCGCCGTCCCGGTCGTAGTCGCCCCACGCGATGGCGGCCCAGTCCATGTTCGCAAACGTGCCGCCGATATCCGCATAGACGCCCACGCCGTCATTCCGGTAAATGCGGGTCTTGGGAAATCCGAGCGGGCATCCCGAGATGCCGATGTCGAGGTCTCCGTCCCCGTCGTAATCTCCCCACGCCATCGCGTGCCAGGTGCCAACGAAGGTGGTCCCGGTGTCCGACCAGGCGTTGATGGTGAAGTCGGCGTCGGAAGAATCCGTCCAGGGCCCCGATGCGTCGGAGACGCGGAGCCGGGCGGTGCCGGAGGGCATCGATGGAACCGAAATCGATTCCGTCCCGTCGTCGGCGGTTCCCATCGCGAGCGGCAGCCAGGTGATGCCGTCCACCGAATATTGGATGTCGACGAGGCCTGAAGTGCCGTGCGAAGCCCACAGCACCGTGGCGGTCGTCCCGATCCTCCATACCTCCTGGCCGTTCGGGCTGTTCACGCGGATTCCGTCGAATGTGAACGTCCCTTCCGTTGCCCAGGCACCTCCCTTGAATCCCGCGTCGATGGCCTGGACGCTCCAGAAGTAGGACCCGGGGTTGAGAACGAGGGACTCGGCGATCCCCTGCAGAGGCCCGCGCCGCGGGACGCGACGCAACCCGGTTGCGGGGTCCGACATCGTCGCGAAGATTTCGTCGCTTCCGGATGTCGTACCGATCCGCAGGTTGTAGGCGAGCCCGGATGCGGGCGTGTGGTCGTCGGTCGCGGCGGTCCAGGAGAACGCGACGACAAATCCGGCGCCTGGGGTGGCGCTGAGCCCGGCGGGAGCGGCGGGGGCGGAGTCCGAGGCAACGACGCCGTTGCGATAGATGCCCGCAAATGCACCGCCTGACGCGATTCCAGCGACGGCGAGGTCCAGGTCGCCGTCGCCATCCTCATCGCCAAGGGAAAGCGCGCCGCTGTAGACTCCGGTCAGGGGGGCTCCCGTGTCGACGAACGCACCGCCCGTGTTGCTGTAGACCTTTGTCACGAACCCGCCGAAACTCGCGCCGCAAACAGCGAGGTCGAGGTCGCCGTCATTGTCGACATCACCCCACCTGATGCAGGCGTATTCCACCCCGGTCAGGCCCGCCGCGATGTCGGTGAAGACACCTCCACCGTCGTTGCGGTAGATCTGCGCGACGCCGGAGAAAATATTTGAGCCGGCAATGGCCAGGTCGAGATCGCCGTCATTGTCGAAGTCGCCCCAGTCGAGTGAGGAATACTGGAGTCCCGGAAAGGCAGGCGTCACATTCGTGAAACTCGTCCCGTCATTGCGGTAAAGCCAGGTGCGTTTGCCGACGTAGGTCGTGATCCCGGTCATGGCGAGGTCCAGGTCCCCGTCGTTGTCGTAGTCGCCCCACTTCAGCGTCCCTAGATACATCCCGATGAACGAGAGGCCGCTGTCCCTGAACTGATCCACGTCATTCCGGTAGATCTTCACGATGTCCCCGAGCGAAGAGTTCCCCATGAGCGCGAGGTCCAGATCGCCGTCACGGTCATAGTCCCCCCACGCCAGGGAGCCCATGATAACTCCCTTCAGCGGCGCACCGACGTCGGTGAAAACGTCTCCGCCATCGTTGCGGTAGATGCAGGACGCACCGGCGCCGCCCGCCACGGTGCCCGCAAGCGCGAGGTCCAGGTCGCCGTCGCGATCGAAATCGCCCCAGGTGATTGCGCAGCGCCCCCCGACACCCTTCAGCCCTGCCGTGACGTCAACAAACGTCCCCGAGTCGTTCCGGTATACCGCAGAGGTCGGCGTGCCGCCCACATCCCCTGCCACGGCGAGGTCCAGATCCCCGTCATGGTCGTAATCGCCCCACTCCAATGCGCACGCTGCGAACCCTGGAAGCCCGGCGCCGATGTCCGTCCAGATCCCGGCGATGGCGAAAACCGCGTCCGAAGTGTCCGACAAGGAGCCGCCGGTCTGCTTGACCCGCACCCGAGCCGTGGCCGAAGACGGAGCAGGAACGCTCACCACCTGGGAGCCGTCATTGGCGGTTCCCGCCACAAGGGAAGTCCACGTGGACCCGTCGATCGACAGGTCGATATCGACGCTGCCTGCGATCCCCGCGGAGAGCCAGGTGACCGTCGCAGAAGTGCCCACATACCAGGTTTCTCCCCCGTTGGGGCTGATGACCTGCAGACCCGCGATCGTGAAGTCCGCGTCCGAGTCGTCCGTCATCGACCCCGCCGTCTGCTTCACCCGGACACGCGCCGTTGTGCTCAGCGTCGTCGGCGCCGTGACTCCCGTGCTCCCGTCGTTCGGCGTCGAGGCGGCAAGCGTCGTCCACGACACGCCGTCCGTTGAGATCTGGACATCCACCGTCCCGCCAAATCCTGCCGCGGCCCAGGTCACGGTCTCGCTTCCTCCCGCCGACCAGGATTCTCCGCCGTTCGGACTCGTGACCATAATCCCGGTGATCGTGAAATCGGCGTCCGAAACGTCGCTGGCCGATCCCCCCGACCCTTTTACCCGTACCCGCGCCAGCGTCGAAGGCGTGGGCGGAACGGTGACCAATTGCGCTCCATCGTTCGCGGTGCCTGCCAGCAGCGTGCTCCAGGTGCTTCCATCCGTCGTCAGCTCGAGATCCACCGATCCCGAAAGCCCCGCCGACGCCCACGTCACCGTCGCCGTCCCGCCCGCGACACATGTCTCCCCACCGTTCGGCGCCGTCACCTGCACTCCGGCGACCGTGAAATCAGAGTTTGATTCATCCGTCGCAGACCCGCCGGACTGCGTCACGCGAACCCGGGCAGTGGTCGTCGGCCCTACGGGCGCGGTCACCGATTCAGTCCCGTCGTTTGAAGTGCCCGTCGCGAGGGCGACCCAGGTCGACCCGTCGGGCGAGAATTCGATGTCCAGGGTGCCCGGGAATCCCGCGGCGCTCCAGGTCACGGTCTCCGCTGCGCCCGAGGACCACGACTCCCCGCCGTTCGGGCTGCTCACCAGCATCCCCGCGACCGTGAAATCCGCATCCGACACGTCACTCGCTCCGGTGCCCGTTTCCTTCACACGCACGCGGGCCACAGCGCTCGGCGTCGGCGGCGCCGTCACGCTCTCGCTTCCATCATTGCCCGTCCCCGTAACGAGGGGGATCCAGGTGATCCCGTCGAGCGTGATCTCCAGGTCCACCAGGCTGGTCACGAGGCCGGGAGTCCACGAGACGGTCTCGGAAGCGCCAATGGTCCAGGTTTCGCCGCCGTTGGGGCTGGTGACAACCGGAGAGGGGGGAGGTGGAGGCGGCGGGGGCGGGGGCTCCCGAAGAGCCGGAGCTTCCTCCGCCACCTCCGTGCTTGCAGCCTGAACTGACCAGCGAGGCCAACAGAAGCGCCGCGACCCCGTACCGGAAAAATGGCATCACACTTCCCTCCCTTCCAGTTGAATTCAGCGCGCATCCTAGCCAGTCAACCGGAAGGCCACAAGAGGCCCTCCCAACTGACATGGGCCGAATCGAACGGCCGAACGAACTACTTCACGGTCCAGCTATCCCGCCTGGTTCCGGACCCGCGAACGCCATGGTGTAATCTCCAGCGCTCTCACCGTGACAACACGCGCGACGTCCGCCCGTTCAGCACCGGAGCCCCCTTGTCCAACGACCTCGAACTCTACGATCGCCACGCTGCGGAATGGTGGGTGCCGGGCGCCCCCGCGTTCCGGACTCTTCACGCCATCCACGAATTCCGCGCGCCGATGCTCTTCGAATGGCTGGGCGAAGTGGCCTCCCACGGCCGCGTCATCGACGTCGGCTGCGGCGGCGGGTACTTCGTGGAGGATTTCGCCCGGCGCGGCGCGCGAGTGCTCGGCGTGGACCTGAGCGGAGCCAGCCTCGCGGCTTCCCGGCGGCACGCCGCTTCGGCCGGCACTCCCGCTTCTGATTACGCCCGCGGCGACGCCCTCGCCCTCCCCGTCCGCGACGGCTGCGCCGACGGCATCCTCGTGTGCGACCTGCTGGAACATACGCATTTCTGGAAGCGCGTCGTCGGCGAAGCCGCCCGGGTCCTGAAGCCGGGGGGCTGGATGTTCGCGACGACGCTCAACCGGACGTTCCTGGCGCGTGTCGTCGCCGTCTGGATCGGCGAAGGGCTCGGGTTCGTGCCGCGCGGCACGCACGACGCCTCGATGTTCATCCGCCCCGGCGACCTCATCGAGGCCGCCGGCGCGTTCGGCCTCACCCTCGAACAGCAGATGGGCGAACGCCCCCGGATTCTCGCAACGCTTCGCCGGAGAACCGTGATCATGGCGAAGAGCCGGATGATGGGGGTTACGTACAGCGTGCTGTTCCGGAAGAGGCAGGCGTAGGTCGGCCGTTCGTGAAGGTAAGGAAGGGGCACGTGGCCCTGTTTTACCGCTCCTGGCGACTTCCTCCCTCCGGTTTCCTGGGAGTCGCGTTGGCACAGGTGTTGCGCTCTTCCGGTGCGGAAGTCACCTCTAGAGGAGCGCCCCATGTCCAAACCCCGAGCTTTCAGCCCCAACCAGCCCACCGGCGGCGCCATTTCCAGGAATTCCCGCGGTCAGGATGCCCGCGAGCAAGCCTCTGGCATGGCGCGCCCGCACGTCGAGCCGAGTCACCAGCACAACCACGACCGGAAGATGCAGGCGATGAGGCGCGTCAAAAAGACAAAGTGAGTTTCTGCAGGCGACCTACTTCCGGAACCGGTACACCCGGATCGATCCCGCCCGCAGGATCGCCAGCCGCTTCATGTCCGTGGACACCGCCCATGCGTCGATGCGCGGGAACTCGACGGTCCTCGCCACCCGGAACGCCGGCGTGTACCAGAGCGTGACATAGGTTCCGTTGACGCCGATCGCCGAAGTGGCATCCAGGAACTGGAAGAACTGCACCGGCACGTCCTCCGCCTTGTCGAGGTCCAGGTTCGACGGCGCGAGGCGCCTCGTATAGCCGTCCACCGTCCAGACGAGCCAGCGTTTCGCTGGGTCCAGCGCCACCTGCGCGTTCCGCCCCCTCCGCGTTTCTTCGAACACCCGCGTCCCTTTGGCGTCGTACACCAGTGTGCCCACTTTGCCTTCGTCGGGAAGCGACGCGGTCATGGCGAGGAACGAGGAATCCTCGGCCCAGGCCACACTCTGCAGATAACGGTTGGCGCGGGTCAGTGCGGTGCCGCTTCCACCGCGCCCTTTGAACACCGGCCGGAGCCAGACGCCGTCCTCGCCCTCGGTGGCGACGTGGAGGGCGCCGTTAGGGGAAGTGGCCTCGGGGAGCATGGCGTCGGAATCCTTTTTCGGGTCGAACTTGCGGACCTGCAGGCCCGTCGCGGCGTCCCAGATTTCGCTGTCGCGGGCGGAGGTCAGCGCGACCTGGGTGCGGCCTGGCCCGGGGAGACCGGTCGTCTGGAAGCCAAGGGCGCCGGGGGCGGCATCGCGGACGATCGTGGTCTTCCCCGTGGCGGCGTCGGCGAAGATGAAGTCGTTTCCCCAGGCGACGACGCGGGAGTCGTCTCGCGTCCAGGCGAGGTCCCGGATGCGCGGCGTGGCCGGGTAGCGGGCCGGCTGGTCGGGTGCGCGCCAGGTGACGACGGCGCCGTCGGGGTCGATTGCCATCAGTCGGCCTTCGCTCGGGTGGAACGCGGCCACGCAGGCGTCGAACACCCCGGGCGGCGCCGTGTACGTTTCCAGCGTGCCGTCCACTTCCCACACGCCCAGCCCGCCGGAAAAGCCGACCGCGACCTTGTGGCCGCCGCCATTGACCGACACCGAGCGCGGTGGACCGCCCACAGACACCTCGACGCTGCCCCACCGGACTTTTCCGCTCGCGAACGCCACGACGGGCGTCCCGTCCGTCAGCGCCGAGAGCGCGCGGATCGCCTCACCCTTCGCCTCCCGTTTCGTCTCCTTCCCCGTCTCGATCGAGACCGTCACCAGCGCGCCGCTCTCTCCCCCGGCGATCACCGATCCGTCCGACGTCGCGCAAAGGCTCGAGATCCGCTCCGCCTTCAGGTCCAGCCGGCTGCGGTCCTTCCCCGTCGTCGCCTCGGCGATCACCAGTTCCCCCGCGGCCGACAGGTACACGACCGATTCCCCGTCCTCGCTCCACGCCACTCCGCGTGACGGCGCCGGCGACAGCACCCGCTCCCGCTCGCCTTTCGCCAGGTTCCAGATCTCCACCCGGTCCGCCGCCACGATCAGCCTCTCCCCCGACGGCTCGAACTGCATCGATGTCACCGGCTTCGATCCCGTATCCAGCCAGGACTCCGAGCGAAGCGGCTTCAGCGTCCAGAGGAACACGCCTCCCCCGGGGGCCGCGGTCGCGAAGTGCGCATCGGCCGGACTCCCCGCAATGGCGCGGCAGATCCCGCCGGGAATCGCGATCTCCGTTTCCAGCACGAACTCCGTGTCCAGCAGCTTTCGCTCGTCGATCCGCATCAGAACCCACGCCACCCAGGCCTTCCTCAGCAACTCCGTCACTTTCGCCGTCCGCAGCGGCGCTTCGCTCGCCGCCCTCAACTCATACAGCCGGTCGGAAGCCTTCTCGCGCGTGGACAGGTCGTCGGCACCGAGGTCCTCGATAAGACGGTCGATCTCGCCGGGAGCAGGTTCCTGGGCGCGGGAGAAGAGCGGGAGACAGAGGACGAAGCCAAGGAGGAATCGGTTCATACCTGCAGTGTAACGGGAGGAGGGAGTGCGAAGCGAGTGGCGGGCTGGGTGTCAGGATTACCGGGCAGGAATGCTCCGGAAACCTGGCAAGTTCGCCCCTGAGGCCCGCCCCGCTTCGCTCAGGCCCGGCACGGGTCTTGCGCCACCTCAAGGGCTTAGGCCGGGAATTGGCTGACAGGCAGATGCTTCGCCTGGAGTTCTTTGAGTCCGACACGCACTCCTTGCTCCCCCGTGATCCATGATGCCTTCAACCCTGCCCGTGATCGTCAACATCGCTGCCGGCAAGGGCCACGGCACGGTGAGTCTCGACGCGATTCGCGAAGCGTTTCGCGCCGCGGGGAGGGATGTGGATATTCTGCCGGCCCGGGACATCGCCGAACTTGAGTCGCTCTCGCGGCGCGCCGCGGCGGAGGCTCATCCCACCATCGTCGCCGCGGGTGGCGACGGGACGCTGAGCGCGGTGGCCGCGGCCATCGTGGATTCCCCCAGCGCACTCGGTGTGCTGCCGCTCGGGACCCTGAACCACTTCGCACGGGACCTTCGCATTCCGCTGGTGCTTGAAGAAGCCGCGCGCACCATCGCAGCAGGCAACGCGGTGATGGTGGACGTGGGAGAGGTCAATGGCCGGGTCTTCATCAATAACTCGAGCATCGGCCTCTATCCCACCGTGGTCCTGCACCGCAAAAACCAGCAGCGGCGCCTCGGGCGCAGCAAGTGGCAGGCGTTCTTCTGGGCGACCCTGACCGTGCTGGGGCGCCATCCGATGCTGGACGTCCGGTTGAGCCTGGACGACGTCCCTGTCGCCCGTCGTACCCCGCTCGTCTTCGTCGGCAACAACGATTACATGATGGAAGGATTCCAGGTCGGCACGCGCGGTCGCTTCGACGCCGGGCGGCTGTGCGTTTACCTCACCCAGCGCCAGAGCCGCTGGGCGCTCATCCGGCTCGGACTGCACGCACTCTTCGGCACGATCAAGACGGCGAAACAATTCGAGTCGCTCACCGCCCGCACCGTCAGCATCTCGACGCGCCACGCCCGCCTCCCCGTCGCGACCGACGGCGAAGTCACCGTGATGGCGATGCCCCTCAACTACCGGATCCGCCGCGGCGCCCTCAAGGTGATCGTGCCGCTTCCCGAAGCGCAGAACAACTGATGCGCATCATCGCCCACCTGTCGGACCTGCATTTCGGGCGCGTGGACGAAGCGCTCCTCGAGCCGCTGCGGCTTCGAGTTCGGGAACTGGCGCCCCACCTCGTCGTGGTCTCGGGCGACCTCACGCAGCGCGCCCGGCCGTCGCAGTTCCTCGCCGCCCGGCGCTACCTCGATTCGCTTCCCCAACCGCAGGTCGTCGTCCCCGGCAACCACGACGTGCCGCTCTACAACGTCTTCCAGCGCTTCTTCCAGCCGTTCCACAAGTATCGGCGATTCATCAATGAGGACCTCGAACCCGGGTTCTGCGACGAAGAGATCGCGGTGGTCGGCATCAACACGTCGCGCTCCTTTACCTGGAAGGAAGGGAGCATCAATGCAGGCCAGGTCGCGAAGGTGCGCGCGAAGCTCTTCGGCGGCCCCGCGAATGTCGCGAAGATCATCGTGACGCACCACCCGTTCGACGTCCCCGAGGGGCGCGACGAGAACCAGCTCGTTGCCCGCGCGGAGATGGCGATGAAAGTTTTCGCCGAGTGCGGCGCCGACATCCTGCTCTCCGGGCATCTGCACACGACCCACACGACGCATTCCGCCGAGCGCTACAGGATCCCCGGCCATTCCGCGCTGATCGTCCAGGCGGGAAGCGCCACTTCCACCCGGACCCGCGGCGAGTCGAACAGTTTCAACGTGCTTCACGTGACGCCCGGCGACATCCGCATCGATCGCTACACCTGGGAGCCCGGGAAGAACGAGTTTTCGCACGCCGGAAGCGAGGAATTCTCGCGCGCATCGGAGGGCTGGCATCGCAAATGAGGCGCCGGAAGAACTCGCCACGGAGGCAGTGAATCATGGGGACGAGTCCAACCTTCTTGTTCTGCCTCAATCGTCGCCCCTGGCGGTCCGCCTCGCTTCAGTCACCGCCCCATGGCGGGCAGCCCCCCGAGGTAGCCGACCCATCCGCGCTGGTCCGTCTTGCAGCGCAGGCTCGTTTTCACCAGTTCGGGATAGCCGCTCAGGTCTTCGGCTGCCCCGGGATGCTGGATGCTGCACGTGATGTAGGCCCACCCGTTTGCGTCGTCCACCACGTTCAGCCCCGTGTTCTCGGCGCCGATCGGCGAAGAGAAGATGCGCACCGCGGTCCGGGAGTCCACGTTCCACGCCCAGATGAAATTGTTCAGGTGGTTCCCCGAGTCTTCTCCGATGAAGAGCGCCCTCATGGCTTCGGAGTAATGGAGGTTGTCGGGATTGGCGACTTTCCCGGTGTCGCACTTGTCAAACCGCCCTGCGGCGGCGCCCGCGGGCTGGCGTGCGCCGGTGACGAGGGGCTCCATGTCAACGGCGACAAAGTCACTGGCGATCGGCTCGCCGCCCAGGTCCTTCTGTCCTCCCCTGAGATTGCTTTCGTACACGGCGCCGCCGTCGAGGTCCTCCTTTTCGCCGAGGAGCCGGATGTCGTCCCGGGGGCGGCTTCCGTTCTGCCCGTCCAACATTCCCTTCCGTATGTAACTGATCACCGTGTAAAGCTTCCCGTCCGCGACGTTGTGCGCCTGTCCTTCCATCTTCGTGAATTCCGTCGTCGCGCCGAGCGTCGCGGCGAAACGCCGCGTCTCCAGGAACTCTGCGGCCACTTCCATGCCCGGCTTGACGCGCAAATACTCCAGGGCGGTCGAGCCGCCGGTCCCGGTGTACGCGCAGGCGGGCCTGTACTCCTTGAATTTCCCCGGGTCTGCCGACACGGCCGCCGGCTCCGCGACTTCCCAGATGTCCGAGAAACGCGTGCCCTTGTCGATCAGCGCCCTCACTTCCGCGTCCGTTGCATGTCCCAACCGGATCCAGACAATGGTGAAGCGGCCGAAGTTGGCGCCGTCCTTCTGCGCCAGCTGGGCCGCGTAGAGCGTCCCCGCCGAGAGGTCGCCGGCCTCGTCCGCGACATACATCGCGCGGATTACATCGTCCCCGTCGTCGCCAAAGTACACCGTCTTCCGGTCATCCATGACATCGCCCAACTCGAACGACAGGCGACCCATCGAGAAGTGTTTCACGACCTCCGTCTTGCCATCCGGCTTGACCGTGACTTCCGTGATGTGCCCGTACATGTAGGGATTCGCGCCCCCCTCTGAGGCCAGCTTCCCGGCAGTCCCGAGGTACAGGTTCATCGCCTCCAGGGGCTTCTTCTCGAAGACGCGCGCGTCAGGCTCGTACTCTTCGCTTCCGAGGTGCGTCATCCACGGCGTCGTGGAGGCATTGCACGGGATCCAGACTCCCCCGACGCCCGAGAGATCGACGTTCGAGATCGACAACGGCGTCAGGCGACCCGTGGGGCCGTCCTGCTTCAGGACGGTGAGGTTGAGCGCCATGGGAAGACGCGCGTACAGGTTGACGGGCGGAAGTCCCGGGTCGGTGTTCGCGGCCTCCGTGTCGTACTCGAGGTGATTGACCAGGAAGAGCGTGCCCTCCCCGGCGCCGGGGACGGACAGCAGGGTCATGCCGTCGGCCCCCGCGGACATGAACGGCCCCCGGCCCGATACGCCGCGAGAATCCCGGATGGTTTCGAGAATCGGCGCGCCCTTCGCATCGACCACCAGTCCCGCGTATCCGCCACCGACAAAGTCACCCGAGCGGTGAAGCGCCACATACGACAGCTTGAACGTGCGCTGCGTCCCGTCGGCCAGCGTCACGATGGCCTCGGACGTCGTGTACGGCGTGACCATTTCCATCTCGGTCGAGGGCGCGGGGGTCGGTGTGAAACGGACGTCCTTGACCTTCAGCCGGGAAGGCTCGGCGAAGACGGTCGAAAGGAAGGCGCCGCAGAGGAGCACAGCGGCGCTCGAGGCCCTGATCTTGAACCTCATGGAAGAACCTCCGGGAAGTGGTGCGGCGTTGAAGCTAGCTCTCCCCACCGCAAGATCAACCCCCTCCTTTGACATTCACACCATCTTCATCGCACCGCAACGCGGCCCAAACCCGCCTGCGGGGGCGGTCCCGGTTCAAGTTTGCCTCCATCCACGGCCGATAAAACCCGAGGCATCCAGAGAGGGGACCGATGACCCGCCGAGACTCCGCCTTCGCCGTCATCCACCGCCGGCAGCAGGTCCTGCTCGTCAAGCCCACGGGCGGGCGGCGCTGGCAGCTCCCGGGCGGCGGCATCAAGCCGAACGAGACGCCGTGGACGGCCGCGGTGAGGGAGGTGCTCGAGGAAACCGGGCTCGACGCGCAGATCCTGGCACTCACCGGGATATACCGCCGCTCGGACGGCTCCCTGGCGTACGTCTTCGCCGCCCGCGTTGGTTGGCAGGACATCCCCCGGGGCCGCCTGAACGAAATCGCCAAGCGCCGCTGGATTCCCGTGGTCGAGGCCGGCGACCGCCTGCCGCGAGCCTCTCGCGCCCGGCTCAAGGACGCCCTCCGCAAACCCGGACTCTTCCGCACGGCCCCGACGGCCCGCGTTGAAGAACGGGCGCTTCTCTTTTCAGCAGGATAGCCCCCCATGAAGACGCTCGAAGCGGCGCCCCCGACGCCCACGCTTGCAGGCAGTTTCTCGAAGACGGCATCGCAGCACCTTGAACGACTGCGCGAAGGCGAGAAACAGGTGCGGGAAAGCGGCGACCTCGAGGGCGTCCATCTCATGCGGACCTCGTGCCGTCGGCTGCGGGCGACGGTGAAATACCTGGGCGACCACCTCGCGCGCGCCGACCGGAAGTCACTTCAGGGCGGCCTGCGCTCGCTCATGGCGGCCCTAGGGCCGGTGCGGGACCTGGACGTCCTGCGGCACGCGATCCAGGGGACGCCGGGACTGGACCCCAAGGAAGCCGAACTGCTGGCGATGTCGGTTGACAGCCTGGTCGCGCCGGCGACGTTGCGGATGAACGAAGCCCTCGGCGGCGGCGACTACGCGCGCCTCCTCAGGGACCTGGCCCGAGTGGCGGAGTCCTCTGCGCGCTCGATGCCCGCCAGCCTCGCCGGCCCCTCGCGGATCGGCAAAGCGCTCGCCGAGGCCGTGCGACTCAAGCCCGCCAACTGGGCTGCCGCCCCGGACGAAGAGCTTCACGATCTCCGGAAGGGCATCAAGAAGCTTCGCTATGCGCTGGAAGCCTTTGCGCCGTCCTACGGCCGCCCGGTGTCGCGTGCCATCGAGCGCTGCCGCGAACTCCAGGAATCGCTCGGAACGCTCCAGGACGCGGCCGTTTTCGGCTCGCTGCTCAAGGGAGTCCGCACCTTCGGCTCAGGACAGTTCCTTGCGACCGTGCGCGCTCGCGCCGATGCGGGAATCCAGGCGCTTCCCGCCCACTGGGAGCGGGCGTTCGGACCCAAAGGCCTCTCAAGGCTGGGCGGGCATCTCTTCCGCAGAGCCGTGTGACGGGCGCCGAAGGAGATTCAGGCGGCGTCGTAGCCGACGAGGGGAGTCTTGATATCTGCAGCGGAAACCCCGCCGGCCGTTTCGTCGCCCGTCAGGAGATCGCCCTGGCACGGCTCGCCCCCACTCCACCCGAGGGGCGCCGAAGAGGCGCGCGCCCACAGCCTCTCCGGCCGAGGCACAGCCGCGACAAGCGGTGTGCCGGCCCCATCGGATTGAGAGGAAGCAAGGAGGGCCGACTCATTCCCACTCGCAGGCCCCCCGGCACGCGTACGGCGCCCCGGGCCCGGAGCGAAAATCGAGAGCAGCAGGATCCAAACCAGTGCGGCGATGAGCAGCATCCGGCCTCCTTTCGTTGCACGACACGAAGATGGTAGGCGGGGCCTGTGAAGCGCGCGTTCAGCGGGCGTGAAGTCTTGCCGAATGCGCCAGATTCTTTTCGGGACTCGAATTCACCGGGAATTAGCGCGGGCTTCACGCTCCCTTGGTGGCCAGGCGGTTTCATCCCTGTCGTCCCCGCGCGAGTGCCGCGAGGAACCGACCAGAAACAGGAGCCCCCATGAAAGTTCACGAACTTTGTCGGCGCGCGCCGTACACGATCGGCCCCGATGCGAACCTGGCCCAGGCCGTGGCCGCAATGTGGGAAGGAGACTGCGGCGCCCTGGTCGTCGTCGATGCCGAAACCCGGCCGCTGGCCGTCATCACCGATCGCGACATCGCCGTCGCCCTCGGCACTCGCGACGTCGCGGCGAGCGCCCTCAAGGTCTCGGACGTGATGTCCCGCCGCCTCTTTACCTGCCTCTCCGATGACGACGTCCGCGCCTCCATCCGCTTCATGGTGCGCAACGGCGTCCGGCGCCTCCCGGTCATCGACCGCGAAGCGAAGCTCACGGGGATGCTGTCGGTCAACGACCTCGTGCTCGCGGCGCAGTCCGCGCGAATGTCCCGTCACGACGAACTGACCTGGGCGGACCTCGTCCCGGCGCTGGAAGTGCTCTACCGTCCGTCGCGCTCGCGGATCCCGGATCATCTCAGGGGCGAAGCGAAGGAGCTTGTCACGACGTAGTGGTTCAGCAATCGCGCTGCATTACCTGGCTGCCAGACGCGCGCTCCATCTCGAAGGCCGCAGCATCCCGCGTCCTTCCCCGCGGGCGTAGCATCCGCCACGCCTTCTCGTCAGGAACGCGATGCCATTTTTTAAGGGATCGCCCGACGCCGCTGAGGCGGGGGTGGGTCATCAGGCAGACCACATCGTCCGCCAGGGGCTTAATGCTCGCGATGGAATGTTCTGTGGCGGCGAGGGCAACGGCGACGATGTGCGAAGCGCGCCGGGCGCGGAGGCTGCGAAGCGCGGCGCGCATCCGTACGCCGGTCGCGAGGCCATCGGCCACAAGGATGACGACGCGCCCGGCGACGTTCGGGTTCGTCGAGCCGGGCAGCCAGCGGACGCGCTTCAGGAGCATTCGTGAGAGCCCGTCGATGATCCGGCTCGCCAGCAGTTCCTCGGAGCCGGTGTTCACATCGCCCGAGTCCAGTTCGACTTCGCCGGTCTCCGCAACCGCGCCGCGGTAACCCTCCACGACCAGCCCTTCGGCCTGCACCATCCCAAGTTCGGCGCCGAGCCAGAGCGCGACTTCCCGGGCAATCGGGACGCCGCCCGGGGGAAGAGCCAGGACGACGGGGCGGGGAACGCGGTACTCCGACAGGCGGGCACCGAGCGCACGCCCAAGTTCCTCAATGTCGTTCGGTTGCATGTGGGTCTCCGGGTGAATTCCGCACGGGCGGCGGCGTCGCTCGCGGGGGAAGGAGGATGATGGCCCGTGCGTGCAGGCATTGAGCAAAGGACGGGTGAAGAATCCGTAATGATTCGCGGGACTAAAACCCTGCCGCGGCGTCGAAGTTAGCTCGTCACGCGGCAGGCGTCGCCGAGGACGGCCTGAACGCACAATCCCGCATCTGCCGCTTCCGCAATGAAGAGATGTCTGGTAGGAACATCCTGTGAAACAGAGTGAACTGCCTCACGTTTCGTTTGCGCGGGCGGACGTCACGATGGCGCGCGAACTGCGCGGCCTCGCCGAGGCCTGCGCCGGGGACCTGACGCGCCGGTTCGGGAACGGACACTGGTCCGGTGTACGGACGCTGGAGACAATCCGGCGCGGGGTGAAAACGCGCGAGGTCTGGGTTGCGCAGGAAAACGGGAAGATCGTCGGGACCTTCACGCTGGAGCCGAAGAAACCCGGCTTCATTTCGCGCCGAAACTTCACGAACCCGCAGGAGACGTACCTCTGGCTGGTGAGTTTATTCGTGCACCCGGCACGACAGGGACAAGGCGTCGGGAGGGCGTGCATCTCGGAAATGCGCCGGGTCGCGCTGGCAAAGGGCGCCCGGTGGATCCGCTGGGACGCCTACAGCGCGCCTGCCGGGGCCGCGGCTTTCTGCGAAAAGTGCGGCGCGAATCGAATCGACGAGACATCCATTCGCGGCGTCGGGCTCGCCATCTTCGAGATTTCCGCGGGCCCAGCCTGAGGATAATTTCTTCACGGCCGCGACGCCGGGCCCGATCCCGAACTCGAGGACATCACGCATTACGAACGTGATCCCCGCTGCCCGAAACGTCGAGGCCGCGGGGACCACGGAATTGGACGTCGGTCAGAACTGGATGGTGACCTCGGCAAAGAACCCCTGGACTGCCATCTCAATGTCGAAGTGGTCGTCCCCTCGCCGATCCTCAAGATCGATCCCGATGTAGCGGTACCCGGCGCCGATGGCGACGTTCTGGAAAAGGTAGAACTTGGCCTGCACCGTTGCATCGAGGAAACCGGTGCGGATCTCGCGATACCGGATGTACATGGCCTCCGCGTCGGCCTCTAGGGAAATGCAGTTCAGGAAACCGAAGCTGGCAGAGGCCCGCGCGACGGGAATGACAGTGTCGCTGTCAACGCGCTCCCGCGGACCGTTGGGGTCCTTCTTCACCGCGCCTTCGGCGTAGAGGTACCGGCCGCCGACACCGAGACCCAGCCGGAAACCGGCCTTCTTCGCTTCGCCGACATCGATGAGCATGAACTCCGCATCGACGCCACCACTCCGCACCGTGACCTCCGAATCCACATCGTCGAACGTGTTGTACTTCGTCCCGTTGTACGTGAAGCTATCGGAGACGACTTGCGAAGATTCATATTCCTGCTGGAAGTAGCGGGCTTCGACACGCAGGCGCTTGAAGCGCACCTGGGCGAGCCCCTCGACGGCAATCTTGTCATTGCCCAGGTCGAGATCGTCATGCCAGTCGATCTTGCTTCCGTCGATATCCTCGGTGCCGACTTCCGCGCTGCCTTCGAGCCTCGCCAGCCAGGCGCGACCTTCAACCTTGATGAGGTAATCGTCGATCGACTTCCCGTCGAGGTCGAAGATTCCCCCGGCGAAGGCCGGGACAGCGCAGAGCGCGAGCGCCAGGCAAATCCTTGTGAGCATAAGATGTCCTCTGTCTTCCCGATGGTGAGAATGGGTCACGCCGGCGCGGCAACTCGGCCGCGCCGGCCCAATTCAGACGTCGGTGTCAGCGGCGGCCCAGGAAGAACCCGAGCAGCGCACCCGCGACGGAAGCGGCGAGGACCGAGCGGAGAGGGTTACGCGACACGGCCTCTCCCGTCGTGGCGCGGATGGCCAGTACCTTGCGACGCCCAGCTTTCGCGGCGCGCTTGGAACCGGTTTTCAGGGTCGCCAGGTTGCGCTCGACAGCCTCTTCTACCCTGTCCTTGATCGAAGTCATTCCATCCGTCAGCGCGTGGGCCCTGGAAGCGTGGTTCGAACGATGTCCATTTGAGCTGTGTGCCATGACGTTCTCCTTTGAGTTGTTGACGGATTGGAGGCAAAAGCAAAGACAATGCCACGGGACTGACACGGGAGTTCCTCCTGGTGGCGCGGAACGAATCGGGTCTCCCGGGGCGCCGATCGGCGCGTTGAATCGGCAAAACTTGCCCAAAACGGAAATTCATTCTCCCCGCGGGCGGTCCCGGGGAAGACCAGGAACGACCTTGGCGTCATTCGAAGGCAGGAATCCGATCCGGCGCGCAAGTCTCGTACACTTCCAGGCCTCGGCTCGCGATCCCCGAACCAGCGGGCCCAGCCGGCAGACGCGTTACCTGAAATACTTCTCAATCCCATGCGAGAGCGCAAACGCGTTCGGCTTCCCGATGAGCCCCTGTACGAAATTCCCTATGGGGAAGCGCCGGCCCGGGTCGAACTCCGCTTCGAAGTCTCTTCGATTCGACTGGATCATTTCGGCGACGTAACGCCCGAGCGCGTCGGCCCATGCCAGCCCCGTGGCCCCGGCCATGAAGGAGAGCGTCGGGTCAGCGGTATCCCGGGCCGCGAGGGGAAGGAAGTCCTTGCTGACGCCGATGAGCCCGGGCCAGAAGTATTCGATCTCGACCGGCACATGCGGGAATCGCTGGCCGAGCCACGAGCGCATCTTCCGGAGAATCCGGGGGGCCACCGCCCGCTCCTTGCCGTAGGTGTACAGCAGGCTCGCAGCCCCGATGAGAAGACGGTTGCCGCCGATGACGCGGAAGTACTGGTAGATGAGGTCCGTGTCCCACACCATCAATCGCGCTTCCGGGAAGATCGCTGCGACTTGCGCGTCGCGGAGCGGGGCTGAAACCGCGAGGAAGGTCTGCACGTGGTAGACCTGCCTGGGAATCACGTCGACTTCCGGCAGGAAGCGGTCGAGGCAGAGCACCACGGCGTCGGCCCGGACGGTGTGCCCGTTCGCGGTCACCTGCCCTTTCCCCGCGGCCGTGACGCGAGTCTGTTCATGGATCACGACGCCGGATTGCAGCAGGACATCACGCATCGCGCGGCAGTACCGGTGCGCGTTGATGCCGAATGTCCTGGAATATCGCAGGCCGCCGTGCGATCCGTTCGACCCGAGAAGCGACGTCAGCGACTCGCGGTCGTGAAGAGTGCTTCCGTAACCGAAGGCCTGCCTCGCGGCGTGCTCCGCCTGCACGACCGCCGCTCCTTTCTTCGACGCGGCGAGAAACAGCGAGTCCTGGACCTGCAGGTCGCAGTCGATGCCAAAACGCCTGATGTTCGCGAGGATCGCTTCCACTCCCCCCAGCGCGAATTCCCAAAGGCGCTTCGCTACCCCTGGCCCAAGATTCCGGATGAGGTCGCACAACTCCATTTCGGAATCCGGCGTGACGAATCCCGACGATTTCCCGCTCGCGCCACTTCCGCACCGGTCTTTCTCCAGGAGGACGACCTTGCGGCCCTGCTTGCCCAGTGCCTGCGCACAGCTGAGGCCAGCCACGCCACCGCCCACCACCACGACTTCGGTCCGCGCATCCTGCGCCAGCGGCATCGGCGGCGATTCCTGCGGTGCCTGCTCGTGCCAGAATATCCGTGGCTGAACTCTCATCGCACGATGACGTTCTTGAACTGCCAGGGGTCCGCTTCATCGAGATCTTCGGGAAACAGCGTCCCGCGATCCCGAAGCGGCGTCCAGTCGGTGTACACGCCGGTCACCGGCCCAAGGTACGGGCGCTGGACTTCGAGGCAACGCCGGAAGTCCAGGTCGTCAGCCTCGACGATTCCTGCACGCGGATTGTCGAGCGCCCAGGCCATCCCGGCAATGACCGCAGAGGTGACCTGCAAGCCCGTCGCGTTCTGGTACGGGGCGAGCCGTCGCGTCTCTTCGATCGAGAGTCGTGAACCGTACCAGTACGCGTTCTTCGGATGGCCGTAGAGGAGCACCCCGAGCTCGTCGATTCCGTCCACGATTTCGTTCTCGTCCAGGATGCGCCCGGTCGATTGCCGCTTCGAGCCGCTGCCGAAGAGCTCGTGAAGCGACAGCACCGCGTCGCTGGCCGGGTGATATGCGTAGTGGCAAGTCGGCCGGTACGCGACGTGCCCGTTCTCCCGCACGGTGAACCAGTCGGCAATCGAGATCGACTCGTTGTGAGTGACGAGAAAACCGTATTGCGGACCGGGGGTCGGGCACCAGCTTCGCACTCTCGTGTTGGCGCCAGGACGCAGGAGATAGATCGACGCGCCGCAGCCGGCATCGTGAAGCCGGCCGTCGGGCGGAAGTTCCTTTTCGTGAGTCCCCCAGCCGAGCTCGGCGGGCTGAAGCCCTTCCGACACGAATCCGTCGATGGACCACGTGTTGATGAAGGTGTCGACAGGCTTCGGCGTGCGGGACCGCTGCGTATCGCGCTCCGCGATATGGATTCCCTTCACTCCCGCGCGCTGCATCAATTTCGCCCATTCGGCGCGGGATCCCGGGACGACGGAACCCAGGCCAGTGGCGGCGGCGACGTCGAGAAGTGCCTGCTTGACGAACCACGAGACCATTCCCGGGTTGGCTCCGCAGCAACTGACGGCGGTGGGACCTTCCGGATGCGCTCGGCGTTGCGCGAGCAGCGCTTCACGCAAAGCGTAGTTGGATCGCTGGGCCACGGTGAGCGATCCGTCCGTGTAGAACCCCGGCCACGGCTCGATCACCGTATCGATGCAGAGCGCGTTCGCTTCGCGACAGACCTCGATTATCGCGGTAGACGAGACGTCAACGGAGACGTTGACCACGAACCCCTGGCCAGGCCCGGCGTTGAGAAGCGGCAACAGCACTTCCCTGTGGTTGGCGCGAGTCAGCGCGGTTTTCGCGAAGCGGACGCCCGTTTTTTCTGCGAGCCCCCGGTGGCAATCGTCGGGATCGAGGACGGTGATTCTCGCCGGATCACATTCAAAATGGCGAAGGAGGAGCGGCAGAGTTCCGCGACCGATCGAGCCGAACCCGATCATGACGATGGGGCCATCGATGCGGCCATGGATCTGCGGGGGCAAAGGGCACTCCTTTCAGCCCATGCCGGGCGCTTCTGTTACAGGCGGCGGTCCAGGCTCATCGGCCCCGGGCCGACCCAGGTGAGAAAGAGCGCCATGCCGAGCATCGATACGTTCTTCATGAACATGATCTGCTGAATCTGCGCCGCCGCGGGGTCCGCGACTGCCCAGAAGTTGTGCATCACGAGGGTCACAGGGACGAGGAAGAGCACGAGCAGCCAGGCGCCGATGCGCGACTTGTAGCCGAGGGCGATGCTGAGGCCGCCGAGGAAAGCCAGGATTCCCGAGAACGGCACGAGCACGTTGGCCAGCGGAACTCCGTGTTCCGCAGCGCTCGCGATTGTTTTGGCCGTGAAGTGCCCGGGGGCGGCGAGGATAAAGATCGCCGCGAACAGGCAGCGACCTGCCGGCACGGCGAATCGCGCGACTCGGTCAGCCCACGCGTGGGACCAGATTCCGCGGTCGGCGGCGACGGGGGCGGCAACGGTGAACGTGTTCATGACAGCTCCGATTTCAGCGGGTGGTTCGGGGATCTCGAAGGCAGCTTCAGATGCAAGGCTTATGCCGGAGCTTGCAAGGCGCGGGGGACGGTCCTTCGCAAAGCAGGTCTCCGATTGCAGGTAGAACTTTCCGATTCGATGCCGAAATTCGGGGCACTTCGACTCCGCCCCCACGGTTCCACACGGGGACCGGCCCCGGCACGCGGCGTGCATACGAACCCCGTGGAGATGCCGCGGCCCTGCCCTTCCCCGCTACCCCGCAATCAAGGAACGAATCCGATGCGCACGATCACCACCGAGGACGGCACCGAGATCGCGTACAAGGACTGGGGCAAGGGGCAGCCGGTGGTGCTCAGCCACGGCTGGCCGCTCAACTCCGACAGCTGGGAGTCGCAGATGTTCTTCCTGGCCGAGAACGGGTATCGCTGCATCGCTCACGACCGGCGGGGCCACGGGCACTCGACCCAGACATGGCACGGGAACGACATGGACACGTTCGCCGATGATCTCGGGACGCTGATCGAGAAGCTCGAGCTCAAGAAAGTCGTGCTGGTCGGATTCTCGATGGGCGGCGGCGAAGTGGCCCGCTACGTCGGCCGGCACGGCACGAAACGGCTGGCGAAGGTCGCGCTGATTTCCGCCGTGCCGCCGCTGATGCTGAAGTCAGCGGCGAACCCGGGGGGCGTGCCGATGGAAGCGTTCGACCACCTCCGCGCCGGCTCGCTCGTCAATCGTTCGCAGCTCTACAAGGACATTGCCAGCGGCCCGTTTTTCGGGTTCAACCGGCCCGGCGCGAAGATCTCAGAGGGCACGATCGATGCGTTCTGGCACCGCGGCATGCAGGCGGGCCACAAGAACACATTCGATTGCATCAAGGCCTTCTCCGAGACGGACTTCACCGCCGACCTCCGCAAGTTCGACGTGCCGACGCTCATCGTGCACGGCGACGACGACCAGGTCGTGCCGATTGACGCTTCCGGCAGAGCCTCCGCAAAACTGATCCCGCACTCGGTCTTCAAGGTCTACCACGGGGCGCCGCACGGCCTCACCGATACCCACAAGCTCCAGCTCAACGCGGATCTGCTCGAGTTCGCCCGGTCGGCCAGCGCGTCGGGATAAGTGCGCTCGGCCGCATCAGGCCGCCCTGTCACCAGGCAGAGGCTGGACTCACGGGTTCGGGCCGTCCCGGGCGCTACTCGACCATCGGCCCGGGAAAAAACATCGGCGTGTCTTCCATCTCCTCGAACTGCGACTGGCCGGGTTCGCGGCCGCGCACGAGTTCCCGCATCGCGGCCACGGATTCCCGAACTTCTTCGCCAGCGGCGAAACCAAATTCGCGCGCGCCCTGAAGCGCCCCGCGGGACACGGCGAACACGGCTTCCGGAACGCTCAGGCCCAACTCGCGAGCGCCCTCGGCCGCGCCGGCGACAAGGCCGTGCGTGGCGGCCCCAATGCTGCCGCCTGCCCGCCCGATCTGGCGGATCACTGCCCTCGAGCTCACGGCGAGCGTGGTGAAGGCGGTATCCGGCAGGGCCTTCCGGCCGCGCAGCACCCCGAGTGCGATCCCCCGGGATGCTTCGACCGCATCGTGCCCCGTGGTGACGACGGCGCCGATCACGCCCGCGATGATGTCCACGAGCAGGTCGCCGGCCTCAAGCGCTTCATCTCCGGCTTCCTTCATGAATTCTGTCGTCGAGTCGACGACGGCCTTGAAGAGATCGCCGGTCTGGAGGAAGACCTTGAGAGCTTCTTCCTTGAAGTGCAGGGGGCCCAGCCGTTCGTCAGGGAAGTCAGTCATCCTGGTCTCCTTTTGTGATGAAAGCAAAGGTTCGCAAAAGCCGTTCCCGCGAGCGCTGGCAGCGCGTCGAGTGCGGCGACTCATGGAAGCGTGCGATGCGCAGTATTGGGTGACTCACACCCGGAAGCTCCCCCCGCGGTCGGTCACATTGACCGGGACTCCTCTGGGCGAACTCCGGTACAGGCACTTGTTACCGAGTCTCAGGACCCAGGAGGCGAGGCGGGCACATCGAGCGTCCCCCATTGCTTCAACTTGTTGTACAGCGTCTTAACGCCGATCCCCAGGATGCGCGCTGTCGCCGTCCGCTTGCCGCGGCAGGATCGAAGCGTCGCCATGATCAGGGCCCGTTCCATTTCGGCGAGCGTCATGCCGATGGCCACCGGGATGCCCTGCGCGCCCCCTGCGACTGTCGGCACCATCGGTTCAGCGGATGCAGGCGCCGCCGGGGCAGGCGAAGGCGCCGTTGCCGCCGGGTGACCGGCGGACTCCGGTATCATCGACAGGTTCCCGGGCTCGATATCCACGTCCGCCAGGATCCACGCTGCCTGCACCACATTGCGCAGCTCGCGAACATTGCCGGGCCACGAATGCGATTCGATCCGCGCCAGCGATTCCGGCACGAAACGCTTCACGACCTCCTTGTCACAATTCATCTGCCCTAGCGCGTGCTCCGCAAGGAGACGCACGTCGCCACCGCGCTCGCGAAGCGACGGCATGCGGATGTGGAACCCCCGCAGCCGGTAATACAGGTCCTCCCTCAGCTTGCCCTGTGCGATCGCTTCGGCTGGCTCCCGGTTCGT
The DNA here is from genome assembly GCA_021413805.1 of Planctomycetota bacterium. Lineage (GTDB taxonomy): Bacteria > Planctomycetota > MHYJ01 > WSZJ01 > WSZJ01 > WSZJ01. The sequence goes on from JAIOPR010000052.1 coordinate 24,346, forward strand.
CGCGGCGACGATCCGGACGTTGACGTCCGTCTCCTTCTCGCCCCCGATCCGCAGGACGCGCCCCGTCTCGAGGACTCGCAGCAGCTTCACCTGCAGATCCGGCGACATCTCGCCGATCTCGTCCAGCAGCAGCGTCCCGCCGCTCGCGCGCTCGAAGTAGCCGGCGTGGCGCTGGGTCGCGCCCGTGAAACTGCCTTTCTCGTGGCCGAAAAGCTCGCTCTCGATCATGGAGGAGGCTACGGCGCCGCAGTTGATCGCGAGGAAGGGCCCTTCGGCTCTCGGGCTCATGTCGTGAAGCGTCATCGCGGCCAGTTCCTTGCCCGTGCCGCTTTCCCCGGTGACGAGCACGGTGGCCTCCGTCGGGGCGACGCGGGAAAGCAGATCGTAGACTTGCTGCATCGCGGGGGAGCCGCCGATGAGCCGCCCGAATCGCCCGAGCTGCCTCAACTCGTCGCGCAGTTCGCCGATTTCCCCGCGCAGCCGGAGCGTGCGGTGGACGCGCGTCAGGGCCCGACGGAGGGCAACGGTGGACACGGGTTCGTGCAGGACGTCGATCGCCCCGGAGCGCTGGGCGTCGAAGGATTCCTTTCCCAGGGGCGCGAGCGCGACAGCCTCCATTCGGGGAAGGCCGCTTATCTCGCGGACGAACTCCAACCCGTCGCCGTCCGGGAGTTGCGGGTCCACCAGGACGGCATTGGGCGCAAACCGTTCGAGGGAAGCCCTGGCCGAACTCAGCGATCCCGTGACCGAGACCGAGTGCCCCTCTTTTTCCAGCGCCATGCCCAGGTCGGTGCGCCTGGACTCATCCGCCTGAACGACCAGGATACGCATTTTCATCATCACCTCCGTCAAACACGCTCCATCGCCTGGCGGCGGAGAAGCGCTTCGCACCGCGTCGCGAACGCGGTGGACACGAGAATTTTACTTCGAGAGTTGAGGGGGTGGACTTTCGATTCGGCGCTCGGTCAGATTTTCCGGGAAACCCCTAGGGGTTCGACTCCCTTGATTCGGGGGGTTGCGCGCTTCGGACGCACCGCCTCGAAATCAACGTTGATCCACTACTGGCAAGCGGGCTAGTGGAATAGAGGAGGAATTTTTCGGGGAGCGGACCCGATGGTTATTCCGGAGGGAGTGTCGTATTTGTTATCCGCGGTGAGACAAGTCCCCTGGACCTATGCCAAGGAGGGTTCATGTCGCTTCACGAGATACTGTTCGTCGGAGTGGACTGCAGTCGTGAACGGGTCAGCGCCGTGCTCGATGTGCTGCGAACCTATCCGGATGCGGACTTCCGGATCTGCCAGGGAAAGCTGACCAAGGGGCGCGCGCGCCTGGATCTCCGCTTCGCCGGCCGGCGCAACTTGATCCACGACGCGCTTGCGGAAATCCGCAATCTCGGCGCCGGGGTCGAGATCATCCCCACCATGGAGCCTGACCGCCGGGTTGCACTCGGCTCCACCATTTAAAGAACCCTTGCGAGCGGGAGTCCACCATGCCCACCTGGAAAACGAGTTTCATCCGGATCGTCGGCGGTCGAGAACACCTCGACGCCGCGATGTCCCTGATGCAGGAGCACCGGGACGTTCGGCACCGGGTGTGCGGCGACTGCGTGGAAGCGACGGGACCGGGCATCGACCTGGGAATCTCCGGGCACCCGAACCGGGTCGATCACGTGATCGAGACGATCCGGCTGCTGACTGTGAGCGTGGACCCTATCCTGGCGCCGCCTTTCCGCTACTTCGTGCGGTCGGGAACCGCGTGAAACAGAACACTCGCTCCTGCTCCAATTGCGATGGGTGGGGATTCTGGTACCCCAACTCGACGAATGAGGAGATCAACTGGAACATGGCCGCGCGCGTTCATCCGGACGAGGGCTTCCTCGGCACTCCCGGTTTCCTGACAACCCTGAGCATGCGCCAGCCGGTCCCTATCCGCTGCCCCGAGTGCGGCGGCAGGCCCGGCAGCAAGTCGCCCCGGCTCCGGAGCTGAGAACTGATCGCGCGGGTCCAGCCGCGCCGGCTCAAGCCTAAGTAGCTCCCCGATAATTTCCTGCCATTCAGCCGCCGCGAATTTCGCCGGCTGGCAAGGAGGAGACCGGAATCGATGCGGGACGGAGCATCGATGAGGATCGACGACGACGCCAGACGGCGAAAGGCGCGCGGATAGGTGGCAGAAAATTATCGAGGAGCTACTTAGCGCTCCGGAAAATGCCGCACTGCATGAGCCACGAGTTGCGTCGCGTTCTCAAGGCCGAGCTTCTCCTTGATGTTGGCGCGGTGCGTCTCGATCGTCTTCACACTCAGGCACAGCCGCCGCGCGATCGAGCGCGTGCCGATCCCTCGCCCGATCAGCTCGAACACCTCCATCTCGCGATTCGTCAGGCGGCCCACCGGCGACACCGAAGTGCCCGGCGTCCGGCCGGCGACGGAGGCAATGAGGGTCTCGTTCATCCGCGGGCTCACGTGAATTCGACCCGCAAGGACCTCCCGCGCGGCGGAACGAAGCGTGTCCGCTGCCTCCTGCTTCATCACGTAGCCCATCGCGCCCAGGTGCAGCACCCGCTCCGCGTAGAGCTGTTCGTCATGGATCGACAGCACCAGGACCGGGATCCCCGGGTGGCGGGTGCGCAGATCCTTGAGCAGGCTCAATCCACTTCCCGCTCCCAGCGACAGGTCGAGGATGACCAGGTCGGGAGCCGCAGCGGGGATCCTCTCGAGCGCCTGCACGGCCGTCGCGGCCTCGCCGCAGACAGCCATGTCGGGCTCGGCCGACAGAAGCGACGTCAGCCCGGCGCGCACGACCTCGTGGTCGTCCACCAGGAACACTTTCGCCCGGGTTTTGGTTTTCATGCCTGGCTCCCTGAACAATTTTCCTGCAGGGCGCAAACGACCTGGGTTCCCCCGCTCAAGCGCGGCAGGAAGACGATCCCCGCGTCGATGAGGCCGGCGCGGTAACGCATGTTGCGGATCCCGGCGCCTCCCTGCCGGAGTCCTTCCTCAGGGAGACCGCGCCCGTCATCGGCGATCTCCATGACCAGGGTCCCCCCGCAGTCCTGCAGCCCCACGAGAATCTCGCGAGCCTCCGCGTGCCGGATGGCATTGGTCACCGCTTCCTGCGCGATCCGGTACAGATGCCAGGCGGCGTCGCGGCCATGGACGATCACGTTTGCCGAGCACTCGAAGCGGACGGACAGCCCGGAATCGCGGGCGACGTTGTCGGCGAGGTCGCGAAGAGCGCTGACGAGCCCCTGGGGCTCGACGTCCACCGGCAGGAGGCCGCGCGAAAGGACCCGGGTCTTTTCGAGGGCGCGCCGGGCCCCATCGGCAAGATGAGCCGCGTCGCGCGCGTCCGCCCCGCCCCTGGCGGAGAGTCGTTCGGCGAGCGCCCGCGCCAGACAAGTCAGGCCTGTCAGTTCCTGGCCCAGGTCGTCGTGCAGCTCGCGGGCAAGGCCCTTGTGCCACTCGTGCAGCTTCTCGGAGAATTCCCTCTGCAGCCGACGCCGCTCGATCAGTTCTCCAATGCTGCGCCCGATGTCCGCCATCGTCTCTGGAAACGCCTCGGGCGGTTGCACGACCTCATCGGAGAAGAACTCGAAGATCGCCACGACCTGTCCATCCACATCCGCGGGATACGCGGCCGCCGAGCGGATCTCCGCCTCTTCGGCCTGTTTTTCCCGCCCCGGAAGCGCTTCCCGCGCGTCCCTGGCCCACGTCGGGGGGCCCGGCGTGAGCTTCGAGTACCAGACAGCGGCAGGCCCGGTGGTCGCCGCCTGTCCGCGGTCCAGGATCCAGGCATGGGCCCAGCGAAAGCCGGAGTACTCGGCGATGCGCGGGAGAACGACATGGAGCGCTTCCGTGGCGGACTCGGCCTCGTTGGCGGCGCTGCTGACCGCGTGGAGCACGGCGAGGCGTTCGGTTGTCAGGATCGCCTGGCTGCGGAGGGCGTCGGACCTGGCGCGCCACGCCGTTTCACGGCGCAGCCACTCTTCGCGCGTTTCGCGAACCTCCTTCGAGGAACTCTCCTGGGGGAACGCCCCGGGCGTCCTGAGCGCGGCCGGCGCCGGGGGGATTGGCCACGGCGTCTCGCCTCGGGCGAGGCGGGCGGCGTCCGTGGATTCTGGTTCGCGCCGGCCGTCCATCGGCTCTCCAGTTCGAGGTGGCATGCCGCGTTCCCTTTTCGAGAGCGAGCAACGGGACTGATTCTAGCACGCGTGCACTCGGGACGAGGTCGCAAGGAGTGGATGGCCGTGCGGCGGAGTGGAGTGAAGCGCCACCCCGCCGCAGGCCTCCAGTTCCCCGGAACAGCGCCGAAGCGCTGCCCCGGAAACTACCCTGATGACTTCGGCCATCGCCGGCGGCGTCACCTGAGTCGCGAGATCAGCAGACGCCACCCGTCGCGAGCCGAGGACTTGACGGCATGCTGGGACTACGGCCCGGCGTCGATCGTCAGAGCGCTTCGAGCACGGAGGGAAAGACATGCGGCAGAGAAACACGCCCCATTGGCGAATTTGCTCTGCCGCATGGAACCCGGTTCTGGGGGGATGGTGCTTTCACCCTCGGAACACTAAGGCATCGGGGCATGCGGAACCATCGGGCACCGGCAGGAAACTACCATCGGGAAATACTGCACGCCGACTCGGGGAAACCCCTATCCCTTACGCTCAGGCGCGCGAACAGTTGACCTTCAGCCAATAGCGCGCCAGCAGGCCCACGGTTGACACGAACTCCTCAAACTCAAGGGGCTTCACGACGTAACTGTTCACCCCCAGGTCATAACAGACCGCGCGATCGGCGGGCTCGCTCGATGAAGTCAGGATGACCACCGGCACCAGCTTCAACGCAGGGTCGCTCTTCATCCTCTTCAGCACCTCGATCCCGTCCACGAGCGGCAGCTTGATGTCCAGGATCACTACCTTTAGTTCGCCCGCGGTTGCCGGCTCGCCCTGCGGAAAAAGAAAGGTCAGTGCTTCCGCCCCGTTCTTCACCCTGTGCAGACCGCGGGACAGCTGGTTCTTTTCGAGCGCCCAGACCGTCATTTCCGCGTCGGCGGAGTTGTCCTCGACGAGGAGAACCTCCTCATGCTGGTTTGCCGGCATGGCCTTGACCCTCCGTTGGAAGTGAGAAATGGAAGGCGGCGCCCGCCCCGGTCTTGCCTTCCGCCCAGACGCGGCCGCCATGGCGCAGGATCACGCGCTGGACAAGCGCGAGCCCGACGCCCGTCCCTTCGAACTCTTCGCTGGAATGAAGCCTCTGGAACACCCCGAACAGCTTGCTCGCAAACGTTTCGTCGAACCCGACGCCGTTGTCGCGGACAGTCCAGACGGTCTCGCCCTTGTCCTGCCGGGAAGTGAACTCGATGACCGCGGACTCCCGCGGCCGCGTGTACTTCACGGCATTGCCGAGGAGATTTGCCAGCACCTGGCGGAGAAGCGCCTGGTCACCCCACGCAGGCGCCAGGTCCCCGATCCTGAAGTCGATCTTCCTGCCGGCATTCGCCACACGCAACTCGTCGCTGACGGCACACGCAAGGGTCGTCATGTCAACGCGGGAGCGGTTCAACTCCGCCCGGCCCATCCGCGAGAAGGCCAGCAGGTCGTCGATCAGCTGCGCCATGCGGCGCGTATTCGTCACCACGACCTCCGTCAGCCGCTTCCCCTCCGCATCCAGGCTCGCAGAGTGCCGGTCCACGAGGCGGCGTGTAAAACCTTCAATGGCGCGAAGCGGCGCGCGCAGGTCGTGCGAGACGGAGTAGCTGAAGCTCTCCAGCTCCTTGTTCGCGGCCTCGAGCTGGGCGGTGCGTTCGCTCACGCGCCGCTCGAGCTCCACATTGAGCCGAAGCGCGTCGATCGCAGCCTTCTTTGCTTCGCTCACGTCCCGTGCCACGGCGTAGATCAGGCGTTCGCTCGGGTACGGCGTTCCCGTCCACGCGAGCCACACGTAGTCGCCGCCTGCGCGCCGGAAGCGGTTCTCGAAAGAAACCGCGCCGGGCTCCTTCTTGAGCAACTCAAGGGCCTCCCCCGTCGAGGGACGGTCGTCGGGGTGGACAAATTCCAGGAACGGGCGGCCGGTGACGCGAGCAGGAGTCCATCCCAGGGTTCCTTCCCACGGCGGGTTCCCCTCCCGGATATTGCCGTCAAAGCCTGCGATGCAGATCAAGTCAGGGGAGAGCGCGAAGAACCGGTTCCGCTGCTCGGTAACCTGCTCCAGCAGCCGGCGGTGCTGGCGGTCCTCCATGCGACGCAGTTGCTCCGCCTGGATCCTGACCTCCCTCATCGCCCGCGCCAGGTCCACGAACACCGAGACTTTCGAGTGGATCGCCTCCGCGGAGATCGGCTTCATGATGAAATCAGCCGCGCCCACGGCGTACGCGTGTTGAAGACTATCGGGCGACGACTCCTCCGCAGTCAGGAAGATGATCGGCGTCGCACGCGACCGCTCCCGCTTCCGGATCATCTCCGCCGTTTCAAAACCGTTCATCCCCGGCAGGTGCACATCCAGCAGGATCGCCGAGAAGTCGCGGTCCAGGAGACACCGAAGCGCCTCCTCGCCCGACGAAGCCTTCACGAGCTGGACGTCCAGGTCGCCAAGGATCGCCTCCAGCACCATGAGGTCTTCCGCCCGGTCGTCAACCAGCAGGACGCTGATCCTGGAATCGCGCGGCGCCTTGGACGCGGGCTGGCGCGTGGCCTCTGACTTGGCCCTGCCCGGGACCGGATTGACACTCTTTCGCGGCATCAGGCCTCCACCCTCTTGCTCTGGTACATCCAGACCCGGACCAGCGAAAGCAACTGCTCCGTGTCTACCGGTTTCGGGATGTAATCGGAAGCACCCGCTTCAATGCATCGCTCGCGGTCTCCCTTCATCGCTTTCGCCGTCAGCGCGATGATCGGAAGCGTCTTGAGGTCGTCCTGCATCCGGATCTGCCTCATCGCCTCGTAGCCGTCCATTTCCGGCATCATGATGTCCATCAGGACGACGTCCACTCCCCGTCCCCGGCTCTTGAGAAGCTCCACCGCCTCTTTTCCATTCTGCACAAAGGAGGTCTTCAACCCGTGCCGTTCGAGCACCGACGTGAGGGCAAAGATGTTACGGATGTCGTCGTCCACGATCAGGACGCGGCGATCCGTGATCAGCGGGTCCATCTGGAGCGTGTCGAGGAGCATCCGCCGCTTATGCTCGGGGAGCGTCGCGGTGACCCGGTGAAGGAACAGGGCGGTTTCGTTGAAAAGCCGCTCCGGGCTGTTCGCGTCCTTCACGATGATCGCGCCGGCGTGTTTGCGGAGCTGGGACTCCTCTTTCCGCGAGAGGGACTTCCCTGTGTAGACGACGATCGGGAGGTGCCCCAGGCCGGGATTCTCGCGGATCTTCCCGAGCAGTTCGAACCCGGACATGTCGGGGAGCCGCAGGTCGAGGACCATGCAGTCGAAAGGCTTCGACTCGAGGGCCTGGAGCGCATCGCCCCCGGTGCCAACGGCCGTGATTTCCACATCCTTGCCGCCGAGCATCTCGGAGAGCCCGCGCCGCTGGGCTTCGTCGTCTTCCAGGACGAGGAGGTGCTTCACCGGCTTGTCGATGAACTTCCGGAGCCGCGTGAGCGCCTCCCCGATCGCCTCGCGTGACACGGGCTTCTGCAGGAATGAGAACGCCCCGAGCTTGAGGCCCCGCTCGCGGTTGTCATCCGCCGTGACGATCTGGACCGGGATGTGGCGCGTCTCCGGGTCGTGTTTGAGGCAGTCGAGGAGCGCCCAGCCGTCCATGTCCGGCATGCGCATGTCCATCATGAGCGCATCGGGCTTGAATTTCCTGGCCATCTGCAGGCCGATCTCGCCTCCCGTCGCAATCAGGCCCTTGAATCCGTTTTCATGCGCCAGGTCGAGAAGGACATGGGAGAACGTGTAGTCGTCCTCGACGATCAACACAACCTTGTCCCCCGGCTGCGTCGCTCCACGGTCGTCGTGCACTTCCCGCAGCAACGAGTTCACCGGGGACGAATCCACCGCTTCCGTCGCACGGGGAGTGACAGGCCGCCCGGCCACGGTGGTGTATTCCTGCAGGGTGTGCGATCCATCCCTCGACGCGCGGGACTTGACCGGGGCGAAGTCGAGGGGAAGGTAGAGGGTAAAGGTACTTCCTTCCCGCACCTTGCTCGTGAGCCCGATCTCGCCGCCGAGCATCTTGGCGATTTCGCGGCTGATCGAGAGGCCGAGGCCGGTGCCTCCGTATTTGCGGCTCGTCGTCATGTCGGCCTGCTGGAAAGGCTCGAAGATGATCTGCTGCTTGTCCTCGGGGATGCCGATCCCGGTGTCGGTGACCGAGAAGGCGATGACCGTCTCCGCGCTGTTGAGAATCGGGTGGTCCTGGCTCCAGCCTGACTGCGCCACCGTCATCCGCAGAGAAACACCGCCCTTCTGCGTGAACTTGAAAGCGTTCGACAGGAGGTTCCTCAACACCTGCTGCAGCCGCTTCGAATCCGTCTGCATCGCGGAAGGAAGCGCCGGGTCCAGCTGCATCGCAAAGTCGAGCTTCTTGTTCTGCGCGATCGGCCGGAAGCTGGGCTCGTTGTCAGCCAGGATGTCCTTGAACGACAAGGTTGCGATTTCGAGCGCCATCGTCCCGGACTCGATTTTCGACAGGTCCAGGATGTCGTTGATGAGGCTGAGGAGGTCGGAGCCCGACCCGTGAATCGCGCGCCCGAACTCGACCTGCTTCGGCGTCAGGTTTCCTTCCGGGTTCTCGTAGAGCATCTTCGCCAGGATCAGCAGTGAATTCAGCGGCGTCCGGAGCTCGTGCGACATGTTCGCGAGGAATTCCGACTTGTACTTCGACGTCAGCGCGAGCTGCTCGGCCTTTTCCTCGATTTCCGCGTTCGTCTGCTGGAGTTCCTGCGTCAGGGCCTGCGACTTCTTGAGAAGCGCCTCAGTGTTCATCGTCGCGGCGATCGTGTTGAGCACGATGCCGATCGATTCGGTGAGCTGGTCGAGGAAGTGAAGGTGCGTCTCGTTGAAGCTCTTGAAGGACCCTAGCTCGATGACGGCGCGGACCTGGGACTCGAAGAGCACGGGGAGGACGACGATGTTGGACGGGGTCGCGTTCCCGAGGCCGGAAGAGACCCGGACGTAGTTGTCGGGGACGCGGTCGAGCAGGATCCGTTTCTTTTCGATCGCGCACTGGCCGACGAGCCCGTCGCCGACGTTGAAGCGGGTGGGCAGGTCTTCGCGGGCGGAGTAGCCGTATCCGGAGACGAGGTTCAGCGCGGAACCGTCGTTGGATTCATCGAGGGCATAGAAGACGGAGTGCTGGGCGCCGACGAGGGGCGCGAGTTCCGAGAGGATCTGGCGGGAAACGGACTCGAGGTCGCGCTGGCCCTGGAGCATGCGGGTGAACTTGGCGAGGTTGGTCTTGAGCCAGTCCTGCTCCGCGTTCTTCTGCGTGGTTTCGCGGAGGTTGCGGATCATTTCGTTCAGGTTGACCTTGAGGTTTTCGACTTCGCCGGCGGCCTCGACCGTGATGGACCGGGTCAGGTCGCCCTTCGTGACCGCGGTGGCGACGTCGGCGATCGCGCGCACCTGGGTGGTGAGGTTGGCCGCGAGTTGGTTTACGTTGTCGGTGAGGTCGCGCCAGATGCCGGTGGCGCCGGGAACGCGGGCCTGGCCGCCGAGGCGTCCCTCGACGCCGACTTCGCGAGCCACCGTCGTCACCTGGTCTGCGAACGTTGCCAGCGTGTCGATCATGTCGTTGATGGTGTCGGCCAGCGTCGCGATTTCGCCGCGCGCCTCGAGGGACAGCTTGCGCTGAAGCTCGCCCTTGGCGACGGCAGTCACGACGACGGCGATTCGGCGCACCTGGGTCGTGAGGTTGGACGCCATGAAATTCACGCTGTCGGTCAGGTCCTTCCAGACGCCGGCCACGCCCTTCACCTGCGCCTGTCCGCCCAGCTTCCCTTCCGTGCCGACCTCGCGCGCCACGCGCGTCACTTCGCCGGCGAACGCGTTCAGCTGGTCCACCATCGTGTTGATCGTGTCTTTCAGCTGCAGGATTTCGCCTTCGACCTTGACCGTGATCTTGCGGGAGAGGTCGCCTCGCGCCACGGCGGTCGTGACGTCCGCGATGTTGCGCACCTGGGACGTCAGGTTCGACGCCATGAAATTCACGTTGTCGGTCAGGTCCTTCCAGACGCCGCCGACGCCGCGCACCTGCGCCTGGCCTCCCAGTTTTCCTTCCGTGCCGACTTCGCGCGCCACGCGCGTCACTTCACTCGCGAACGCGTTCAGGCGGTCCACCATCGTGTTGATCGTGTCCTTCAACTGCAGGATTTCGCCCTTCACCTCGACCGTGATCTTGCGGGAAAGGTCGCCGCGAGCGACGGCGGTCGTCACGTCGGCGATGTTGCGCACCTGCGACGTCAGGTTCGATGCCATCGAGTTCACGTTGTCCGTCAGGTCCTTCCACACGCCGGCCACGCCTTTCACTTCTGCCTGGCCTCCCAGCTTTCCTTCCGTGCCGACTTCGCGCGCCACGCGCGTCACTTCGCCCGCAAATGCGTTGAGCTGGTCCACCATCGTGTTGATCGTGTCCTTCAGCCGCAGGATTTCGCCCTTCACCTCGACCGTGATCTTCTTGGACAGGTCACCCTTTGCCACGGCCGTCGTCACGTCGGCGATGTTGCGCACCTGCGAGGTGAGGTTGCCGGCCATCGAGTTCACGTTGTCCGTCAGGTCTTTCCAGACGCCGGCGACGCCTTTCACCTGCGCCTGGCCGCCCAGCTTCCCGTCCGTGCCGACTTCGCGCGCCACACGGGTCACCTCGCCTGCGAACCCGTTCAGCTGGTCCACCATCGTGTTGACCGTGTTCTTGAGCTGCAGGATTTCGCCCTTCACCGCGACCGTGATCTTCTTCGAGAGGTCGCCCTTGGCCACCGCCGTCGTGACTTCCGCGATATTGCGCACCTGGCTGGTCAAGTTCACGGCCATGAAATTGACGTTGTCGGTCAGGTCCTTCCAGACGCCGGCCACACCCCGCACCTGCGCCTGCCCGCCGAGCTTTCCTTCCGTGCCGACTTCGCGCGCCACGCGCGTCACTTCGCCCGCGAACGCGTTCAGCTGGTCAACGAGCGTGTTGATCGTGTCCTTCAGCTGAAGAATTTCTCCTTCGCCTTTCACCGTGATTTTGCGCGACAAGTCGCCCTTGGCTACGGCCGTCGTCACGTCGGCAATGTTGCGCACCTGGCTCGTCAGGTTGCCGGCCATGAAGTTCACGTTGTCCGTCAGGTCCTTCCACACGCCGGCCACGCCTTTCACCTGCGCCTGGCCGCCCAGTTTTCCTTCCGTGCCGACTTCGCGCGCCACGCGCGTCACTTCACCCGCGAACCCGTTCAACTGGTCCACCATCGTGTTGATCGTGTTCTTCAGCTGCAGAATTTCGCCCTTCACCTCGACCGTGATCTTCTTCGACAGGTCGCCCTTCGCCACGGCCGTCGTCACGTCCGCGATGTTTCGCACCTGCGATGTCAAATTCCCGGCCATCGAGTTCACGTTATCCGTCAGGTCCTTCCAGACGCCGGCCACGCCTTCCACCTGCGCCTGCCCGCCCAGCTTTCCCTCGGTGCCTACTTCGCGCGCGACACGCGTCACTTCCGAAGCGAATGACCCCAGCTGGGACACCATCGTGTTCACCGTGCGCGCCATCTGCAGGAACGACCCCCGCACCGGCTTGCCCTCGATCTGCGTCGGCATTTTCTGCGAGAGGTTCCCGTTCGCGACCGACCCGATCACGCGCGCCACCTCGTTCGTCGGCCGCACCAGGTCGCCGATCAGTGAGTTCGCGGCGTTCACTGTCTTCAGCCAGGATCCGGAAGAGCCGCGAAGCGCGGCGCGTTCCGAGAGCTTTCCTTCCTTACCGACCACCCGGCTCACCCGCTGGAACTCCTCCGCCATCCGTTCGTTCTGCCGGATGATCGCGTTGAGGGTCCGGGCGATTTCACGGCCGGGCCCTCCGCGAGGAACCCGGCAGCGCGTCGCAAAATTGCCCCTTTTGACGGACCGGAGGGTCAAGAGGAGATCCGGGACGTTGAGAGGATCTCGAACCTTGGTGGCCTGTCTCACAGGAAACTCCTTAGGGAGTGCGGGGAGGCGGGAGGGCGGACATGATCGAAGCCGGGGTGGATGACGGGGCTCCGTGGCCGGAGGCCGGGTGTGCGATTCCGCTGTGAAGCGGAGGCACGACTCGTTCTGCTGCCGACGGGGGTCGGTCGAGCAATGGGGCGCCGCCAGGAAGGGGGCGCCGGGGTTCCCGGGTTCGCAAGGAGTATAACCGACGCACTGGAATTGTGTCCGCGGGGGCGCTCAAGAAAATCAGGGGGTTTTGAAGACGACATCGGGAGGACCAGTTCGTAGCTCCCCGCGGCCGTCCTTCCCCGATCAGCCGGACAAGAATGGTTTCCAGGATGGGTGTCTCCATTCGCGATCCGGGGATTCCGCCGGAAATTCGGCGGCGTGAAGCAGCGAAAGCAAGGCGCGTGCCGCCGAGTTTGCGGGCTACGCAGAGCCTGTTCCCGGGCAATGGCTCTCGAATCCCGGGAATAGTTGCCGATGTTTGTGTTTCGTTCCCCCCGGGCGGCAGGCGCATGGCACACCTCAGCACCCGAGCAGGATCGGCGGTTTTCCAAATCTCTTCCGCAGCCTGTTGATGCGTCCCTGGACGCTCGGGCGCTTGAGCAGCTTCCGCTGCAACTTTCGCTTGGACGGGAAATCCGTGATTGAGAACCCGATCAGGAAGAGAAGCGTGCCCGGAAAAGGGACGCCCGGGATCGCGAGGATGAGTCCGACGATGGCCAGGAGGAATCCACAGATGTTCCTGGTCCAATAAGTGATTTTTCCCCGCACGCCGACCCGCGGCGTGGGCGCATGCCGCTTCAGCGAAAGATAATCCGCGGGCATGAGGACGATGAAGAGGGCGCACAGGGCGAAGCTGCCCATCACCGTGAGCACGGCCACGAGCAGAACGGAAGCGAACCCTTCCGCTGAGAGGCCGACGTACCCTGCCATCGAATTGAAGATCTGTTTCATGGCTATGCCTCAACCTGAGGTTTCGATCCCATGGTGCTTTCACTCGAGGGCAATCATTCGTTTGCAACGACCATGCCGCTTCCGGGCGAACGGAAGCCGGATTCATCCTCGCGGGCATCGGCGGTAGCGCATACCCGAGGCGGTAGCAATGACCGGCGGGGGTGCGGCGCAATTCGATCGGCGGCCTGTATGCGGGCGGGCACTTGTTTTGCTTCCTTCACACGCCGGCACTGCTGATTCCGCACGCGCGGCGCGGAAAAGGTTTCCAACCCTCCCCGTTGAAGCGCTCAAGTCACGGGGACAAATAAACGGAGGTTCCCATGCTGTACTGGTCCCTGGTTTTCTTCATCGTCGCCATCGTTGCGGCCGTCTTCGGATTCGGAGGCATCGCCGCTGGTGCCGCGGGAATCGCGAAGATCCTGTTCTTCTTCTTCGTGGTCATCTTCCTCGTGTCATTGATCTGGGGCCTCCTCAACGGCCCGCGGTCCCGTCCCCCGGCTGTTTAGTATCGCGATTCGCGCGCAGCTACGTGACTTGGGCCGGGTTTGCGATGAGTCAGGTATGGTCCCGGGGGGGTGCAGCCGAAGGTCGCACCCCCCCGGAATCACGCGTTTCGAACCACTACGCTCCCCTGCCCGCGACCGTTTCACTTCCGCGGCCTCGTTCTCCCCGAACGACCAGCACGGGGGACTTCAATTCGCGAAGCACCTTCTCCGCGACGCTGCCCGCCACCGGCCTCGACACGCCCTTTCGCCCCTGCGTCGCCATCGCGACCAGGTCGGCGTCGTGGGTGCGACTGGCGTCGAGAATTTCGGAAGCGGGGTCGCCGAGGCGAAACAGGGGATCGACGGCGATGTGGTCGTGGGAGAGCGCATCGACCGCGACCCGCACAAGGGGGTCCCCCTTGCAGCTTGAACGCCGTCCGGCTGGCTCGACGACGCCGAGCACAATCACGCTGGCGCCGAAGGCGCCCGCCAGGGACCGGACGTGGGGCAGGGCCGCGAGCGAATTCCCGGTGCCGAGGACCGGCATCAGGATCCTCCGGATCGGGACCTCGTGGGCCGAGGTCCGGGCGGCACCAGCGGCGACCTGCTCGAAAGATCTCAGGATGAGAACGGGAATCTCGCTCTTCCGCAGCACCTGCTCCGTCACGCTCCCGAAGACGCAATGTGAGCGGCCGGTGCGGCCATGCGTGGCCATGGCAATGAGGGTCGCGCCCTCGTCCCGGGCCACTTCCAGGATTCCACCGGCTTCCCGGCCCACGTGCACGACCCCAAGCACCCTCACGCTGTTCTTTCGAAGCTCGCGCGCCAGCGCCGAGAGGTAGCGCTCCGCTTCGGCTTTTGTGTCCCGAAGGCTGAAAGGAGCGCTGCCAGGGCGAGGGTGCAATGGGACCGGGATGGCGCGCATGAGAATCAGGGTGGCGCCCCGGGTGCGGATCAGGTGGACAACCGGGCCGAGAATGGCCTCGGCTATTTCGGAGCCGTCAAGCGGTACCAGAATGCGACGGAGCATGGGGTGGGCCTCAAGGGTGGCCGATCGCAGCTTCTGATCTGCATACCGTGTGCCCCTTGAAAAGCATCCACGGACCGGCCGGAATACGTCATCGCGGGGAGGAGCACGCCGGGAGCCCGGCCAATTCGCCCGCATCCTCCTGCAACAATTCCCGCCGCGCGTACTTCTTGCAGGCCCCACCGGATCGCAGCCCGACGGAACCCTCGGGCATAGGTGTTGCAAAAGGAATAGCGTCCGCGGCCTCGACACCCGGAAACGTGAGCATTTCTGCCGGACTCGTGGCGGTGAAAGGAGGGACGCACGAATGAGGCCCATTCCGACGCCGCAGACAATTCCGCGCGAGTTCTCCACACCCCGGCAGTTGCCCAGGATGTCGGCGTTCGTGCCCGCGCGCCGGTCGCTGTCCATCGACCGCGGCTTCGTGGCCGCCGCCGCCGTGCTCCTCTTCGCCTCCGCAGCCGTCGGCCTCGGCGTTCCGGGCGTGCCTGGACTCGAAGGCCCGGCGCGAAGCGAATTCCGCCGTGGCCTGGCGCTGGCATTTGCGACAGGTTCGGTCGCTGCCGCGGCTTCGCACGCCGCGTTTGCCCGGTGGGTGCGTCGCGCCCACATGTGGCGAGCGAGCTACCTTGCGATTCTCGGGACGAGCACGGACTCGGTCGTGGGCTGCGATGCCCGCGGGATCATCACTTCCTTCAACCCGGCCGCGGAAGCCATGTTCGGCTGGAAGGCGTCGCAGATGGTGGGGCAGCCGCTGACCCGCCTCATGCCCGAGCGCCACCGCGCTGCCTTCCGCGAGCGGATCTCGTTCCTTCAACTCAGGAGGGAGTCGCGCCTGGTCGGGGAGTCGAGGGTCTTCGAAGCGCTGACTTCCAGTGGGAAGGAAATCAGGGTTGAGGTGGCGCTGACGGCATGGGACGGCGAGGACGGGCCCGAATTCGCGGGCGTGCTGAGGGACGCCGGGCGATGGGCGCGAATCGACGCCCAGTTGCGCCTCTCGGACGAGTTGCTCCTGCAGCTCCCGGAGTGCATTGTCCTCACCGACCTGGGCGGACGGATCGTACGGTGGATGGGTCGCGCCAGCCAGGTCTTCGGCTACACCGCGGCCCAGGTTGTGGGGATCCCGATCGACCGGCTGCTGGAACCGTCGTACCGCGCCGCGCTGACCCCTGCCGAAGTTGCCAAGATGCGCAAGGGAGACTACCCGTCTGAAGTCCCCTGTGCGCGGCGCGACGGGACGCCCGTCCACGCAGCAACGAGTTCCTCGGTCGTCTTCGACAGCGACGGGAGACCCGCCTACATCATCCACATCCTGCGCGACGTGAGCGAGCGGCGGCGGGCCGAGGAACTGCTCGGTCACTCCGAGCAGAAATACCGCCAGCTTGTCGAATGCGCCGACGAGCTCATCGTGACCCTCACGCCCGACGGGCTGATCGCCTCGCTCAACCCGGCCTTCGAGCGAACCCTGGGGTGGAAGACGAAGGACTGGCTCGGGAAACACTACTCCGATCTCGTCCATCCCGAGGACCTTGCAAAGGCCGAGCAGGCGACCGCGACCGCGCTTCGCGGAAACACACCCTCCGCCGTCATCGTGCGGGCCCGCACGCGCGCCGGGCTTTGGCGCTACCTCGAATCCATCGGCCGGCCCCTGGTCATCGGCGGACGGATTACCGGCGTTATGGTCATCGCTCGCGACGTGACAGAACGGTGGCTCGCGGAAGCGGCCCGCGCCGCCGCGCAGGCTCAGCTGGAACAGAAGGTGGAGGAACGTACGCACGAACTGCGGGAAGCAAACGAACGGCTCCACCGCGAGGCCACCGAACGGCAGCGGGTCGCGGCCGAGCTGGCAACCCAGAGGCTCCAGCTCGAGCGTTCCAACGAGGATCTCGAGCGCTTCGCCTACGTCGCTTCCCACGACCTCCAGGAACCGCTCCGGATGGTGACCAGCTACGTGCAACTCCTCAACCAGAAGTTCGGGCCCAGGCTTCCGCCGGACGCTCACGATTTCATGGGCCACGCCATCGACGGCACACGCCGGATGCGCACCCTGATTGTGAGCCTCCTGGAATTCTCGCGTCGCGCCTGCGGCGAGCAGATTCTCCGCCCGGTTCTCGCCGCCGACGCCCTTCGTGAAGCGCTTCTCAACCTCCGCCCCCTGATCGTCGAGAGCAACGCCAAGGTGGCGCAGGGCGAGCTGCCGGAGGTTACGGCCGATGCGACGCAACTCACGGAAGTCTTCCAGAACCTCATCGCCAACGCGCTCAAGTACCGCGGTCCGGAGCCGCCGCGCGTGATGATTGAAGCGCGCCAGGAAACGGATTCATGGGAATTTCTCGTGTCGGACAACGGCATCGGCATCGAGTCGCGCTTCCACGAGCGCATCTTCCTCCCCTTTCGCCGTGGCCCGGGTTCGGAGCACTGTGAAGGGTCGGGCATCGGGTTGGCGATCTGCAAACGGATCGTGGAGCGTCACGGGGGGCGCATCGGGGTCCGGTCGGAGCCCGGGAAGGGCTCTACTTTCTTCTTCAGCCTGCCGATTGCGCCCCCCGGGGGAGCGACCGGGCCGGCCAGGGAGGCTTAGATGAGCACGATCCAAGGGGAAGCGGCGGACGTCCTGCTGGTCGAAAACAGCCCGGCGGAAGCGAGGTTGCTTGCGGAAGCGATCGCGGGGTGTGAGCCACCGATCCGGCAAGTTCTCGCCATGAACGGTGAGGACGCGCTGGACTACCTCCGCCGCAAAGGGAATTACGCTTCGGCGAAAAGGCCGCGGCTGATCCTGCTCGACCTGAACTTGCCGCGGAAGGACGGGCGGGAAGTGCTGGAAGACATCAAGGACGACCCGGAACTGAAGCACATCCCGGTGGTGGTGCTCACGACATCGGCAGCGGAGAGCGACGTGCGTCGTTCGTACCGGAGCCATGCAAACTGCTTCATTACAAAGCCTGCGGAACTGCCCGAGTACCGCACCGTCGTACGTTCGCTCGTGGACTTCTGGCTCCGGATTGCGCGGCTTCCTGCGGAGTAAACACCATGGTCGATGACGCGCTGGACATCCTGCTGGTTGAGGACAACGCGGCGGACGCCGACTCCATCCGCCGCCAGCTCGCGGGCGGCGCAGGCGTCGCGCCGAGCCTCCGAATCTGCCAGACCCTGGACGAGGGAGTGCGTCAGGCCAAGGCCGCCGCGCCGGACGTTGTGCTGCTGGACCTCAACCTCCCTGACTCCGACGGGCTTGAGACGGTCCGGAGCATGAGCGCGGGCTGCCCCGACATCCCGATCGTCGTGCTCACAGGCCTGAACGACGACGCGACCGGGCTCGCAGCCGTCAACGCGGGCGCGGAAGACTTCCTCGTCAAAGGCGAAGTCGATCCTCCACGCCTCGCGAAGATCCTTCGGTTCTCCGTCGAGCGGCACCGGACTCTTTCCGCCCTCCGCGGCCTCTCGACGCGCGACGAGCTGACGGGACTCCACAACAGGCGCGGATTCCTCGCCCTGGCCGCACGCCATTTTTCAGGGTCGCACCCGCCCTCGACGTCCTGCGCCTTCTTCTTCATCGACGTTGACGGGCTCAAGCTGATCAACGACGGCCACGGCCACGCCGCGGGCGACGCCGCCATCGCAGGCGCCGCAGCCGTCCTCCGAAAGGCCTTCCGCCCTTCCGACCTCGTCGGCCGGATCGGCGGCGACGAATTCGCGGCGCTTCGTCTTGAGCCGGGCCTGGGACCGCCGGAAACGGTGGTCGCGCGGATCCTCGAAGAGACGGCGGCGTTCAATGCACACACTCCCAACCCCTGGAAACTGTCCCTGAGCGTCGGGTTCTCCCGTCTTTCAAGCCAGGCCACGACGCTGGAAGACCTGCTCACGGAAGCGGACAAGCGCATGTACGAGGCGAAGGCCAACAAGCGCAACCCGTGACGGTGCGTCACGCGAGCGGACGTCCGCGCGGCATTGGAGGCCCGGCCTACGGGAAACTCACCTCCGCCAGGTCCAGCACTTCCTTGACGTCTTTCAGGCGCCGCGTGACCTCGATCTTCTCCTGGTTCGGCCGGCCGTAGTTTTTGTAGATGCAGATCTGGACGGTCGTCGCGCCCGCCAGGACCTGCTGCGTGTTGCCGTAGAAGTCGATCTTCACCTGGAACTTGCCGGAGATCGCCTTCTTCACGAGGTACTCCTCCGGGCCGTAACCCTGCGTGAAGTCGGGGCCGAAGCGCCCGCCGCTCATCGTTTCGCGGTGGCCGTAAAAGGCCTTCTCGCCGTCGGGCTCGACGACCCAGAGATCCATGTCGCAGGCGTCGGCGTCCCAGGTCAGCGTGACGCGCAGGTCGCACGGCAGTGAGGCGACCAGGTCGGCGGGAAGCGTGTGGAATTCCTTGCCCGTTTTCGCGCGGCAGACGGTGACGATCTCGTTCAACTCGCCGAGGGCGAGGACCTCGAGTTCGGGGAAGCGGCCGTCCCAGGTGCCGAGGACGACCTTCTCGAGAAGCGCAATCGACTCGGCGTATTCGGCGCGCTTCGCCAGCACCAGCGCGAGGTCGCGGTACGACTGCGGCTCTTCGGGGCGCAGGCGCAGGACATCACGGAAAACTTCGGCAGCGAGGGACGTCTCCTCCATCTGGTCGAGGCGATGGCCGAGGATTCGGAGGAGCTGCGGGCTGCCGAGGTTCATCTCGGCGATGTTCGAGAGGATCTGGAGGGCGGCCTTGCGGTCCTTGCGTTCGTCGAGGAAGAAATCGGCGCAGTCGAGGAAGAATGCGGACGAGTGGCCGTACTCGGCGCGGAGCTTGCCGTAGACGATGAAGGCGCCGTCGCCGGCCGCGCGGAGAGCCTTGAGGTAAGGCGTGTCGGGCGTCCAGGGCTTGAGGGCGATGCCGGGACCGGACGGCTTGCCGTCCTCGTCCTTCTTGAGCAGGGCTTCTTCGTTGTGATCACTTTCGCCAAGTCCCTGGCGGGAGCGTTCGCCGGGCGCAGGATCGCTGCCCGGCGCGGCGCCGGACTCGCCGCCGCGCGCCTTGTCCTTCTTGTCCTCGAACTTGAACCCATCCGGGACCTTGAAATCCGTCTTCCACCACTCGACCCGCGCTGTCCACAGGCCGCGCACGTACGTCAGCTTTTCCCCCCGCGTCTTCGCCGCGGCGACCTTTTCCTTCTCGATCAGGTCGAAGTACGCCTCCTGCATCTCTTTCGGCGGCAGCACGCGGTAGCGGACGTACTGCTCCATCGACTCGAGGACGAGAAGCGAGGTTCTCGGCGTGACGATCCCGTACTTGAGCCCGAGCTGCAGGACTTCGTCTTCGTGCGCCGCGGCGGGGACGAGGCTCGCGACTTTCTTGCGGGCCCACGTGCGGTCGGCTCTTGCGCCCTCCACACCGGTGCCGATCGTAAACGGCACTTCCCATGTCTTCCCTGAAGCGTCGCGGAAGCGCCCCTTGGCTTCTACCGCCGCACCGCCGGCCACGCGCCCCGCAATCCCGAGAACGCGGTCCGCCCGGCACGGGGCCGGAGGCAGGATCTCGCTCACGCCCTCGCCCTCCACGCCCAGGAAAATCGCCGGCTCCGTCTTCCACGCGGCGAGGCACGCTTCGACCTTCTCGGTCGTGAGGTCGAAAAGGTGCCCCGTTGCGAGCCTGTCGAGCACCGCGCGATCCGTCGTCGCCTGCGAGCAGAGCACGTGCACTGGCCGCGAGCCCATCACCGGCAGCGCCGGGCCGAACGTCGTCATCCCGTCCGTGCACAGCACGATCGCGTCGGCGCGGCCGTCGTACGCCGAGAAATCGAGGCCTGCGAAGCGGCTCCCACCGTCAGGGACGAGTCCCGCGAGGCGCGCCAGCAGCGCGTCGGCCTTGCCGTCCGCCACGGCGTAGTCCTCTTCGAACCAGACCGCGTTCGAGAACACGACAAGGTGCACTTGCGACGCGCCCAGCCACCCGAACCACGCGGCCAGCAGCCGGGCTTGGATTCGATGGCCGACGTCGCGCCGGTCGGAAGAACCGCGGAGAACGTCCGCCCCACCTTCGTCGCCTCCACCGTCACGCGCGGCTTGTCCACCACCGGCAGCGTCAGCACCAGGTCCCACGCCACTTCCATGTCCTTCCCCTCGGCGCTCGCGCGGAACGTCTGCGCCTTCGCGTCCGTCACCACGTCCAGGTCGTCCGGCAGCGAAGCGCGCTTCCCGCCAGCGATCCCCGAAACCTCGGGCACCACGCCGCTCGCCGTCACCTCCAGCACGAAATTCTTCAGCCGCCCCAGCCGCAGCGGCACCACGAAACTCCGCGACGCTTCCCACTCCCACGCAATCACGACGCGCTTCGTCCCGTGCGCCGGGATCGGATAAACGCGCGTCTGGAACACGTTCCCCTGCACCCACTCCACCAGCCCCGGGTCCACGTTCCGGCGTTCCTCGCTCTCGAACACGAAACGGGCCTTCTCGCGTTCCACGACGGAGGCCTCACGCAGCGTCCCGTCGGTCTCCAGCGCGAACGCCGTCACCGTGGCTTCGGGGGGAAGCGCCAGCACGAGCTGCCCTTCCAGCACCCGGTCCAGGTCGTTC
>JAIOPR010000363.1 GCA_021413805.1 Planctomycetota bacterium
GGGAAAGCCGGGGAGCGCGAGGGGAAACCGGTAGAGATCGGCCTCGGGGAGGGAGAGAGAGCCGAACCTGCGGGTGTGGACTTGGATCATCGGGGGAGGACCTTAACGGCGAACGGAAGGACGAACGGCGAAAGGGAAAACAGCGAAACAGAAAGGGAAAATGAAAAATGAAAAAGGAAAACGGGGCAGGAGGGGTCGCTCCTTCTGCCCTGACCGTTCAGATTTCGTTTTTCGCTTTTCATTTTTCCTTTTCGTTTTCACTTTTCCGTTTTCATTTTCTTCCCTTGCCGTTTTCCCTCCTCACGCAAGGTAATCGAAGAGAGTTGTCCCCAGTATCTTCGCCGCCGCCTGCAGACTCGCCTGCAAAACCGTCTGCTCCTGTGTCAGCCGCGTCGCCGCGTCCACGAAATCCACGTCCTCCGTCTCCGACAGCAATCCCTGGAACGTGGTGCTTTCGTCCTCGAGCCTGTTCTTCGTCAGCTCCAGCCGCCGCGCGCTCGCCCCGGCTTCGGCTCTTCCGTCCAGCACCGTCGTCCTTGCCGCAGCAATCTTGTCGGCGGCGGCGGCGATGCGCTGGCCGTCGTTGGAGATCAGGGCATCGCGAAGCTCGATGAGCGCGCTGAAGACCGAGTTATCGCGGAGGCCGGTGGCGCGAAGCGGATCGCCGGTGAGCGTGAGCACGGGGTCGATGCCCGCGGGGTTTGCGACGGTTTTCGAGATGCCGAGCATGTCGGCGGCCTGCGAGCCGCCGAGCGCGGTAACGGAAAAGTTGAATCCCCCATCGGCGCCGCGGTCGTCGAGGACGAGGGCGCCGGTGGTTTCGTCGGTGTAGGCAATCACGGGCGCGCCGAGCGAGACATTTCCGGCCGCCGTGTTGATCCGGTCCACGATCGCGGCCATCGTGCTGGCGCCGTCGAGATCCACGTCGAACGTGGCGCCGGTCTTCGTCGTCACCCGGAGGTCGGGACCCGCGGAGGTCTGGACACCGGCCCCGACATTCAGCTGCGCCACGGACTTGCGCCGAAGCGAATCGAGCCAGCCGAGAGTCGAAGCGGTTTCGCCGCCCGAGTTGGTGACGCGAAGGTCGCCGCCGGAAAGAAGCTGCCTGAGCGACATCGACCGCCCATCGGGAGCAATCTCGACCGCGGCCTGCACGCCGGCGCCCTTCACGAGATTCTGCATGTCCTCGATCGTGAACGCCGAAGCCAGCGAGACGGCGGCGCCGAGGGTGCCGTTGGAAATGGCGAGGCCGGCCTTGTCGAGGCCGAGTCCGCCGCGGAGCTGGGCGAGCTGGGTGCCGGTGGAAAGCGTGGGGTCGAGGTCGGAGCCGGTGAGAACGGCAGGAACGCCGGCCGCGGCCGTGAGAATGCCGAGCTGCGCCGCGGTCGTGCCGCCGCCGTCCTCGGAGACGACGAT
The DNA here is from genome assembly GCA_021413805.1 of Planctomycetota bacterium. Lineage (GTDB taxonomy): Bacteria > Planctomycetota > MHYJ01 > WSZJ01 > WSZJ01 > WSZJ01. The sequence continues at coordinate 1,417 of JAIOPR010000363.1, forward strand.
CGTCCCCGCGGCGAGGTGCGTGAGCTCGAGGCCGTTCCCCGCCGCGTTCAGGCCGGCCTTGATGGTGGGAAGCGACGCCACGAAGGCGTTGTTGAGCGTATCGAGGATGTCGCCGATGTCTTTCGCGCCGGAGAGATCGACGACGACCGAAGGCCCGCCGACGCCGTCCTGCACCCGGAGGCTGCCGAGCGAGACGCCCTGGCCGCCGCGAAGCTGCCCGAGCTGCGTCGCGGCCGCGCGGATTTCGTAAGTATCGCCCGCGGCGAACGCGGCACCGAACGGCGTCGCGAACGTCAGCGTCCCGGTTGCGGAATCGAAATCGGTCACCTGTCGCACGGTCCCCGCGTTGGCGCCCGTTTTCACGAGAACCTCGAGCGAGTTGTAGGCATTGTCGCCGTCCCCGACGAGCGCGCCCGAAACCAGCGTCCCTCCGCCGCTCGCCGCCGTCGTCGCCCCCGCCTTCCCGCCCCGCGTCACCGTCGGGTCCAGGTCAACCCGCAGGTCGTACCCTTCCCCGCCCGAGAACGCCGTCGGGAATGCCGAAGCGAACGTGAACGTCCCCGTGGCACTCGAAAACGCGGTGATGCGCCGCGAAAGTCCCGCGTTCGGGCCGGTGCGGACGACGAGGTCGAACCCCGTGTAGGCGTCCGTCCCGTTCCCGACAAAACTTGAATCGGTCAGCGTCCCCGCCCCCGTCGCCGCCGTCGCGCTTCCCGTCGCCTGCGCTTCCAGCAGCGCCGTGGCTCCGAGAGCGCGGGTCGCCGGGACGTTGTCCGGAGAAGTGAGCGAGTCGCCGTAAGAGCGGAGGATCGAAGAAAGATCGCCCGTGAAGGCGACGCCGCCCGCGGTGGAGACGAAAGGCGAGCCGGGGGACGTTCCGCCGAAGACCGGACGGCCCAGGAAATCGGTGTTCGCGAACGAGAGGACCTGGTCGATCATCGACGCGACCTCGGTCGCCGAGCCGAGGCGGGTCGCGGCGGTTGCGGTGCCGGTGGCCTGCGCCAACGCGATAGTGTGCGCGCTGTCGAGCAGGTCCGAAATGGAACCCAGCGTCGAATCGGCCTGCCCGAACCGCGCGAAGGCGTCGTTGGCGTTCGTGGTGTACGCGCTGTTCCGGTCGATCCGCCCGCGGTATCCCATCGCGACGGACGTCCCGACCGGGTCGATCGACGGACGCACCAGGCGCTTCCCCGAAGAGATCTGTTCCTGCAGCAGGAGAAGCGCGGATTGGGAGCGATTGAGGCCCGTGAGGATGGACTCGCGGGTGAGGTTGTTGGTCGTGCGCGAATTGAGGGGGTTGATGGACATGGGTTAGAGCTGGTTGATGAGGGTGTCGAGAAGCGTGTCCACGGTGGCGATGAACCTCGCCGCCGCCTGGTACGCCCTCTGGTGGGTCAGGAGGTTGACGGCTTCCTCGTCGAGGTTCACGCCGCTCAGGCGCTCGCGTTCCGCGGAAAGTTGCTGGTCGAGGAACGACTGGCTCTGCGCGCGGTCCGTGGCCTCGGCGCTCTTGGTGCCCAGCGCGCTTTCCAGGCCGCGGTAGAAATCTTCGGGGCTGGCCGTGCCGTCGAGCAGGACCTTGGACGTCCGGATGAGCGCCAGCGCCTGGGCAGCCCCGTTGTCATTCGCGGCATTCGTGAG
>JAIOPR010000364.1 GCA_021413805.1 Planctomycetota bacterium
ATTCCCCGACATCGCGGACGACGGCGGGATCCAACGGCTCTTCCGCCCGCGCCGCTGCCGCGCAGGCCGCCAGCAGGAAGATCGTGCGCGAGGCGTTCATCTGGTTCTCCTCTCGGTACTCGATTCGGAGCGGAGGACGGGCTGCACTCCGCCCCCAACTGAAACAGGGACGCCGCCCGCGCGAAGCCGGCAGCGTCCCTGTCACGTCCGGGGAGCCGTCGTCGCCCCCCAGATCGCCCGCACTACTTCTTCGGCGTCTTCTTGTCCTTCTTCGGCTTCTTCACTTCCTTGCGCTGAGAATTGTTGCCCTTGCCCATGGGATGTCTCCTTGTTCGGCGGCGTCTGCTTTCGGAGCGGGCTCACCTGAGCGCGCTCGCCGGGCCGATCGGCCGCTTCTGGGGGCGCATCCTAACAAATCGTGATTCTGTGGAAACTTCTTCGAGGCGAAGCGGCCCCGACGAATCGGTTGCCCGCGCTTCACGGCTGTCGTCCAATGTCGGGCCCACCCTTCGGAGAACTCCCATGAAGGCCTTCCTGGTCCTCGCCCACGCCGAGCCGCGCAGCTTCAACGCGGCGATGCACGACACGGCGGCGCAGGCTCTCCGGTCGCGCGGCCATGACGTCCGGACGTCGGATCTTCATGCGATGAACTTCAACCCGGTTTCGGACCGGCGCAATTTCACGAGCGTGAAGGACGCGGCGTATTTCAAGCAGCAGGTCGAAGAGATGCACGCGACGGAGGTGGGGGGATTTGCGGCGGACGTGGAAGCGGAGATGCAGAAGCTGGAGTGGTGCGACCTGATGATCTGGCAGTTCCCGCTGTGGTGGTTCGGGGCGCCGGCGATCCTGAAAGGGTGGGCGGACCGGGTGCTGGCGATGGGGCGGACGTATGGCGGCGGGAAGATGTACGACACGGGGGTGTTCAAGGGGAAGCGGGCGATGCTGTCGGTGACGACGGGCGGGCCGGAGGTGTCGTACAAGCCGGACGGGGGAAATGGTGACATCCACGGCGTGCTCCGGCCGATCCAGCGGGGGATTCTGCGCTTCCTGGGCTTTGACGTGCTGGCGCCGCAGCTGGTTTACGGCCCGGTGCGGATGGACGACGGGGCGCGGAAGGCGATTCTGGAGGGGTACGCGAAGCGGCTCGCGGAGGTTCAGAATGAAAAGCCGATCGATGTCGGCGTCTATCGGTGAAGTGCGGGTCTCGGCTGCCGAAGAAATTTCGCGTCACAAGTCATTTCGCCGCAATGAGATACGTCGCCTTCCGTCGCTTTTTCGCGCGGAACCCCTTGAATTCTTCGCCATTCCCTCCTCTATTATGTCCTCCCACGACGGGTTGACGGCGCTCCTACCCGCCCCCATAATCCGCCGCGCTCGCCACCCCCACCAGGAGTTGTATGGCCAAGGCCAAGCCGAAACCGCCCGCGACCGACGCAGCCGAGGTGCCTGAAAATGCGCCTGCGAAGAAGCCAAAGGCTGCGAAGAAGGTGGCCGCGGTGGTGGAAGAGGTCGTCGAGGCGCCGGTGAAGAAGGCGGCGAAGAAGAAGGCGGCAACGCCGGCCGTGGCCAAGAAAGCCTCGCGCAAGAAAGCGCCCGTGGTCGAAAAGCGCGGTCCTCCTGACGACTCTCCCTCCGTCAAGCGCACCGGCGCTTCCCTCGTCATCGTCGAGTCGCCCGCGAAAGCGAAGACGATCAACAAGATCCTGGGGAAGGGCTACGTCGTGAAGGCGTCGATGGGGCACGTGCGCGACCTGCCGAAGTCGAAGTTCGGGATCGACGTCGATCACGGGTTCGAGCCTCAGTACATCGAGATCAAGGACCGCAAGGACACGCTCAAGGACCTGAAGGACGCTTCGAAGAACGCCCCGTTCGTCTACCTCGCCCCCGACCCTGACCGCGAAGGGGAGGCGATCGCGTGGCATCTGGCGGAGGCGCTGAACGTCGGCCGGCGCGCGAAACGCGTGACGTTCAACGAAATCACGAAGCGCGGCGTCGAAGAGGGGTTCAAGAAAGTCCGCGAGGTCGCCATGAACCTCGTCAACGCGCAGCAGGCGCGCCGGCTCCTCGACCGCATCGTCGGCTACAAACTCAGCCCGCTTCTCTGGGAAAAAGTCGCCCGCGGCCTCTCCGCCGGGCGCGTGCAGTCCGTCGCGAGCAAGCTCGTCGTCGATCGCGAAAAGGAAATCCGCGCGTTCAAGGCCGAGGAATTCTGGCGCCTCATCGCCCGCGTCACGGCCAAGCCCGGCGTCGAGGAACCGCCCGAGGCGTTCAAGGCGGAGCTGAAGCGCGTGAAGGACGGCGCGGAGGCGGACCTCCACACGAAGACGGAAGCCTTCGACGAAGAAAAGCTGCTCGACGACAAGGGCCCGGGGGTCGAGAAGGAGGAGGACAAGGAGCCGGAGAAGAAGGAGTTCCTCGTCCCCGACGGCGCGACCGCCAACGGCCTCGTCGAAGAACTGAAGACGGCGCAGTACCGGATCGTGAAGGTCGAGAAGAAGTCGCGGCGCGACAACCCGCCGCCGCCGTTCACGACGAGCCTCTTGCAGCAGACGGCGAGCGTGAAGCTGCATTTCCCGACGCGCCGGACGATGGCGATCGCGCAGCAGCTGTACGAAGGCGTCGAGATCGGCGAAGAGGGGACCACCGGTCTCATCACGTACATGAGGACGGACTCCTACCGCCTCAGCGAAGACGCGCTCGTGGAAATCCGCGGGTTCGTCGTGAAGTCGTTCGGGCAAAAATACCTCGAGACGCCGCCGCGGGTCTGGGCGGCGAGGAAAGGCGCGCAGGAAGCGCACGAAGCGATCCGGCCGACGTCGGTCGAGCACACGCCCGACCTGATGCGGCAGTACCTGAACGACGAGCAGTTCAAGCTCTATCAGCTCATCTGGCAGCGCACCGTCGGCACGCAGATGGCGCCCGCCGAGTTCGACGTGACCTCCGCCGAAATCGAGGCCGGGCGCGCCGTCTTCGGGGCGCGGGGCCGCGTGATGGCGTTCGACGGGTACACGCGGGTCGCCGGGCACCGCCTCAAGAAGGAAGAACAGATCCTCCCGCCGCTCGCCGAGGGCCAGATCCTCACCCTCATCGGCCTCGACGCGACCCAGCACTTCACCCAGCCCCCGGCCCGATTCACGGAAGCCTCGCTCGTCAAGGCGCTCGAACAGAACGGCATCGGCCGCCCGTCCACGTACGCCCCGATCGTCGCGACCATCCAGGACCGCGGTTACGTCAAGCAGGAGAACAGGGCGCTTCATGCCACCGAGCTCGGCGAGATCGTCAACGGCAAGCTCGAGAAGCATTTCCCCGAGATCGTGAACACGGACTTCACGCGCCTGATGGAAGAGAAGCTGGACGCGGTGGAGGAATCGAAGGCGGACTGGCACGAGCTGCTGCGCGAGTTCCACGACGTCTTCGTCGGGGAGATCGAGCGCGCGAAGACGGAGATGACTTCCGAAAAGGGGCAGGTGGTGGCGGACGCCCCGCTGTGCGAGAAATGCGGCAAGCCGATGCTCCTGCGCTGGAACAAGTGGGGCGGATTCTGGGGATGCAGCGGCTACCCCGAGTGCAAGTCCACGAAGCCCAAGGACGCGCCGCCCCCCGAGCTCTCGAACGAGAAATGCGAGAAATGCGGCAAGCCCATGGCGCTCAAGCGGGGTCGCTTCGGCCAGTTCCTCGCCTGCACCGGCTACCCGGAGTGCAAGACAACCAGGAATGTGGTGAAGGGCAAGGACGGCGGCGTAATCGTCGTGAACGAGAAATGCGAGATCTGCGGGGCGCCGATGAGGGTGTGCCGCGGGAAGCGTGGGCCGTTCCTGGGGTGCTCGAAGTACCCGGAGTGCAAGAGCACGAAGCCGATCCCGAAGGCGAAGCCGGAGGGGGAAGAGGCGCCGGCGGGAGATGGAGAAGGTACTGCGGCGCCTGCGGGGGAGTAGGGGGTTGAGAGGTTGAGGAGTTGAGGGGTTGGGAACGGCAGCACGGGATCGGCTCCGCTGTTCCCAACCCCTCAACCTCTCAACTCCACAACCGGCCCGTCCGCGTCTCCACCAGGATTCATCGGAAACCCTCCCATGCTCTCCCCCCGCGCGATCCTCATCACCGGCACCGACACCGGAGTCGGGAAGACGTTCGTCTCGTGCGGACTTGCGCGCTGCTGGCGTGCTGCCGGTCGGGACGTCGGCGTGGTCAAGCCGTTCGCCTCCGGGGCCGAGAAGAAGCCTGGCCGGCGGACACACTCGGATGTCGAGGCGCTCATCGCGGCGTCGGGGACCGGCGACACGTTTGAGGACGTCTGCCCGTACCTGTTCCGCGACCCACTGGCGCCCTCGGTGGCGGCGTCGCGGGAAGGCGTCCGGGTGGACATGGCGCGAGCGGCGCGATTGACGCAGCGCGTCATCGGCCGGCACGAGGTCACCGTCGTCGAGGGCGCGGGCGGCCTGCTCGTCCCCTTAACTTCACGCGAAACCATCGCGGAGTTCGCGAAACGGCTGCGGCTGCCGATACTGATCGTCGCGCGGCCGGCGCTCGGGACTTTGAACCACACGAAACTGACGGTGGAAGCGGCTCGGGCGCGGGGGATTGAGGTGCTTGGGATCGTCGTCAGCTTTGTTTCCGGGGCGAAGCCGGGGCTGGCGGAGCGCACGAACCTCGAAGTCCTGGCGAAGCATGCCGGTGCGCCGGTGCTTGGGGTCCTGGGACACGGCGCGGGGGCGGCGGAATTCGGGGCGCTGGCGCGGAAGATCGACCGAGCTGGGGCGAAAGGCGCATAGCCGTTTCATCCTCCTTTACCCTCTTTTATCCTGACTTGAAAAAAAGGACTTTTTTTCAACAGGATAAAAGAGGGTAAAAGAGGATGAGGCAGCACGTCCCTCCCGGCCCTACTTCCGCCCTTCCAGCCTGAGCGCCAGCGCATACACCTCATTCCGCGGCCGTCCCAGCGCCGCGGCCACCTCCTTCGCGGCCGCAGAAACCGACTTCCCGGCATCCAGCGCCGCGCGGACCGCGGACTCCACATCCACGCTCGCCGTCTCATCCACCTCCGGCGCCCCCGCCACGATCACCGTGAATTCCCCACGCGGCTCGCGCTTCTCCCACCTCGCCGCCAGCTCGCCCAGCGTCGCCCGCTCGAACTCCTCGTGGATCTTGGTGATTTCCCTGGCGACGCACGCCCGGCGGTCGGCGCCCAGCGCGTCGCGCAGGTCGGCGAGCGACTCCGCGATCCGGTGCGGCGCCTCGTAGAACGCCAGCGTCCGCGTCTCCCGCACCAGCTGCGCCAGCTGCTTTCGCCGCTCCGCCGGTTTGGCGGCGAGGAACCCCTCGAAGGCGACGCGCGCCATCGGCAGCCCCGACGCCGAAAGCGCCGCCACAAACGCCGCCGGGCCGGGAATCGGCACCACCGTGATCCCCGCCGCCGCCGCACCCGCGACCAGCGCTTCCCCCGGGTCCGAAATCCCCGGCGTCCCTGCATCGGAGATCAGCCCCACGTTGTCGCCCGATTCGAGGCGCTTCACGAGTTCCGCCACCCGGTTCAGGCCGGAGTGGCCGTGGAAGGAGAGGCAGGGGGTGGCGATGCCGTGCCTGTCGAAGAGCTTTTTCGCGGTGCGGGTGTCCTCGGCGGCGACGACGGCGCAGGTACGGAGGGTTTCGAGGGCGCGAAGGGTGATGTCCTCGAGGTTTCCGATCGGGGTGGCGACGACGAACAGGGTCCCGCGGGTCATCGCTTGGATTTCATGCGGTCGGGGGGCATGACGCCGCGGAAGGTCCCGGTCTGGATTTCGAGGATGACGACGGCCATCCAGATGTTCATGTCGTCGTAGACCATCGGCAGGAAGTCGTCGATGGGTTTGGAGATCATGTCGGCGGTGGGGGTGGGCGTGGCCTTGTCGTCGCGGAAGGTCGCGAGGAGGGCGTGGAGGCGGTTCCAGGCGGCGCGCTGGGGCTCGGGGCGAGCGGCCATGAGTTCGTCGATCTTCGACGAAAGTTCGGCGTAGTTCATGCGGCCGCACTCCATCGACCAGTCGCGCTGCCGGCGCCACGAGTCGTACCAGCGTTCCCACTCCTGCGCCACGGTGCCGCGCACTTCGGGCGCCGCGTCTTCCTTCCACGACAGGCCGACCTTGGTGATCCGCTTCATGCCCTCCGCCGCCACCTTGCGGATCGGCACCACGGGATCGGCGAGGGCCTGGAGTAGCGCCGGGACGACCCAGGGGTAGGCGGCGTTCGCGAGCGAGGTCACCGCTTCGCCGCGGACGTTCCGGTCGGGGTCGTCGATGACGAGGATCAGGTAGCCGATGGATTCGTCGGTGTCGATTTCGCGAAGGGCGACGACGGCGGCGATGCGGACCTCGGGGTCGTCGCAGCCGGCCTGCCCGTGGGGGCCCTTGAGGATGAACGCGGCGAGGAGGCTGGAGGCGCCCTTGGGGCCGA
>JAIOPR010000365.1 GCA_021413805.1 Planctomycetota bacterium
GGAACGCCCCCCCGGGGTGGTGGGGAGGATTCCACCCCATGAGCTCCATCCAATGGTCCTGCGTGACTTCCGTGGTTGCGATCGCGAAGTCCTTCGAAAGCGTCGCGCGCCGCGTTTCGGTCCCGTCCCCGATCGTGACCGTCGCGTGCGGGAGCACCACGAAGTCCATTTTCAGGCCGCGGGAAGCGTCGAGCACCACCGAGAATCGCCCCTTGTTCACGACCGGGGTCACGGGCTCGGGGCCGGCCAGGTGTTTCTTCGCTTCCGAGAGCAACTTCGTCGCCGCGGCGTCGTTCGGTTTTGCGGCCGACATCCGAAGCGCGGCCGCCTTGACTGCGGCCCAGTCTCCCCTGGCCTGCGCTTCCGCCGCCGCGGTTGCCGCCGTCCCGTACTCCTGTGCGAGCCGGGCCTCCGCAAGGCGGTTGAGCTGATCGGTTGCTTTCGGGTCGCCGGGGCGAAGCGCCAGGGCGCGGCGGAAGGCAGCCTCGGCTTCGTCCTGGCGCTTCTGCCCGAGCAGTTCCCCGCCTTCCCGCATCGCTGTTTCGTAGTCCGCCGCCTCGACCGGGGGCACGGAACCTTCGAGCGCCCGGATCCGCTCCCCGATCCGTGCGACCTCGTTCAGGTCCGTCGTGAGCTCGCGGGCCTTTCTCCAGATCTCCAGCGCCTTCTGCGGATCCTGCTCCTTCTCCGCCGCCGCGCACGCCGCCTTGAAATCCCGTGCTCGCGATTCCAGGAGTTCCCGGTCTTTCAATTTTCTCTCAAGCGAAGTGATGTACTCGCCGATGTCCTTGAGTGAAGGATTGTCGGCCAGCTTTCGCGCGTCGTCGAGCGCGCCGGCGAGGTCGTCGGCCTTCTCTTTTCGCCTCGCAAAAGCGAGGTCGCGGTGCGCCATGGCCTCGTCTTCAAGAGCCCGGGCTGCTTTTCGGCGTTCGTCGGTGTCGGCGATTTCCAGCAGCGACGCGGCCGCCTGCGCCGCCGCATCCCAGAGTTCCGGCGTGTTCGGGACGCTGGCCACAATCCGGGCGACGCTGGCCTTCGCCTCCCGTTTCGCTCCCTCCTTGTCTAACTCGAGGAGCCGGTCGCGGTACGCCGTGATCCGGGGGTCGTCGGGCGCCTGCGCGGCCAGCCCGGCAAGCAGCTTGCGAAGCTCTTCGCGCTTCCCTGCAGCCCCGAGCCGCCCTGCTTCCATGAACCGCGCGTCGAGCGCCGGGTCGCGGGAAGGGCCCACAACCGTGCCTGACTTCGAGGGATCGCCGCGCGGGTTGCGCGCCTTGTAGATCGCGATCCCGGCGGCCGACAGCACGAGGACCGCCACGCCCGCCACGACAGCGGGGACGCGGCTCTTCGGGCCCTGACGCAGATCGACCCGCGCCGCCCCGTCCATCGACCGGCGAAGTCCCCCCGGCCGACGCGCTTCTTCCGGCGCGTCGTCGGGATCCGCGATGACCTTTTCGATCGCCGCCGCGAACTCCGTCCCGTCCGCGAACCGGCGCTCCGCCTTCTTCGACAGCGCTTTGTCCACCAGCCATTTCACCCCGGGACTCGTGCCTTCGGGAAGCGGCTGGGGCGCTTCACCCACGGTGGCCCGGAGGATGGCCATCAGGGTCTCGCCCTTGAATGGCGGGTTGCCGGTGAGGAGGGTGTAGATCGTGCCGCCGAGCGCGAAAACGTCGGCCGCGGGGCCGGCGCCCTTGGCGCTCTCGGCCTGCTCCGGCGCCATGTAACCGGGAGTTCCCATCGCGACGTGCGACAGCGTCCCCACCGTCGTGGACCCCTCCTCCGGCTTCGCCAACCCGAGGTCCGCGACCTTCGCCCGGTCGAGATCCCCCTCGGGAATCAGGATGTTGTCCGGCTTGATGTCCCGGTGCGTGATCCCTTTCCCGTGCGCCGCCGCCAGCCCTCTCGCCGCGCCGAGCGCGATGCGAAGCGCCTCTCCTTCGCTGAACGGCCCCTTTCCCGCCGCGATCCGCTTGCGCACCATCCCGCCGGCGCTGTCGCCGGGGACGTACTCCATGACGATGAAATGCGTCCTGTGCTCGGCGCCGACGTCGAAGACCCGCACGACGTGATCGCTGGTCAGCCCCGCGGCGAGCCGGGCCTCCGCTTCGAAGCGCTTGAGCGCATGGGGAGACTGTTCGAGGAGATTGAAGGGCAGGATCTTCACCGCGACGTTGCGGCGCTGCGAGACGTGCACGCCGAGGTACACCGCGCCCATCCCCCCGGCGCCGAGCCGTTTCGTGAGCGCAATGCCGCCGATCAGCGGGCGGCTCTGGGAGTCGCGCGGGAGCGTTTCGAGAAGGCGGTCCAGGGCGAGGGGAGACGGCGGGATCATGGAGGTCCAGTATAGAAAAGCGATCCGCCGGGCATGCGCCTAAGGCCGCTGGACCAGGATGAAATGCTCCGCCTTCGACCTCGAGCTCGCGCCTTTCGACCACTCGGTGCGTTCCTGGGAAGCGCCGGCGGGAACGCGGGCGCCGAGGGTCGCGGCGATCCCGCGGACGATGAGGTCGGCGCGGACGTCGCGCGTACCGAAGCGGCCGTCGCCAATGAGCAGGAGGAGCGGCGCGCCGGGGGCGAGCGCTTCCAATGCGTTTTTGACGCACTGCGTCATGTCGGCGGTGTACCTGTCCAGCGCGTCGGGGCGGGTCTTGAAGTCACGGCGCGCGCCGATTTCGCGGTGCCGCACGAATCCCGGGTCTTCGCCGAAGAGCGGGTAGCGGAGGAAATGGTGGAACGAGTAGTCGTAAGTCCCCGGGTAGGGCGGCGACGTCACGCCGATGGAGAATGCGGCCTTCGGCAGCTTGACCTCCCGCGCATCGGCCAGCCAGAACTCCGGTTCCACGTACGTCACGTCCCGGTCCCGGATGTCCTTCGAGAAATCCTGGTAGCTCTTCGCCAGCTCCCGGCACTTGTCCGCGAACATCCGGTACGTCGCCTTGTGCGGCCACGGCTCCCAGTTCCGGTCCACGACCGTGATCGAGTCGCTCGCCTGCTTCGACAGCCGGATCAGGATCGACGAGAGCACGACGCGCAGAATGCGCCGCAGGTCCTCGCGCGGAATGTCGTCGATCATGAGCGAGACGAGCGCGACTTCGCGAAGCGTGTGAGGGCTGAACCAGCTTTCGACCTCGCGTCCCCAGGGCGGCGCGGGGATGTCGCCCGGGTTGACCCGGACCGCCCGCGAGGCGATGTCCGCACCTTCGCGCTCCACGAGCCGGGAATCGTCCAGCTTCAGGAATCGCGTCCGCGCCCACGCGATCTCCAGCGCCACCGCCGAAACGTCCACCCCGCTGAACGCCCGCCCCGCCCGCACCGATTCCACCGCCACCGTCCCGCTTCCCACAAACGGGTCCAGCACCCGCCCCGATTTCCCGCCGAAAAGCGCGATCGCCCGCTCCGCGATCGAGGGGTGCATCCGCGCCGGGTAAGTATGGAATCCGTGCGTGAACGGCAGCCGCACTTCCGGGTCTACTTCCATGCACTCCGCCAACTTCTTCGCGATCTCCGGCTCCCCCCAGGCGTGAATGGTCCCGCCGGTGTTCAGGAGCGAGCGTTTCAGGCGGCGAGGGGGCTGGGGCATGCGCCGGGAGAGTAACGGCGGGGGGCGCGGACGGGAAGCGGGTGCGCGAGGAAAGGTGAGCAGACGGGAGGTTTAACGGCGTTTGCCTCAGAGGACGCCGAGAACGGCGGAGACTGGATGGAGGACGACCGAATTCCACATTTTCCAGTCTGTCTCTCATTTTCTCTCCTGAACCTCCGTGATCTCTGTGGCCCCGGCCGTTCTCGCCACTCGTGTCTACCCGTATTTACCCCTGTTCTTGCGACCCACCCCCCCACCGCTATAATCCCCCGCTCGCTCCCAGGAGGCTCACGACCCGATGAAGACTTCCACGTCGCTCGTCCGGCAGGCCGAAGCACTTCTCACCGACTCCGACCGGCGCACGCTCGCGAGCATCGAGAAGACGCTTGCGAAGGCGACGAAAGGGCGGCCGCGGGAGGAGAAACGGCTGGCGGTGCTGGCATTCAGCGGCGGGCTGGATACGTCGTTCTGCGTGCCGTGGCTGATGGAGCGCGGGTGGGACGTGATCACGGTGCTCGTGGACACGGGCGGGTTCACGCCGGACAAGGTGCGCGAAATCGGCAAACGGGCGCGCGACCTCGGCGCGAAAAAGCACTTCTTCGTCGACGGCCGCAAAGAAATCTACGACCGGCTGATCAGCCACTGCATCCGCGCGAACGGGACGTACCAGCAGATGTACCCCGTGATGTGCGCCGACCGGTACCTGATCGTCGAGAAATCGGTGGCGTTCGCGAAGCGGTTCAAGGCGGACGCGGTGGCGCACGGGTGCACAGGGATGGGAAACGACCAGGTGCGGTTCGACGTGACGTTGCGCGCGCTCGGCTGCGACACGATCCTGGCGCCGATCCGCGATTTCCAGGCGATGGGTGGCGGGCCGGTGCGGGACCGGGAGAAGACGTTCCTGGAAGAGCGCGGGTTCCCGGTTTCGAAGAAGCACACGCGGTACTCGATCAACCAGAACGTGTTCGGGGTGACGATTTCGGGAAGCGAGATCGACCGGCACGAGGAGCCAGCCGAGGACGCGTGGACGATCACGGCGCCGCAGGAGAAGACGCCCGCAAAGGCGGACCGCGTGACGATCGGGTTCGAGGGGGGCCTGCCTGTGTCGCTCGGCGGGCGGAGAATGCACGGGATCGAGATCCTGCGCCGCCTGAACGAGCTCGCCGGCAAGCACGGCGTCGGGCGCTTCCTTTACACCGGCGACTGCGTCATCGGCATCAAGGGTCGCATCGCGTTCGAGTGCCCCGGGCTGCACACCGTCCTGGTCGCGCACCGCGCGCTCGAGGAAGCCACGCTCTCGAAGGAACAGAACCAGTTCAAGGACGGGATCGGGAAGAAGTGGACCGAGCTCGCGTACAACGGGCTCTTCTATGATCCCCTCGCGCGCAACCTCGAGGTGATGCTCGAGGAGATGCAGCGCTGGGTGGGCGGCACCGTGACGGTGAAATTCCACCGCGGCACGGTCCTCCCCGTCGCGTACGAAACGCCGCACGAGATGCGCCAGAAGGGGACGATGTACGCGCAGACGTCGTCATGGACGCCGGACGAAGCGACGGCATTCGTGAAACTTTTCGGGCTGAGCACGGTGACCGCGGCGCGGCGGCCGCGACCGTGAGCGAGGGCCTGCTGAAAGGGCCCGGCGGACTTCGCAGCCGGGGCCCGCTCGACAAGGGAAAGGACGCTCCGAAGAACTCGGACCGATTCCTGCCCTGGCACCCGCCTGAGGGCATCGCGCAGGGATACGTGGCGCCCTCTTCTCAATCGATCGCCAAACCCGGAGGAAGAGCCGTGGAGAACTACGAGTTCATCATTAACTTCTTCAAGAACATCGGCGCGAGCAAAGAGGCGAATATGTACCTGCGCCTCTTCAAGAAGGGCAACCCCTCGCGTTTCGCGGTGATCAAGGTCGGCGGGAAGACGCTGACGGACTCGATGCCGGTGCTGTCCGGCGACCTCGCGTACCTCACGAACCTCGACCTGTTCCCGATCATCGTGCACGGCGGCGGCCCGCAGATCGACCGGGAGCTGGACGTCCGGCGGATCGAGTTCGCGAAGAAGGACGGGCTGCGCGTGACGTCGAAAGAGGCGGTGGACGTCATCCGCGAAGTGCTCGAGGACGCGAACCGAAAGCTCGTGGACGCGATCCGCTCGCAGGGCGGCGACGCCGAGGGCGTGCGGACCGCGGTGCGCGCCAAACGCCACGCCGACCCCGACCTGGGGTACGTCGGCGAAGTCACCGGGATCGACCTCAAGCCGATCTTCCGCGCCATCCGCATGGACCGCATCCCCGTCGTCAGCCCCGTCGGCTTCGACGAAAACGGCGAGCCGCTCAACGTCAACGCCGACACCGTCGCCCGCGCCCTCGTCATGGCGCTTCGCCCGAAAAAATTCATCCTCCTCACCGACGAGGGCGGCGTCCGCGATCCCGGCGGCAAGATCGTGCCGTTCATCAACCTCACCGCCGACCTGCAGGGGATGCAGGACCGCGGCGAAGTCACGGGCGGCATGGCGCTCAAGCTCCGCGAGACGAAGCAGCTCCTCGAGGATCTGCCCACGACGATGTTCGTGACCATCACGAGCCCGCACAGCCTGATCAAGGAGCTGTTCACGGTGAAGGGCTCGGGCACGTTCATCAAGCTGGGCAGCGAGATCGAGGAGCACCACAGCTGGAAGGGGATCAACCGCGACCGGATGCGGACGCTCATCGAGGCCAGCTTCGGCCGCAAGCTCGTGAGCAATTACTTCCAGCGCGACGTGACCTCGATCTTCCTCGACCCCAAGTACCGCGGCTGCGCCATCATGCGCAAGGTCGCGGGGATGGACTACCTCGACAAGTTCGCAGTGCGCAAGGAAGCGCAGGGCGAAGGCATGGGCCGCGACGTGTGGGGGGCGATGCTGCAGAAATACCCGAAGCTGTTCTGGCGCTCGAAGAGCACCAACCCGATCAACTCGTGGTACTTCGAGCAGTCGAGCGGCGCGATCAAGTTCGCGGACTGGACGGTGTTCTGGATCGGCCTGCGCGAGTCGCAGATCAAGAAGGCGATCCGCGCGGCCTTGAAGCTGCCGCCGACCTTGCAGGACGCGGCGAGGACGAAGTGAGAGCATGGCCGGTCTTGCAGGAGGGCCGGGAGGGGAAACTGCAAAGACAAAAAGGAGAAACCTCAAGCAAGCGACAAACCGCAAACGACAATCAAGGCAGCGTCGCCGAATAGCTTGCCGCGTGGCGTCATCCGTGAGGTTTTTTCTCCGTTTTGCCTTTGGCGTTTGGCTTTGCGTTTCGCGGTTTTGAGTTTGCCTTTTCGAGGCCTTGGCTCGAGTCAAGCCCCCCCCCGAGAAGCTCCCGCAACCCCGGCCATGCACCCCCGAAGGTTCGCAATCCTTCCCCCAACCTCTCCCCTCCCGGAAATTCCACCCATGGCTTCCCGAAAAACCGTCGCGGTCCTCGGCGCGAGCGGCTACGCCGGCGGTGAACTCGCACAAATCCTCCGCGGCCACCCCGGCGTCGAGGTCGTCGCCCTCCAGAGCGAATCGTCCCCGGGCAAACCCCTCAAGACGGCGTTTCCCGACTGGCAGGGGGAAGAGCGCTTCTCCGAAAAAACTCCCGAGCAGATCGCCGCGCTCTCGCCGGACCTCGTGTTTTTCGCGACCAGCGAAGGAATCGCAAAACGCCTCGCGCCGCTCTTCACGAAATCCAAACTGATCGACCTGTCGCGCGACTGGCGCGGGGAGTGGCGGTACGGGCTGCCGGAAATGTTCCGCGGGGAGATCGCGGAAGCCGACGCGATCGCGAATCCCGGGTGCTACGCGACGGCGTGCCTCCTGGCGGCGTGGCCGCTCGTGAAAGAGGGGCTGGTCGAGCGGGCGGTGTTCGACGGGAAGAGCGGGTACTCGGGGGCGGGGCGGAAGCCGAACGAGCGGAACGACCCGAAGGTGCTCGCGGAGAACCTGTTGCCGTACCACCTGACGCGGCACGCGCACGTCGCGGAAATCGAACGCGCTCTCGGCATGATGGTGCACTTCACGCCCCACGTCGTGCCGGCCTTCCGGGGCCTGATCGTAACGGCGCACCTGTTCGTGAGGGGCGACGGGAATTTCCGGGAGTTGTACGAAGAAGCGTACCGGGGGGAGCCGGCGGTGAAGGTGCAGGAGGGCATCCCCGACTTCCGGGACATCCGCGGCAAGGACCGCGCCGTGCTCGGCGGGTTCGAGTCTGACGGCCGCGGACGGCTCGTGGTCGTGAGTGCGCTCGACAACCTCGGGAAAGGGGCCGCAGGCCAAGCGGTTCAAAACATGAACCTCCTGCTAGGCTTTCCTGAGACCCAAGGCCTGCGCCTCTAATCGCCGTAGCCGTTTCTCCCGACTCCGAACTCCCGTCCCCGAACTGTCCTTGCCCCCGTGCAGTGGTCGTTCCCCAGGAGAAACCATGCCAACGCTCTGGTTCAAAGGCCTGTCCCCCGACGAGATCACCCAGCGCTACTGCGCCGGCAACGACTGGGAACTCGACAACGAACTGCTCCCGTTCGACCTCAAGGCGTCGATCGCCCACGCCCGCGGCCTCGTCCAGATCGGCGTCCTGACCACAAAAGAGGCCGACCGGCTCGCCAAGGAAATGGAGAAGCTGCTATCACGCTGGGAAAAGGGCGAGTTCCAGGCACGGCCCGAGCACGAGGACGGGCACACGGCGATCGAACTCGAGCTCACGAAAAAACTGGGCGACCTCGGCAAAAAGGTCCACACCGGCCGCTCCCGCAACGACCAGGTCGTCGCGGCGATCCGCCTCCTCGCCAAGGACCGCCTCCGCCTCGTCTCCGACGCGGCCCTCGACCTCTCCCATTCCCTCATGGGCCTCGCCCGCCACAATGAACGCATCCCGATGCCCGGCTACACCCACACCCGCCGCGCCATGCTCTCTTCCGCAGGCCTCTGGGCCGGCGCCCACGCCGAAACCATCGCCGATGACATCGCCCTCCTCGCCGTCGGATACTCCCAGGCCGACCAGTCGCCGCTCGGAAGCGCCGCCGGCTACGGAGTCCCGCTTCCCATGCCCCGCGCCCTCGTCGCGGAGGCCGCGGGATTCGGCCGGGTCCACGAAAACGTGCTCGCTGCGCAGAATGCCCGCGGCCGGATCGAAGCGCTGATCCTTTCCGGGCTGTCGTACCTCATGCTCTCCGTCAACCGCCTGGCGAACGACGTCGTCTGGTTCAGTGCGGAGGAATTCGGGTTCATCAAGCTGCCGTCCAAGTTCACGACCGGCAGCTCGATCATGCCGCAGAAGAAGAACCCCGACGTCTTCGAGCTGGCCCGCGGCGCCTACGCCAAGGTCGCTTCCTGCGAACAGCAGGTCCGCGAAACGCTCCTCAGCCTCCCCTCCGGCTACAACCGCGACTACCAGCTCACCAAGGAACCGTTCCTCCGCGGCATCACCCACGCCCTCGCCACCCTCCGCGTCATGGCCCACGTCATCCCGAACCTCGAGTTCGACGAGAAACGCTGCCGCGCCGCCTGCACCCCGGAGCTATTTGCGACGGACGAAGCGCTTCGCCGCGTCTCCTCCGGCGTGCCTTGGCGCGACGCCTACCGCCAGGTCGCCGAGGAAGCCGGAAACTGGAAAGTGCCGGACCTGGATGCGGCGATGAAGATGCGGGCGCATCTCGGCGGGACGGGGAACCTGGGATTGGGGAGGTTGGCCGGGCGGCTGGCGCGGATCCGGAAGGAGTGGGCGAACCGGTAACGGCCGCGGCCTGACCGTTCACCGGATAATCGTCACGTCAAACCCGCTTCCATCCCGGTACCGGCCCGCGGCCTCGACCAGCGCTCGATAGGGCGCGAACCCCGCGGGATCGTTCGTCATCCGTTCGGGGTGCCACTGGACCCCGAGCAGGAACGACTTCCCCGGCTCGGCCGGCTCGACCGCTTCCACCACGCCGTCCTCTGACCTCGCCGTCACCCGGAACGTCCCCGTTTTCCCGGCGGCCTGGTGGTGGTGGCTGTTCACGAGCATCGTGTCGCATCCCTGGATGCGGTGGATCAGGCTGCCCTTTTCGATGCGAATCGGGTGCGCCGCGTCCTTCGGCGGCTCGCCCCAGTGCTCCAGGGCTCCTTTCACCATCGTCGGCACATCCTGCACGAGGTCGCCGCCGTGGAGGACCGTGAGCAATTGCATGCCGTAGCAGACCCCGAGGATCGGAATCTCGAATTCGAGAGCGCGCGCCGCGAGCTGGAAATCGGCGTCGTGCTTGGGCTGGGCGACCGGCGCGAACGATTCATGCGGCTTCTGGCCGTAGCGCGCCGGGTCGATGTCCCCGCCGCCCGTCAGGATCAGCCCGTCCAGCATCTCGAGCACCGCGTCCACGTCGTCGATCGTCGGAAGCGGCCCGATCGGCATCGGGACTCCGCCGCAAGCGATGACGGCGTCCCAGTAGTGCTTCTGGAGGGTAAAAATGTCCTTGTCCTGGTTCAGGTTGAGGCCGATCAGGGGCTTCAAGGGCCGGCTCCTTGGAATCGCGGTCGAAAACGGGCCTTCCAACTCTCTTTCGGCGCAACCGGGGGGCCGCCACGAGCGCTTCCCCGAAACCGTGCAATCGGGGCCGTTTCAGCCCCTCGAATCCGTTGCAAGCCCTTCATGGGGAAGCAGTTGGCGACCTCTGTCACAATCCCAACGCGCTTTACCATTTTAACGTTTTTGTTGACTGAGGGCATCTCGCATCCGTATCCTGCGCTTTCACTTCCCTTTAGAACTCGCGCCAAGGATTTCCCATGAAGCGGTTCTTCACCTCCGCCGAAGTCGGCCGCATCTGCGGCATCTCTGTGCCGACCGTGCTCAAGCGCCACGAAGAAGGCATCCTCCGCGGGTACAAGACGCGGGGCGACAAGGGCGAGTTGCGCGTGCCGCGGCAGTACCTGACGGACTTCATGGACAAGCTGGGGATTCCGCGGGAAGAGCTGGACCGGACGGAAATCCGGATCGAGAAGAAGCGGCTACTGATGGTGGACGACGATGAGGTGCTGCTCAAGGCGCTGAAGGCGAACTTCGTGCAGGACGTGCGGATCGACGTCGAGGTACGGGTGGCGAACAACGCGGTGGACACGCTCTTTGCGTGCGGCACTTCGAAGCCCGACCTGATCATCCTGGACCTCAAGATCCCGGGCATGCGCGGCGAAAAGGTGCTCGAGTTCATCCGGTCCTCCAAGGAGCTCGAGGGGACGCGCGTCGTAGTGTTCAGCGGCTACCCGCGCCTCAAGCCCAAGGTGATGAAGGCCGGCGCGGACGGGTTCGTGGCGAAGCCGGACGTCAAAGGGCTGAAAGAGACCGTGTACCACCTGCTGGGCATCGAGCGCCGCAATCGCGCCGCCGAGGCAAAGGCCGCTTCCAACGGTTAGTCTTCCGCATTCCCC
>JAIOPR010000366.1 GCA_021413805.1 Planctomycetota bacterium
CACCGGAGAGGATCGTGGTGGCGTCGGGGTTCTGCTGCGCCATCCCGCCGGCCAGAGGAGCCGTCGGGGTTGCGCCGCCTGTCGCGATCACGAAGTCCGGCGTCGAAGCGTCAAACGCCGTGTAGGCCGAGTTCAAGCCGAACGAACTCTGCGTACGGGCCTGCCAGTTGTAAGCGCCCGTGCCGAGCGGAACGGTCATCGTCACCGTCGAACCACCGAACACGAGCGGGCTTTCAACTTCCGGCGTCAGGTCCGGGGCGCCGATCGCGTACGAAACCTGGATACGGTTCAGGTCAGACACAAGACCGGGCACGACAACTTCAAACCGGACGGTGTTCCCCGCTGCCGTGCCGGCCAGCGCGATCACCGTCCCGTCGAGATTTCTCTGCGTCAACGTCGCCGGCGCCGCGGGGGCCGCCGGGGCAGGAACGGTGGTATCGACCCTGAAGTCGGAGGGACCGCCCGCGAACGCGGTGTAGCCGGACACCGCACCCGTGCTGCTCTGGGTCCGGGCCTGCCAGTCGTAGAAGCCGTTCGCCAGCGGAACGCTGATGGTCACAACCGTTCCGCCGGTGACGAGCGAGCTTTCCACGTCCGGAACGCCGTCAAGGCCCGCAGACTCCACATCCACCTGGACCCGGTTCAGGTCCGTCGCCGCACCGGGAACCGTGACCTGGAAGACGACGATCGAGCCAGCCGCCGTCGCGCCCGAAAGGATCGCCGTGGCGTCCGGGTTCTGCTGAGCCATCACCACCGGAGCCGTGGGAGCAACGCCGCCCGTCGCGATGACGAAATCGGGGGTCGAAGCGTCAAACGCCGTGTAAGCCGAGTTCACGCCGAACGAGCTCTGGGTCCGGGCCTGCCAGTTGTAAGCGCCGATCCCGAGGGGCACGGTCAACGTCACCGTGGAGCCGGTGAGCACGAGCGGGCTTTCCACTTCCGGGGTCGCATCGGCGACGCCCGCCGCATACGAAATCTGGATGCGGTTCTGATCTCCCGGCAGCAACCCGGGAACCACCACGTTGAACACCACGATATTGCCCACCGCGGTGCCGCCCAGGGCGAGCGGCGAACCGTTGAGGTTGTTCTGGAAAAGACTCACGGGCACCGGAGGAGTCGCCGGGGGAGGAGTCGTCGTGTCGATCCTGAAGTCGGAAGGAACGCCGCCGGGGAACGCGGTGTAGCCGGAAACGGCTCCCCCGCTGCTCTGTATCCGGGCCTGCCAGTCGTAGAAGCCGTTCGCGAGCGGAACGCTGATGGTGACAACCGTGCCGCCCGGGACGAGAGAGCTCTCAACATCCGGGATGCTGTCGAGACCACCGGCCGTCTCCACGTCCACCTGGATGCGGCTCAGTTCCGACGCCAGACCGGGCACCGTGACTTTGAATTCCACGATCGAACCTGCCGCCGTGGCGGCGGAGAGAATCGGGGAAGCGTCGGGGTTCTGCTGGAACATCGTGCCGGCAAGCGGCGCCGCAGGAGGCAGGCCACCCACCGCGACGATGAAGTCCGGGGATGAACCTGAGAACGCGGTGTACCCCGAGAACAAGCCGAAAGAGCTGACGGTCCGCGCCTGCCAGTTGTACGAACCGGCGGCCAACGGGGCCGTCATCGTCACGGTCGAGGGGAAAGGAACGAGCGGGCTTTCCAGCTCAGGCGTCAGGTCCGCAACGCCCGCAGCGTAGGAAATCTGGATCCGGTTCAGGTCGCCCGGGGCGCCCGGCACCACCACCTGGAAGGCAACCGTGCCGCCTGCCGCCGTGAGGCCGAGACCGATCGCTGAGCCGTCGAGGTTGAGCTGCGTCAACGTCACCGGGGCCGAAGGCGGCGCCGGGGGCGTGGCACCCGTGGAAATGATGAAGTCCGGTGAAGCGCCGGAGAACGGCGTGAAGGCCGAAGAAGCACCGCCCGCGCTCTGGGTCCTGACCTGCCAGTCATAGCCGGCATCCGCCAGGGGCACAGAGACCTGCACCGTGGTGCCGCCTGCAACAAGGCCGCTCTCCACATCCGGAATGCTGTCCAGCGTCCCGGTTGTCTCCACGTCAATCTGCACGCGGTTCATGTCGGTCGCCGCGCCGGGAACAAGAACTTCGAACACCACGATCGAACCCGTGGCAGCCGTGCCGGTCGGGATGATCGACCCGCTCGGGTTCTTCTGGGACATCGTGACCGGCGGAAGGGGCGAAGCTCCACCCGTTGCGATCACAAAGTCCGCCGGGCCGCCCGGCATGGCCGTCCAGCCCGAATTCAGCCCAAGCGAACTCTGCGTGCGAGCCGCCCAGTTGTAACCGCCCAGGCCGAACGGAACGGTGATCTTCACCGTCGTTCCGCCAGCAACCAGCGGGCTCTCAGCGTTCGGCTGAAGGTCCAGCGGCGACGCCGTGGGCTCCACATCAATCTGAACCCGGTTCAGCTCCGTGGCCGCTCCCGGGACGACGACTTCGAAAACAACCTCGCCCGTATTGGCCGTGCCACCGGACACGATCGCCGTGCCGTTAACGTTTTTCTGGGAAAGGGTAACCGGCGCCGTGGGCGGAACGGACGACCCCACCGTGACGATAAAGTCAGTTCCGAAAACACCCCCGAACGTCGTGTACGCCGAGAAGAGCCCCGTCGGCCCGATGGCACGGGCCTGCCACAGGTAACTCCCGACGCCGAGCGGAACCGCGACGCTGACCGTCGAGCCACCCGCGACGAGCGGCGACTCGACGTCCGGAACGCCGTCCGGCCCGACGCCGATCAGTTCGATGTCGAACTGGATCCTGTTGACTTCGGTCACAAGCCCCGGGACAAGCGCTTCAAACAGAACCGTGTTCGAGAACGCGGTCCCGCCCGAAACAATCACCGTTCCATCGAGGTTCTTCTGCGCGAGGCTCGGAGCCGAGGGCGCCGCAGGGGGAACGGACGGCGTCGCGGGTGAAACGAAATCAGGCCCCGGGACGGCAAGGCTGAACTCGGCCCACGCGGAAGCGGTCAGGGCGGAACTGAACGTCCTGACCTGCCACTTGAAGGAGCCGATCCCGATCGGGGCGACGATGTCCACGACCGTGCCGCCCGCGAACAAGGGCGACTCGAAGTCGGGAAGGTTCACGAACGCGGAGCCTTCGTTCTGGATTTCGAGCTGGAGCCGGACCATGTCCGTGCTGGCGGGAAGCGTCGCGCGGAAGATCGCGGCGCCTTCCAGCGTTGAGCCCCCGAAGACGATCGGGGTGGTGCCGTCCAGGAAACGCTGAGCCAGCACCGTAGGAACTGCCGGCGACGGGCCGGCAAAGGTCGTATCGACGTTGAAGTCAGGCGAGGAACCCGTTCCGGCGGTATAGGCAGTGTTGACGAGGAGCGAGTTCTGGGCACGAACGGCCCATTCGTACGCTCCTTCACCGAGCGGAATCGTGTAGGTCACATCGATGAACCCGGCGCCCGGGATCGCGACCAACGGCGTCTCGAAGTCGGGAACCAGGTCTAGCGAAGCCGTCGGCTCGACGTCGAACTGCAACCGGACCAACTCCCCGACCGTGCCGGTGATCCTGGCTCCGAGGACGACCATGGGTTCGGCCGTGACTCCACCACCCACAATCGCGGTGAGATCCGTCCTCGTCTGCGTCGGCAGGCTCAGCACGGCCGACGTCGTGGGCGCCGGAGCGGCCGCGACAATGAAGTCGGGGGGGCCGAGCAGGAACGCTGTGGCGGTCGACTGGACGCCCGCGGCATTCGTGAGGCGCGCCGTCCAGTTGTAGCCAGCGCTAATCGGAAGGGGCACCGAGATCGAGATCGTCGTGGACGGCGCCGTCAGCGGGCTTTCAACGTCAACAACGCCGTCGCCGGTGAAATCAACCTGCAGACGAAGAGTTTCGGTCGCGACGACAGACGGCGTATAGCGGAAGATGACTCCGCCACTTAGCGTGGTCCCGCCCGACGCGATTGCGACGCCAGTGTCGATGTGATGCTGCGAAAGGTCCGCCGCCAGTGGTGCCGTCGGGGTCGTGCCGATGTTGAAGTCGGCTCCGAGCCCGGCAACAAATTCTGTGTAGAAGGAAGTAACCGTCGGATCGGCGGCCTGCACCCGGTACTGCCACTGATACCCGCCGGGAGTGAGCGGGACAATCACGCTCGCCAACGTGCCGGGCGAAAGCAAGGAGCTCTCCGCCGTCGGGATTCCCGTGAATGCCGTGCCTGCCGGCTGAATTTCAACCTGCAGCCGGGCCAGCGTCGGGATGCCGGCCGGAATGACGGCCGCGAGGCGAACCGAAGCCGTTGCGGAGGTGCCGGTACCGGTCGTGATCGAAGCGAAGGGCGAAACGACCTGAGTCTGAACGGCGCCGGTCGGGACAGGGATGCCGTCGTACTGGCGGAAAAGCACCGGAGAAAGCGTAAGCGGGATCCACGCGACGGCCGGATACCCGTCCGGCCTCATCGCAAGGCTGGGACCCATGGCGTGTACACCCCCAGCGCTGATACCCGAGCCGCTGGCCGAGCCTTCGAGCTGCACCCACGCCGTCCCATCGAATCGGCGGGCATAAATCTCGACGACCGGCACGCTTAGTTGCTCCCGCCAAGCAATGGTGGGAACCCCGGAGGCATCGACACCCAGAGATGCATTGCTGCTGAAACCGGCGGTGGCACTGAGTCCGCCGAGCGCGGCCGAGCCGCCAAGGCCGCCCCACGTCCCCGCGAGGGAGTCGTACTTCTTGAAGTAGATCTCCGTATTGCCGCCGCCTTCATCGACCGGATAAACGACCATCGGTTCTCCAGCCGCATCGAACCCGATGTCAGGCCTGCCGCAATTGAATCCTGCCCCGGTGAAACCTGTTCCGGATGCGGACCCCGCGATTTCGTCCCACGTAGATGTAAGCGGATTGAAACGACGAAGGTAATCCTGCCGCGGGGCGACGCCGTCGACCCAAGCCACCACCGCTCTCCCGAGCGGGTCGATGGCAATGCCCAGCTCCGACGCCGAAGTCCCGAAGGATCCGCTGATTCCGGTACCGGAGTCCGACGCACCCATGTTGACCCAGGTATCCGTTGCCGCGTCGTATCGGCGGACGTAAACCTCAGGGGTAGCCCCGAGAACAGGCTCAGTCTCCAGCCAAGCGACGATCGGGTTCCCGGCGGGATCGAGGGCAACCCTCGCCTCGTTACTAGCGTCAAGTGGCGTGCCACTGATTCCGCCTCCCGTCATCGAGCCGCCGAGCCCTACCCATGCGACTCCGTTCCACCGAGCGAGGTAGATTTCCTCAGCCACCATCCCTACGTTCTCACTCCAGACGACGATCGGATTCAGCGAGGCGGGGCAGACGAGGTCGTTAATGGTCGAGGCATCGACCAGCGAAGCAAATACCTTGGGCACGCCGCCGAATCCAGACCATGCGCCCGTGCCGGAATTGAAGGCGGCAACAAGAATGTCGCCACCTGCGGGGGGGTCTGAGGCCACTCCAACGATCGGTGTCCCTGCACCCGAAATGGCGAGGAGAGCCGATTGGTTACTTCCGGACGGCAGAACGGGAATCCCGACCGTGCCGCTCGAAGCCAGCTCGATCCAGGGGTCAACCGTGATCGGGAAGGTCGCGATGGCGACGAACGAGGCCGGCACCGTCATCGTCATGGCGCCGTTTTCCCAGCCCATCGCCAGGTCCTGCTGCCGGCCATCCGCGTCCACGGCGCGGGCGCCGTAGATCGCAGCGACTTCGCTGCCTGCGTTGTCGAGGAAGCGAAGGCCGCCTTTCGTGAACCGAGCGTCGTGCCAGCCGTAGCCGACGACTTCGACCTTGGCCGCGGTCGGCATCCCGATCGGGCTCGCGACTTCAATCGCGGAGGCGGGCTCGGGCTTCGTCGGGATCACGAAGATCTGCTCGACGCGGTTCGTGTCGTACATGTACCGCTCGGCGATACCGCCGCGATTGGCTTCGAACCCGCCATTCGCAACGTCGTAGTCGCCGACGTTGCCGCCGGTGAGGAGGTCCTCGCCGCTGCGGACGACGACCGGGCCGAAGCGAAGGCTGAACGGATTCGTGGCGGAGGCCGGCGCGCCGAAGACAAAGGTCGAACCGTCAACCTTGGTGTCGTAGGAACCGTTCGCGACGCCGACGGCGCGCGGGGCCTTGGCGCGGTCAGCCGGGACGGGAGCCGCGTTCGTCGCGGGATGAACCGCAACGGTCGGGTCCGCCGGCTGCGCGGCCTTTACGGCTGCATGATCGAGGTAAGAAAAGTCGCGGGCCTTGGCGGATTTCTCCGCGCCGGCCTGCCAGATAAAGAGGGTCGCCAGGGCCGCGAGCGTTCCCGCGGCGAGGGACCCGAACCACTGTGAACGCCTGGAATTACCAGCCATGAAGCGTTTCTCCTTGTGCGAATCGGTTTGCGATCCGGTGTTTTTATTTGTTTTTACGCTGTTTCCCGGAGTTCCGGGGTGGGGAAAATAGGCGGGCGGTAACCGATGAGCAAGTAAATGTTTGGTTAATCCGCAAATTTAAGAATATTATGATTTGAATCGCGATCCGCCTCGTCCGTGCAGATTTCTACATTGGAAAATGCGTAAAATTTCACGGTTTGGAGCGCCTTGAAGCATTTCATAATCGACGACGGGCGCCCGATGGCGCAGCGACGCTGAAATATCGAGGATTCAAGCTGTTTTCGAAGGGCCACCCTGCATCGACGGCGCCAATTTCCGAATGCAGGCGCAATTCCTTCCCGAATGGACGCCCGCAGAAGCTGCAGCCCTGAACGGGCCGCCTGCTGCAGGACTCACGCCACTTCGCCCAGATCGCCGACTAAAGCTCGAACGGCGTCGTGGGCTGGAACAGGGTCCCGTTCCGGTGGCAGACGAGAAGCGCCTGGATCACGGCGTCGTCATAGATGGTGGTGCCGCTTCGGCCCATATCGATCAGGACGTCCTTGACCGGGAGACCCTCCCCTTTCAGCCCGCCACGCACGGTCGCGTTGTCGAAGTCGTTCGCGACGCAAAGGATCCGGGCGACCTGGGGGATGGCGTCGCCTTTGACCTTGTAGGGGAACCCGCTGCCGTCGAGATACTCGTGGTGGTACTTGATGCCGGGGAGGACGTCCTCGAAGCCCTCGATGCTGGACACGAGCTTCTCGCCGAGGCCGACGTGCTCTTCCTTCCATTTCTCCTTGTCCACCCCCTCCGGCGCATGGAGCGGCTGGCCCATCTTGCCGATGTCGTGGAGCAGGGCGGCGAGGTGGAGACGGTGGAGGTCGGACTTGGAGAGCTTGAGCTGGGTGCCGATGGCCATGGAGAAGTTGGCGACGCGCTCGGAGTGGCCCTGCATCTTGTGGTCGCGCATCTCGGTGGCGGTCACGAGGGTCTTCACGAAGGAGACGAGCGTCTTGCGAAGGACTTCGCTGGCCTGGAAAGCGGTGATGGCCATGCCGGCCTGGAGGGCAATGGCCGTCGCGAGCTCGAGGTCCTCGCTGGAGAACTCCTGCGCGACCTTGCTGGAGTGCAGGTAGAGGATTCCCGTGATCTTGTCGCGGCTGACGAGCGGCGCACAGATCACCGACTTGATGTTCTTCATCACGATCGACTCGCTTCCCGCGAACCGGGAGTCGAGCATGGCGTCGCTGGTGAGGATGGCGCGGGCGTACTGCATGACCCGTTTCACGATGGTGCGGGAGATCTTGGGCTCGGTCTTCTCCTTGGACAAGGAAGCCTTGGGGACGAGCTTGCTGGTTCCCTTTTCGAGAAGCAGGAGATAACCGGTGTCCGCGTTCGTGGACTGGACCGCGAGCTCGAGGATCTTGTTGAGGAGCCCGTGCGCGTCCTTTTCCGTGCCGATGATCCGGGCCACGTCATAGAGCGCGGATAGGTTCCGGTCCTCGACTTCCTTGCCGATCTTCTCGGCCGGCGGGCCGTCGTTCCCGCCCGAGCGGTCGAGTTTCAATTCGATCGTGGAACTCGCCTGGAGCTCGCGCCCCTGGTCGAAGTCCACCTTCTTTTCCTCGGGGTGCGCCGCGCCGCCGTCCTCAAACGTCAGCACCGTGTTCCCGACGCGAACCGCATCCCCGGCGCGCAGCAGCTCTTCCGATACCTTCTGGTCGTTCACGAACGTCCCGTTCGTGGACTTCAGGTCCCGGATGAAACACATCTCGCCGATCTTGAAAATCTCGGCGTGCTGCCGCGAAACGCCGTGGTCCATGACCTTGACCATCGCGTTCGGGTCACGGCCGATCGTGATCACCTCGTTCGTGATCTCGGTGACCCGACCAACTTCGGCACCGGCCTTGACCCGGATGAGGGGCATTCGATGGCTCCTGGCGGCGGAAGCGGGGAATGTGAGATGTGGGTTATACGGTTTTTGGGGCCGGGGAGTCAAACGCCGGAGGAAACGACTTGCACTCCCGCCCAAACGCCGCTTCCGCCACGACGTACATTCAGCGAACACCATTCCCGGGGGACTGCCCACGATGCGCCGTATTGCCGCGTTCGCCGTTGCCGCTTCCGCCATCGCCGCTTCCCTGCTCATGCCGACGGCCCGCAATTCCGCCGAGCCGCCGCCCCGCCCGAAAACGCTGCCGGATTTTGCGCTTCCGGATGCGGGGATGACGGTGCGGAAACGATCGGAATGGGAAGCGGGCAAAGCGCTGGTGGTGATTTTCACGGGGACGCAGTGTCCGCAGTGCAACCGGTTTGTGCCGGAGCTGGGGAAGATCCAGGAGGAGTACAAGGCGAAGGGAGTTTCGGTGATCGGGATCAACTCGAACCGGAACGAGCAGAAGGAGATTGCGGAGCACGCGAAGGAGCACGGGGTGCCGTTCCCGATTCTGCGGGATGCGGACCATGCGGTGGCGGATGCGCTGGGGATTGAAGTGACGCCGACGGCGCTGGTGGTGGACTCGAAATGGGCGATCCGGTATCGCGGGCGGATTGACCGGACGCAGATGGGCTCGGCGACGACGGGAGAGGACGTGAGGGCGGCGCTGGATGCGGTGCTGGGAGGCCGCGAGGTGGCGAAGCCTGAGACGGAAGCGCGTGGCTGCACGGTGCGCCGGAACGAGCCGAAGAAAGAAGGGGCGGTGACGTGGACGAAGGACGTCGCGCCGATCGTGTATGCGAACTGCGTGCAGTGCCACCGGATGGGCCAGATCGGCCCGATGCCGCTGACGGATTTCAACCATGCGAGCGCTTTTGCGCAGGAGATCCGGAGCGCGGTGGTGGCGAAACGGATGCCGCCATGGAAGCCGGTGGGGGGCCAGGAATTCACGGGCGAGCGCAAGCTGACGGCGGAACAGATCGAGACGATCGTGAAATGGGTCGATGGCGGGACGCCGGAGGGCGACCCGAAGGACGAGCCGGCGATGCCCGAGTTCAAGAGCGACTGGCTCATGGGCGAGCCCGACCTCGTGCTCGACGCGGGCGAGGATTTCGAAGTCCGCGCGGGCCCCGACCTCTACCGGCATTTCCTGATGCCGAACAAGCTGACCGAGGATAAATGGGTCTCGGCGGTCGAAGTGAAACCCGGGAATACGCGCATCGTCCACCACGTCCTCGCCTACCTGGACGAAACGGGGACCGCCAAGCGCCTCGATGAAAGCGAAGAAGGCCTGGGCTACGAAGGCGGCGGCGGCTTTCCAGGCTTTGTCCCGATCGGGGAAATGGGCGGATGGACCCCAGGGTTCTTCGCCCGGCCGCTTCCCAAGGGCGTTGCCCGCAAGCTCCCGAAGGACGCGACGATTGTCCTGCAGATCCACTACAACAACCCGACCGGCTCGGCGCAGAAGGACAGGACGAAGATCGGCCTGTATTTCGCGAAAGACCCGGTGAAGCAGCTGCTGTACCAGGCGCGCATCCTCAACCCGTGGTTCAAGATCCCGGCGGGCGAAGCGGCGTGGGAGGTCAATGCGGCGTGGCCGGTGAACCGGGACATCTCGGTGATCTCCGTGATGCCGCACTGCCATCTGCTCGGGCGCAAGGCGACGATGATCGCGGAGTTGCCCAACGGCAAGGAGACGTCGCTGATCGAGATCAACGACTGGGATTTCAAATGGCAGGATACGTACAACTTGAAGACGCCGCTTCATCTCCCCGACGGTTCGAACGTCCGGCTGACGATGACGTACGACAATTCCGAAGACAATCCCCGCAACCCGAACGTGCCGCCGGTGGGCATCCGGTGGGGCGAGCACACGACGGACGAAATGTGCCTCGGGTACGTCAACTACGTGAGGGATCACGAAGACCTGACGAAGAAGAAAAAGTAACCAGGTGTCCCGAAGCCCCATTCGCGGAGTCCTTACCATGCGCAAATTGTTTCCCGTCGCCTTCCTGATTGCGCTTCCCCTCCTGCACGCCGACCCGCCGGCCGGGGGGACCGGGCAGGTGGTTGCGGAATTCACGCTGAAGGACCAGGCGGGGACAGATTGGGCGCTGTCGGGCTGCAAGGATGCGAAGGTCGTCGTGCTCGTGTTCACGGGGACGCAGTGCCCGATCTGCAACCGCTACCAGCCTGAACTCGCGGCGATGGCGAAGGACTACGCCGACAAGGGCGTGGTGATCCTCGAGGTCAACCCGAATCCCAACGAGCAGGGGGAAATCGCGGGGCACGCGAAGGAACGCGGGATCACGCTTCCCATTCTCCACGACGCCGACCACGCGCTCGCCGACCGGATGGGGATCCAGACGATCCCGACGGCGGTGGCGCTGGATGCGAAGCGGGCGATCCGGTACCGCGGGCGGATCGACGACGACCCGATGGGCGGGCGGCCGAGGAAGAAAGACCTGCGCGAGGCCGTGGAAGCCCTTCTGGAGGGCCGCGACATCGCCGAGCCCGAAACGGCGCCGCGGGGATGCGTCGTGCGCCGGGCGGAGCCGCCGAAGGACGGGCCGGTGACGTGGGCGAAGGACGTTGCGCCGATCGTTCAGCAGAACTGCATCAAGTGTCACCGGCAGGGGCAGATCGGGCCGTTCAACCTGACGGACTACGTGCATTCGAGCGACTTTGCGAAGGAGATCCGGGACGCGGTATCGGCGAAGCGGATGCCGCCGTGGAAGCCGACGGACGGGGTGCCGTTCCTGAACGACCGGAGGCTGACACAGGCGCAGATCGACACCCTGGTGAAATGGGCGGACGGGGGCGCGCCGATGGGCGACGAGAAGGACGAGCCGCCGATGCCGGAGTTCAAGGACGATTGGATGCTGGGGCCCCCGGACCTGGTGATCGAGCCCGACGGGGACTTTGACCTGGCCGCGACGGGACCGAGCGACGAGTACCGGCATTTCGTGTGCAAGACCGACCTGCCGGAGGACGTCTGGGTGCGGGCGACGGAGATCCGTCCCGGCAACCCGCGGGTCGTCCACCACGTGCTGGCCTTCATCGACACGAGCGGGTCTGCCGAGAGGCTGGACGCCGCGTCCCCCGGGCTGGGATACCCCGGCGAAGGGACTTCTCCCGGGTTCATCCCCACCGGCGAAATGGGCGGCTGGGCGCCTGGCGACACCCCGTACGTCCTTCCCGATGGCGTCGGCCGCAGGCTGAAAAAGGGCGCTTCCGTCGTCCTCCAGGTCCACTACAACCGCTGCGGAACGCCGCAGAAGGACCACACGCGCATCGGTCTCTACTTCTCCAAGGTCCCGGTGAAGCAGCAGATCCGCTGGGCGGAGCTGGTGAACTCCGGGTTCGAGATTCCTCCTGGTGCGGAAGCCCACGAGGTGAAGACCGGCTGGAGTTTCCCGAGGGACGTCACGGTCTTCGTCGTCTCGCCGCACCAGCACCTTCTCGGCAAGTCCGCGAAAATGATCGCGCAGTTCCCGGACGGGAAACAGCAGACGCTGATCGAGATCGCGGACTGGGATTTCAAGTGGCAGGACGCGTACATGCTCAAGGAGCCGCTGAAGTTGCCCGCGGGGTCGAAGATCCTCTACACCGCGGTCTACGACAACTCCGAGAAAAACCCGCGCAACCCGAATCGCCCGCCGAAGCCGGTGACGTGGGGCGAAAAGACGAGCGACGAGATGTGCCTGGGCTACGTCGGTTACGTGGAAGACCACGAAAACCTGACGAAACCGAAAAAGCACCCCAAGTAAGAGGCTCTACCGCCCGCTGGCGGGATCGGACCGGGCGGACGGAGCCGCGTCGGGCGATTCGGCCGCGTCGTCGCCCGTCAATTTCCGGTACAGCGACGACAGGTTGATCCCCAGCGCACGGGCGGTCCTGGCCTTGTCGCCGCCGTGCTCGGCCATCGCCTTTTCAATGAAGCGCAGCTCCCATCCGCGGCGAGCGGCTCGCAGGCTCCAGCCTTCCGGCCGCGTTTCGAACGGCCCCGCACCGACGACCGCATCCCACGGACCCGCAGTCACAGCCGGGCCGGGCGTCGGCGTCGCCGGAACGCTCTGGACTTCGAATCCGGTGGCGCGAAGCGCGGCGGCCACGGAATCACGGATCTCAGGATTATCGTGAACGATCAAGGCGCGTCTCATGGTGTTTGCTCCTGCGACCCCGTCGGGGTCTTCCGCTCGTCAAGGTGAACCGCGCGAGTGCCCGGCGCGGCCAGAACTCCAGGGTGAACGAACCGAACTAGTGGTGAGTCAGCTTGGATTTCGGGGGTTGCGGCCGAAGGTCGCAGCCCACGGAATCAAGCGTGTCGAACCACTATGTAATCGCGACGATCTTGTATCGGATAATTCCCCGCGGGGCCTTCACTTCTGCAATCTCCCCGACCTTCTTACCAATCAGGGCCTGCGCAATCGGCGCCGAGATCGAGATCTTGTTGTTCATCGGGTCCGCTTCCCCCTCCCCCACCAGCTCGAACAGCTCCACGTCCTTCGACTTCGTGTCGACGCACTTGACCTTGGCGCCGAAAAGCACCGCGTCCTTCGGCTGCGAGTTCGGATCCACAACCTGCACGCGGGCCAGCCGGTCCTCCAGTTCCGCGACGCGCTGGTCGAGCAGCCACAGATCCGCCCGTGCCGATTCGAATTCCGAATTCTCGGAAAGGTCGCCCAGCTCGCGCGCTTCGCCAAGCCGGACCTCGAGCGCTTTCCGTTCGACTTCCTTCATGTGCTGCAGCTTCGCCCGGCCCTGCTCGAAGCCTTCGGGTGACATGGGAACGATGTCGGTCACGTTTCCTCCCCTGAAAAAAACGATAAGCCCGCGAGTTAATTTCGCGGGCTGATGGACGGAATTCAATCACGCGGATCGGCGGAGCGTCAAGGGGCTTTGACCGGGCGACTATTTCAGGAGAGCCTCCAGCGCGAGGACCGCCGGGTCGCCGGGCCGGAGCACCCGGGACTTCCTTAGATAGCTTTCCGCGGCCGCCCGGTCCTTCTTCTCGAACGCCCCCTTTCCGCGGGTGGCCCAGGTCCGGGCGATGTCCGTGATAATCCAGTCCACGCTTGTCGGGTTTTCCTTTCGAAGCGCTTCACGGCGGCTGCCGACGTCGGTCCCGTCGGAAGCAGCGCCGAGAGCCGGGCTATCGGCGGGAAGGCTACCGTCGGCGCCGAGGGGGCCGCAATCGACGAGGCGCAGTGGCGACACCGCGCTTGTGGTGGGGCACCCGAAGGCCGCGGCTGCGCGGTTGAACTCCTCCGCGGAGGGTAAGCCCTTCTCGCCCACTCTCCCGGCAATCTCACACAGCCAGTACAGGTTGCCCTGGATGACGGGGCCGCCTGCTTCACCCCTCACGAAGATGGCGCCGCCCGGGTGGGCGCCCAGCTTTCCGTTGCGAAGCGGGGCGACACCGCCAATAAGGTTGTCGGAAAACCGGCCGGGCCCGAACCAGGTCACGGCGGTGAAGTCGCCACCCACAAAGGTGTTGTGTTCGACTCGCGCGCCACCGCCGCCGACGACGAGAGCGCCAGCGGTGGCGGTGGTGGAAGGCGTGGCGCCGCAATTCACAAAGAGGCAGTCGGCGACGACGCCATCGTGCTGCTTCTGGAGGATGAGGCCCCAGTTCGGGTTGTCCCGGAACTCGCATTCCAGGAACTCGTTGCCGTCGCCCTCGAACTGGCCCGCGGCGAGCGCGCCGCGCCCGAAATAGCAGCGAACGAACCTGAAACGCGTTCCCGTCCCGATGGCGGTTGCCC
The DNA here is from genome assembly GCA_021413805.1 of Planctomycetota bacterium. Taxonomy (GTDB): domain Bacteria; phylum Planctomycetota; class MHYJ01; order WSZJ01; family WSZJ01; genus WSZJ01. Next base: position 14,030 of record JAIOPR010000366.1, read on the forward strand.
AGGTTCCTCCCTGGAATGAAGTGCCGATCGTAAGGCCATCCGCGACCTCGCCGCCAATCCGGAGGGCGTAGCCCGACACCCCGACCCGGAAGGAACAATCGCGGATATGCCATTCTGCGGAATCGCTGATCTCAATTCCCCGGGGCGTTTGCGCCGTGGACGGACAGCGTATGGCGGAGAAGCGCGGCGAGAAGAAGACCCCGAAGGGTGAGCTGGGAGCACCGTCGATGGAGATATCGCGGAGGCGAATCCCGTAGCAATCCGAGATGCTGATCGCGGCACCATGCGGGTCGATCACCGAGGGATGCGCCCCAGGCGCAGCCGCAATCAACAGCCCCGGCCGGCCACTTATCCCGAACCCCGGGAATTCGCCATCCTGCAGCAGCACCGTGCCCCCCGGTTTCAACGCCACCGCGGCTTCTTCGACCGAGCGGAAGGCCGCCTCGGAAGAAGTCCCTACGCGCACAATCCGGTGCTCGAACACCACCATCGTGTTTCTCCTGAACCGCACCGGTACCACGCGCTCCACATTCCCGCCCCGGCTGAAAACCAGGTGGTATTCGCCGAACGGGATGTCACTCAACGGAAGGGGGGCGGTCCCGATTCGCCGGCACAGTCCCGATTCCCTCGCGGCCCCCAACGGGGGAAAGGTCTCCTCGTCCCACTGGATCCCCTGTTCGGAATCACAAAGGTCCACGTCGATCCCTTTCTCGTTCGTCTCGACGCTCCACGAACAGGTGCCCTCGACGAAGCGGGCCAGACGCATCACCTCTGCCTCGCCACGGAATTCCCCGTTCATGGCAAGAATCGAACGGGCGGTCGCGGTCTCTTCCGGCGTGGGATCGGTCTTCGCGGCGATCTCCCCGACATCGTGAATCAGCCGGATCCGCCTGACGTCCTTCGCCGTTTCCTCGACCCGTGTGTCATCTTCCTTGAGCGAGCGCGCCGTGCCGATCCGCAGGGCCGCTTCGCGGAAATTTCCCTGTGCCGCCAATTCGCGCGCCTCCGCCAGGTTATTTCCCACCTGACGCAGAAGGTCGGTTCGGGCGTCCTCCGCGCGCCGGGCCTCCGCCGCGCGCGCCTGCACCCGTTTTCCCCACCACACTCCCCCGGCGGTGCCGGCCGCCGCAAGGATGACTGCGGCAGCGACCGCCGACGCCGCGTGGCCCCTGGCCCAACGCGTCAGCCGGTACCACGCCGATGGCGCCTCGGCGAGGATCGCCTCGCCGTTCAGGTACCGGTCGATGTCGTCCGCAAGTTCTCCCGCGGTCGCGTACCGGCGATCCTTTTCCTTCGCCATCGCCTTCTGGACGATCACCTCGATGTCCCGGTGCAGCCCCGGGCGCATGCTGCGGATCGACGGCGGCTCGCAGGCGATGATCGCGGTCAGCACCTCACCCAGCGATGCCGCCTGGAACGGCGCCTTCCCGCAGAGCAATTCGTAAAGCACCGACCCCAGCGCAAAAATGTCGCTCTTCGCATCCACCTGTTTCGTCCGCCCCGCCGCCTGTTCAGGACTCATGTACGCCGGCGTTCCCAGGAGGTTTCCACTGAGCGTGAGCCCTCCGCCCGCAGACAGGTCCCGGGCAAGGCCGAAGTCCCCCAGAAGAACGCGCATCGGGCGCGCTTCCCCCGAAACCGACGACGTCGCGGCACGGCCCACCGACGCCACCATGATGTTCCCGGGCTTCACGTCGCGGTGGATGATGCCTTTCTGGTGCGCGAAATGAAGCGCCCTCGCGATGTCGCGAATGATCCGGAGCGCCGTCCGGGGAGGAAAGGCCCCCTGCTCCTTCACCAGCCTGTCCAGCGACGGCCCGTCCACCAGTTCCATCGCGAACCAGTGGGATCCCGCCTCCTGACCGACTTCGTAGACCTGCACGATGTTCGGATGCTGCAATCCCGCGGCGGCTTGCGCTTCGCGGAGGAAGCGCTGCACCTGGTCCTCGGATGCGCCTTCGCCGGCGATGAGGACCTTGAGTGCGACGTGGCGGTTGAGCGAACCTTCCCATGCGCGGTAGACGATTCCCATGCCGCCGCGGGCAATTTCGTCGACGATTTCAAAGCGGCCGATGCAGCGGGTAGAGCGCGCCCCGGGGGCACGGGAGGATTCCGGCGGCGTGGCCGCCAGCCGGATTCCCGAGTCGGAGGCCATCATGGTCCGGTCAAATCGTCCGGGCGCCGCCGCAGCGGGAGGCGGCGCGGGCTCGCCGACGGCTTCCCCCGGGATCAGCGTCGCCCCATAATTCGCCGAGCCGTGCTTGAGCAGCCCGCGCGCCTCGAGAACGGCCCGCAGCGACTTCCCGGAATTCTCGACGCCCATCGACGCCAGCGCCTTTTCCAGTTCGCTTGGATCCACTCGTTTCTGCGCGAGCAGCGCCTGCGCCAGCTCCAGGTCTTCGGCCGTGATCACTTCAGGAGCCGCTCCAGCTTCTCCAGCACCGGGTCCCCCGGGCACAACACCGCGGCCTGCGCCGCGTACCGGCGAGCCTTCGCCGGGTCGTTCGATTTCACCGCCTCAATCCCCGCACGGGCCAGCGATCGCCCGTTTTCGACCGCCAACCACCCATCCGCGCCGGCCCGGATGCTCTCCATCACTTCCGCACGCATCCCCGGATCCTGCCCGTTGCGCCCTTTTCCACGCGCCCCGCTTCCCGCCGCCAGACGATAGTCATCCTTCGAAGTGTCCACAAACCCGGGGTCGCATTCGATCGCGAATCGGGCCGCTTTCCACCCCTGCGTCCCGTCCACCAGCGGGTTGGCCAGGGCCTCGGCAAGCGTGGGGACTTCCACCGTCGTGAATCGGCCCCAGTGCGAGCACTTCCAGGTCACAAACCAGTCGAACACCGCGGAATCCTCCGGGTGCTCGGGATTGGCACCGGCGCCGTGATAGTGAAACGCGCGGCCTTCGACGTTGGCGATGACGAACGAATGGAATTCGCCGCCGGACATGGTCACTTCCAGGCCATTCGCCTTGCCGCCGGAAATAGTGTTCTGGCGAAACGCGGAATCGGCCTGGTAGAACCAGACTGAACCCGGAAAATCACCCTTGGGCGCGGTGGCGTTGTCGGCGAAGAGGTTCTCATCGACGACGACGCCGGAGCTGGTGTAGACCTGGAGGCCCTGGTTGATGCAGCGGAAGACCCTGCACGCGACGACGCGGCTGTCCCCGCCGGAAATCGCCAGGCCGACATCCCCGCACCCGTCCACATCGCAGCCGACGACCCGCTGGGCCCCGCCCGAAAGGTCAAACCCGTTCCGCGCCGCCCCTGTGCATTTCACGCGCAGAACGGTGCCGCCGTGGCCTTTCTCCGAAGTGATCGCGGTGTGCCAGGGGGCCTTGATTTCACAGTCGCGGACCATCCACTCATCGCAGGAATCGAATGAAATGGTTCTCGCGCCGAAGTTTTCGAAGCGGCAGCGGCGGACGGAGGGGCGGAAGCAATTCTTGAAGGTGAGGCCGTCGCCGCGGCTCGGATCGAAGACGAGCCCCTCCAGGACAATGCCGTGGCCTTCGTCGCACATCAACCACGAGCCCTTTTCCTCTCCGCAAAGGATGTGCGCTTCTGTTCCCCCCGCGGACCGGATCACGACGCCCGGGGGCATGCGGACCGAAACCAGGGAGTGCGTTCCCCCCATCAGTTCGACCACGGTTCCCACAGGCGCGCCCTGAAGAGCGTCACGCAAAGTGGCATGGGTGGCTTCTCCCCCGGAGCCGACTCTTCGCGTCCGCAATTCGACTTTCAGGTCGCTGGAACGGGCCAATCGAACCGGAAGAATGCGGACGGCCTTGCCGCTGCGACTCAGGACGATGATGGTGTCGCCGAAAGGAACGTCGATGGCATTCAGCGGCAAAGCGCCTATCGCACGGCAGAGCCCGGTTTGGCGCGCGGCCTCCATGGGCGGGAAAATATTTTCATCCCACGGCGCTCCAGGCCCGATCTCGACCACGTCGGCCTCCGTTCCGGCGACGTCCCCGCTGACCGCAATCGTGCACGTGCCGGCAGCCTTCCTCGCCAGCCCGCGCATTTCCGGGTCGTCCCGGAACTCTGCAGCCGCCTCGATGATGGCGCCCGCGCCTCCCCAGTTCTGGCGCATCAGCGCTTCGTTGACTTCATGAAGCGCGCGAAGTCGGCGGCAGTCGCGCCCGGCGGCCACGGCTTCCGCGAACCCCGGCAGGATGGCCTGCGCAAGCCCGACCTCCACAAGGGCCGCTTCGAATTCGCCCGCCGACAAGGCCGCGCGCGCTTTCGCCACATGGTTCCGGGCGTCATTCTCACGGTCCCGGGTTGCGGTGGCGAGGCGCTGCGCCGCTTCGTTCCGGTCGTGCGCCCGGCGCCACCCGAGCCAGCCACCCACGACGGCGACGGCGGCGAGGCAGACCGCTGCCGACGCCAGAGCGGCCCGCCGCCGGTGTGTAAATCGCGCGACGCGGTAGAGCATCGTCGGGGGCGCGGCGACGACCTCTTCGCCCGTCAGCCATCGCTCGATGTCGTCCGCGAATTCCGCGGCCGTCGTGTACCGCCGGTCCTTCTCCTTCATCATCGCTTTCTGCACGATGAGTTCGACATCGCGGTGCACGCCGCTTCGGATTTTCCGGAGGGGCGAAGCGTCGATCGACTGGATGTCGGAAAGAACGCCCGCCAGTGTCTCTCCGCCGAACGGGGTCTTTCCGCTGACCATCTCGTAGAGGACGGCGCCCAGCGAGTAGACGTCACTGCGCGCGTCGATGTCCCGGACTTTCCCCGCCGCCTGCTCCGGGCTCATGTACGCCGGCGTCCCGATCAGGTTGCCGCTCATCGTCAGCGACTGGGCGCTCCCGACCTCTTTCGCCAGCCCGAAGTCGGTCAGCATGATCCGCTCCGGCCGCTCTCCCCCGTCCATCGACCGGACGAGCGAAGCGTCCGGGAGTTCGGCAAGCAGGATGTTCCCCGGCTTCACATCCCGGTGGATGATTCCCTTTTCGTGGGCATGGTGAAGCGCCCGCGCCGACTCGGCGGCGATCCGCAGGGCGCGCCGGACCGGAAGGGCGCCTTCCTGTTTCATCACCTTGTCGAGAGACATTCCCTCGACGAATTCCATCGCGAAGTACTTGGCGCCGTCCGCCTCTCCCACGTCGAAGACCTGGACGATGTTCGGGTGCGAAAGCGACGCCACCGCCCGCGCTTCGCGCAGAAATCGATCGACGGTCTCCTGGGAGGCGCCATCACCCGCGAGCGTCGTCTTGATGGCGACCCGGCGGCGGAGGCCCGGCTCGAACCCCTCATAGACCACGCCCATGCCGCCACGGCCCAGTTCGCGGACGATTTCGTAGCGGCCGAATTTCTTTCGCGGCGCCGCTGCCGACGCCGTCCCCCGATCGCCAGTCGGCGCGAGGGTCTGGGTCAGCCGCGCTGCTTCCCCGCGCGGCAGCAACCCCGCCTCCTCGAGCGACTCGCCCAGCCGCTTCCCCACGGATCCTGCCATGAGGGAAAGCTGATGCTGAAGAGCTTCAGGCGCGACGCGGCCGCTTTTCAAGAGGGACTGCGCGAGGGCGAGGTCTTCCGGGGTCAGCACGGGGGGCGATTATGAGCGAGGGAAGGCACGGGGGCGAAGGATGAAGCGTTCGGGACCGGTGTTACTCCCTCCAGTCCGCGATAAAAATGTTTGTTTCGTGCGGCACTTTGCCGTTCCGGTTCGAGGCGAAGACGAGGTGCTTGCCGTCGTGGCTGAACACCGGGAAGGCGTCGAACGTCTCGTTGGCGGTGATGCGCTCGAGGCCGCTTCCGTCGAGATTGATCCGGAAGACGTCGAAATTGCGCCCCTTGGGGTCCTCGGCGTTGGAGGCGAAGACGATGTGTTTGCCGTCGGGGTGCCAGGAGGGGCCGAAAGAAGCGCCGGCGAGGTGGGTGAGCTGGCGGCGGTTGGTGCCGTCGGCGTTCATGAGCCAGAGATCCATTTCCGTCGGGCGGACGAGGCCCTGGGCGAGGAGGGCGCGGTAGTCGTCGAGTTCGGGGCCCGCCTTCGGGTGGTGGCAGCGGTAGGCGATCAGCTTGCCGTCCGGGGACGGCCACGGTCCGCCGTCGTAGCCGGGTTCGTCGGTAAGCCGCTTCACGTCGGTGCCGTCGGCCTTCATCGAGTAGATGTCGAGGTCGCCGTCGCGGACGCTCGTGAAAACGATGCGCGATCCGTCTTCGGTGATGACGGACTCGGCGTCGTACCCCGGTGTCTCGGTGAGGCGCTTGACGTCCGATCCGTCCGGGTTCGCCGTGAAGATATCGTAGGTCGCCGAGATTCCCCAGACGTAGCCGTGGCTGTGGTCCGGCGGCGGCGGCGGCGCGTCCCCGCCGAGATGGGTTGAGGAATACAGGATGCGTTTCCCGTCGGGGAAAAAGTATCCGCAGGTGCATCGTCCCTTGCCGTTCGAGACCATCTTCATCGTCCCGCCCGCCGGGGACATCGTGAACATCTGGTCCGCGGCCAGGTCGCCGTGCTGCGATTGCAGGATGAGCGTCGCGTCGTCCTTCGAGAAATACGCCTCCGCGTTCTGGCCGCCGAACGTCAACTGGCGCAGGTTCGAGAGGTGTTTCTCTTCGCCGGGGTAGATCACGGCCGCAGGCTCCCCGGCCTTGCCGCCCCCGTCTTCCCCGCCGCACCCCGCGAGCATGATCGCCAGCATCCAGAACGAGTTCTTCACCGATGGTCCTCCCTGAAGGGTCGCGGATTCTTGCACAGGATTTCAAAAGCGGGAAGGGAGCGGTTGATTCGCGGGCGTGCCGCCGCTATCGTTCCGCGCCATGCCCGAATCGCCCTTCCACGATCAGCTCGATGACGCAGCGCGTCAAAACCGCCTGCGGAAGATCCGGGTCTTCGAGGGCCCCCAGGGTCCGGTGATGCGCCTCGACGGGCGCGAAGTCCTGAATTTCTCGTCCAACGATTACCTCGGCTACGCGAACCATCCCGAGGTGCGGGAAGCGGCGAAGAAGGCGATTGACGAATACGGCTGGGGAGCAGGCGCGAGCCGCCTGGTCTGCGGGACGCAGGGACCTCACGCCGTGCTGGAGCGGGAAATCGCGACGTGGCTCGACGCGGAGGATGCGGTCCTGTTCCCGAGCGGCGCCGCGGCGAATGCCGGGCTCATCGGGGCGGTTGTGGGAAGGGGCGACTGCGTCCTGAGCGACGAGCACAACCACGCTTCGATCGTGGACGGGTGCCGGGCGTCGGGAGCTTCGGTGCTGGTCTTCCCCCACGCGGACGCCGAATCGCTGGAGAAGCTCCTGGTAACGGCGCAAGGCCGGCGGCTCGTGATCACGGACACCGTTTTCAGCATGGACGGCGACATCGCCCCGGTGGCGGCTCTGGCGGCGGCCGCAAAGGGAGCCCTGTTCGCGGTGGACGAAGCGCATGCGACGGGGGTAATTGGCCCGGGCGGACGCGGGGTCTGCGCGGAAGCCGGTGTGAAGCCCTCGTTCCGGATGGTGACGCTCTCGAAATCATTCGGCGGCTTCGGTGCCCTCGTGGCGGGATCGCGCGAAGCCTGCGACATGCTCCGGAATTTCGCGCGCTCCCTCATGTTCACCACCGGTATTCCCGCTGCCGCCGCGGCCGCCGCCCTCGCGGCTCTTCGGCTCATCCAGAACCGCCCGGAGGATCGGGAACGCCTTGCGGCAACGGCGCGGCGGCTCCGCACCGGGCTCGCCCAGGTCGGGTACGACGTCGCGGGCGATCCGCGCATCCCGATTGCGCCGGTGCTCATCGGGGAAAACTATGCGGCTCTGGCCACGAGCGAGTTCCTCCTCTCCCGCGGGATCTTCGTCCACCCGATCCGCCCGCCGGCCGTTCCCGCGGGCACCGCGCGGCTGCGAATCACCGTCACCGCTTCCCACACCCCGGCGCAGGTCGATCGCCTGCTCGACGCCCTCACCGACTGGAAACGCCGGCGCTAGTCCCGCATGAACGAAAATCGCCGAAGAATCCTGGCGTACGCGGTGCTCGCTCGCCGGGGCATGATTCTCCCCGAAATCGCGGCGGCAGCGCTCGGGTTCGCCGGGACGCTTCCCCCTGTTGTGGCCGACCCCGGCGCGGCGACCGTTCGCCCCGGGGACAGCGTCGTCGTCGGCGAAGCTGAACCGCTTCAGGTGGTCCTGGCGAAACTGGATTCTGCGAAGCGCGAGGAGGTCCAGAAGGAACTGTGGGACCTGTCGGGAAAGGAACCGGAGGCACGGCAGGTCGTGGCTTTGAATCTCCCTCCCGCCGCGCTGGCGGCGTGGGACGCGGCCATGGCGGCGGTTCCGGCCGCCGGCGCGCCGATCCCGGTCCAGTCCGCTTCCGAGCCGCGGTACACCCTCAAGAAGGAACACGCCCGCGGCGGCATGGGACGCGTCCTCATCGTCGCCGACGCTTCCATCGGCCGCGACATCGCCCTCAAGGAAATCCTCGCCACCGCCGCTCCCGGAGCGGGCCCGGTCAGCATCGGCACCTTTGCCGAGCACGAACGATTCCTTCGCGAAGCGCGCATCACAGGGCAGCTCGAGCACCCGAACATCGTCCCGGTCCACGAAATCGGCCGCCGGGCGGACGGGACGCCGTACTACACGATGAAATTCGTGCATGGGGCGTCGATGGCGGACCGGTTGAAGGAAGTGGGGACCGGGCCCGGCGACGCGGACGAGAAGCTGGCAAAGCGGCTGAAGCTGCTGGATGCGTTCGTGGACGTCTGCCATGCGGTGGCCTACGCGCATTCGCGGGGCGTGATCAACCGCGACATCAAGCCGGCGAACGTGATGCTGGGCGACTACGGCGAGACGTTCGTGCTCGACTGGGGGCTCGCGAAAATCGAGGGCCAGGACGACCGCACGCACGCCGAGATGCTCAAACAGACCGTTGCGCGGTCCCGCGCCGTGACGCCGGGCACGGGGGATTCCACGAAACTCACGCTCGACGGCTCGGTCATGGGCACACCGTCCTACATGCCCCCCGAGCAGGCCCGCGGCGAAATCGAGGACGTGGACCGCCTGAGCGACGTCTACTCCCTCGGCGCCATCCTCTACGAAATCCTCACCGGCCACGCGCCCTTTGAAGGCCCCGACCTGACCCGCATTCTCCAATCCGTCATCCTGCTCCCTCCGCTGGCGGTGCTCGAGATCGAGCCCCACGCCCCCCGCGAACTCGCCGCCCTCGCCCACCGGGCCATGGCGAAGGAAAAGACAGGCCGGGTTCCTTCCGCCCGGATTCTGGCCGAAGAAATCCAGGCCTTCCGCGACGGTCGCCAGCTTTCCTTCTACCGGTACTCGCTCCGCGAACAGGTCGCCCGCTTCGCACGCCGCAACCGCGCCCTCGCCGGGGCAATCGCCCTCTCGTTCGCCGCCCTCGCCTCTGCAGCAGCCGTTTCCATGCGATGGGCCGGCGTCGCTTCCCGTGAATCCGACAACGCCCTGAAATCCCTCGCCTCCGCCCGAACCGCCGAGGCCGCCGCCCGCCGCTCTTCCGAGGAAGCTTCCCTGCGCGCCGAGAGGGAACGCGAAGCCAAAGAAGCGACGCAGAAAGCGCTGGTGGCCGCCGAGGGTCAGAGGCTCGCCGCGGTCGCGACCCCGATCGCCGCGAGCAATCCGGGCCAGGCGCTGCTCCTCTCCATCGAGGCCGCGAAACGCGCCCCGGGACTCGCCTCCAACAACGCCCTGCTGACTTCCCTCCTCCGCCTCTGCGAACACC
>JAIOPR010000053.1 GCA_021413805.1 Planctomycetota bacterium
CAACCATGCCGCGGCCGAACCAGGCCGTCGCCGCGACCGTGGCGCTGACGAACGCGAGCGACAGGATCAGGTTCAGGGTCCCGCCGAAACCGGAGACGATCTTCGAGGGATTGTCCTCCCGGAAGTCCGGGAAAATCGCCCCGAGCCCCACGGAAAGGCCGCTCAGCCCGAAGCAGATCGCGAGCGTGGCGAACGCCTGCAGGGCAATGGTAGGTCCCGGGGCCTGCAGCATCGCGCTGGAAGTCAGGATCAGCGTCTCGGAAACGACCACGGCGCCGAAGAAGCAGAAGAGGAATTTCCCGAGGAGGATAGTGCCGCGGCTGGTGGGGGCGACGCCGAGGAGCCAGAATCGCTTTCCCTCGAGGGAAAGCTGCGGGAAGACGAACCTGGTGGTGAACGTGGAGAGCGTGAGCGAAGTGGCGCAGAGATTCAGCAGGGCGATCAGCGCCTTCCACATCGGGTAGCGGAGGTTGTAGGCGAACCCGCGCAGGTTGAGGAAGTAGACCGCGAGGAGCCCGAAAAAAATCAGGAACTGCGACCACTGGACCGGGTCGCGCATGAACGACCGCAGGTCCTTGAGCATCAGCAGCCGCAGCCGGGCCGGCACGAAAAACAGCACCGCGTTCCACGCCGCTTCCAGCACCCGCGACTCCGGGAAGTTCTTCCGCCGGTCGGAGGCCTGGGCGGCGCACCACGACTCGAAAAACCAGCGGCGGGCGAGGACATACCCCATGCGTGTGAGGAAGAGGGCGTTGCCGAGGATGGCGAGGCCGAAGCGCACGACATCCGAGGTGGCTCGCGACGCCTCGACCGCAGGGTCGAGTCCGGGCATGAGGGCCGCGGGATGTGTCGCATCGGCGAGCGCCGAGATCCCGCCCGCGACCCAGAAGGACGGGCAGAGCGGCGATTGCGCGAACTGGAGATTTGACAGGACGGCGCGCATCCACTGCTGCTGAAGCGGGAGCGCGTAGCCGCGGAGCGAAAGGATCTGGTAGATAACGAAAAGCGCGAGGCCGAGGAGCGCCCCGCCGGCGATCACCATGATGCGTCGGCGGAACCGCGGGGCGAAGCGGGCAATGAAGAGGGCGACAAGGTTGCCGAGTGCGGCCGGGATGAAAATGAACATCCCGATGAGGACCGCGGCGCCGGCGTAGAAGGTGAACCCGAGGTGCAGAGTACGGCCGTACGCGGCCATGAGCGGTGTGCCCAGGAAGAGAAACGCCCAGGAGGAGAACCAGAGCGTCTCGACGAACTTGTAGATGTAGAGGTGTTCTTCCAGGACCGGGGAGGACATGAGGAACGAAGTTTCCGCCGACCGGAACAGCGAGGTCCACGAGATGATCGCGTTCGAGAAGACGAGCATCAGCCCGAGGAAAAAGAAAAAGATCGCAAGGAGGTACTGGGTCAGCTCCCTCGCGGCGTCCGGCTCCGCGGCCACGTGCGTGAACGCTTCGTCGAACAACTTGTACAGCCCGAACCAGAACGCCAGCCCGAACGTCGCGACGACGCCGACCTTGAACCACGACCGCTCGCCGCGCAGCAGCCGGTTCCGGAGGTCCGTGTACCGGAGCCAGAGCAGGAGACCGGGGCTCGCCGCGCCGCTCATTTCTTCCCTTCTTCCGCTTCGGCCGCTTCCACGATGCGGAAGAAAATATCCTCGAGGTTTTCGGGCGCCCCGGCCTTGGCGCGCAGGGCGTCGATGGTGCCCAGGGCGACGAGCTTGCCGTGATTGAGGATGCCGATCCGGTCCGCGGTCTGTTCCGCCACGGAAAGGACGTGCGTGGACATGAAGATCGTCGTGCCGCCGGAGGCCAGGGCCCGCAGGATGCCTTTCACCTGCCTCCCCGTCTGCGGATCGAGGCCGACGAGCGGCTCGTCGAGCAGGATGACCTGGGGTTTGTGGAGAAGCGTCGACGCGAGGGCGACGCGCTGTTTCATGCCGTGGGAATACGTTTCGGTGAGCTCGTCGATCCAGTCGGACATGTCGAACAGACCGATCAGCCGTTCCATCTCCGCGCGGGTCGGGCCGATGTCGAGCCCGTAGAGCCCGGCGACAAACCTGAGAAACTCGCGCCCGCTCAGCTTGTCGTACAGGTACGGCTGGTCCGGTACGTACGCCAGCAGCCGTTTCGCGCCGATCGGGTCCGCCCCGATGTCAATTCCGCCCAGCAGCACCCGCCCTTCGCTCGGCCGCAGCAACCCCGCCGCCATTTTGAGAGTCGTCGTCTTCCCTGCCCCGTTCGGCCCGAGAAACGCGAAGAATTCGCCCCGCGGAATCGTCAGGGTCAGCGGGTGAACCGCCACCTTCGTCCCAAACCGCCGCGTGGCCTGCTGGAATTCGATCATTTGCCTGGCGCGGAAACGGGTTCCCGCCTCATGAACATGGGCAGGCCGGCGGTGAAGGGCACCTTTTCCTGCAGGATCGCCCCGTCTTCGCCGATCCAGGCGAGGGCGTCGTAGCGGTCTCCGCGAAGGGAAACGACGAACGCGTTCCGCTTCACCCCGAGAATCTCGATCTCTTCCATCCTCTCGACGCGCGCCATGAGGGGCTTCGACTTCACGTCGCTTCCGAAGACGGCCGACATCGGGTCAAGCCGGTTCACGGTCCATTCCCGGCCGATCCGGAGGTTTGAAGGGGCGTGGAACGGGGAAAGCCCGGTGGAAAGGGCCATGGCGCTGTCGAAATACAGTTCGCGCCTGTCGGGTTCCTTGCTCAACGGGGTCTGGATCTGGACGACGAGGGTGGTCTCGTCGCGCACGACGCCGTTCATGACGAAGTCACCGAGCCCGGTGCGGATGAGGATGTCGTGGGTCTTCACGCGAAAGCGGGAGTCGAGGAGCGTGGTGGTGCGGATGGTGAGTTCGGACCCGATGGAAAGCGCGAGCGCGGACAGGTCAACGGTGGTTTCGTTCTGGATGGCATAGGCCGCGTCCCCGGGGTGGGTTGCGGACATCGGCGACACGGACGTCCGGCTGACGCCGATGCGCATCTCGCCCTTCTGCCCCTGCAGGAAGATCCCCATCTGGGTTTCTTCCTCCTCGAGGTGGTAGAGCCCTTCGGCGTAGGTCGGGTAGTACTGCTGGAGCAAACCGGGCATGACCTTATCGCGGACGAGGAGTCCCATCGTGATGGCCCAGAACGCGACGATCGTCCAGGTCCAGACCCGGCTCATGGGGCCGCCTTCTCAGCAGGCGCGGACGCGGATTCGATGGGGTTCGGTTCCTTCTTCTCTTTCCCGTAGATGATCCGCTTCGCGAGCTTGAAAACCCACGGCGTCACGATCATCGCGACCGCAGTCCAGAACGCGTAAGCGGCCAATCCCGGGTGCAGGAGGACCGGGTAGCCCTTCACGGACCACTTGTTCCCGCCCTGCGCGTCGATCATCAGGTCCTTCGCGAGAAACATGAGCGCGAACGCGAAATGGCGGAGCTGGCGCGGGACTTCGCGGTTCCGGTAGAGCGCGGCGTAATTGAGCGAGCCGCGCACATGGGGGTACTTGGGGAAGATCGAAGGAATGTAGCGGGGCACTTTGTCGAGGTAGTCCTGGTAGGCCGGCCCGTGGATACGGAGGAGCTCGTCTTCCTCGGAGAGGGTCCGCGGGTAGAGGACGAACCCGTAGAACCCGATGAACCAGGCGATGGGGACCCACGGGTTCCACGCGATGACGCAGAAACCGGCGTCGGTGAGGAAATTCGAAACATAGAAGGGGTTGCGGACCCAGCGGTACGGGCCGGCGATGGTGAGGACCTGGGTCTTGACGAGGGTCCCGGCGGCGATGAAGTGAAGGATCTGGCCGAGGGCGATGAGGATCGTGCCCACGATGAGGGAGGTGTGAGTCGGGTCGCCGACGATGAAGAGGACGAGGATGAGGATGCGGCGAAGCAAGGTGCGCATCTTGGGGAACTGGAAGGATCGGCGATCGGGCAAAGGACGGCCCCCTGGAGGACGAGGAGAGATAAGGTGGGAGGGCTAAGGCAACGGACGAATGATCAATGATCAATGTTCCATGTTCAATGATCAATGTTCCGCTCCGTGGGGTTTCATGGAATGTTGTCGGATGGTGCCCCTTGGGTTGATGATTCCGGACCCGGTGCGTGAGCGTCCGGCCCTGGACGGCATCACACCGGCGGAACCCATGACACTCCCCCTCGACGCGTTTTACACGGCGCTGGCGTCCACTTGCGGCACTTCCCTCCCGCTGGCCCGGTCACTTTCGTCCTGCGGCCGCCCGGACCTGGCGCTGCTCGCGGATGGGCGGACGCTCGCGGAGATTCTCGAAGCGGGGAGATTCCCGGCCATCGACGTGGCGGTGGTCCGTGCAGCCGAGGCCTCGGGGCGGCTGGAAGCGGCTTTGAAGAGCCTGGCACGCCGGGCGAGTGAAGCGAAGATTCTCCGGCGCAAGCTGACGGCGATCCTGGTCTACCCGATGTTCGTCGCGCACGGCGTGGTCATCGCTCCCTGGATTATCCAGTGGATTGTCGGGCGGCCTTCCTTCGTCATGCTCCTTTGTGACCTCGCTGCGATCTGGATCCTGTTCTTCGCCGCGCGCGCCATGCTCCGCAGCCCGCTCGGCGAACGCCTGCCCGTCGCCGGGCCGATCCGCCGGGGCGTGGCCCTCGCCCGCTTCTGCGACACCCTCTCCGGCGCCCTCGACGCCGCGCTTCCCAACCGCCGGGCCATCGAACTGGCGGCGGACGCTGCGGGGGGAGGAACCGGGGCCAGGGCGCGGGTGGCTGCCGCGGGAGACGTCAACCGGCCGCTGGTCGAAATCCTCGCGCCGGTGCTGCCTCCGCTGAGCATCGAGATGCTGCGCGCCGGCGAGGAATCGGGCAATGTGGACAAGGCGCTGGCGAATCTCTCGACGCGTCACTTCGAGGATGCGATTCACGCGCTCAACGTGGTTGTCGCGGTGCTTCCCGTCGTGCTGTTTCTCTTCGTGGTCGCGCTCGCGGTCCTGCAGATGATGGCGATCGGTCTGCCGACGGGTGCGCGTGCCCTGCCGTAACGATCACCGGCCCAGCAACGCCGCCACGTCCGCCCGCGTCCGCTCCGCATCGTAAAACCGCCCGGGGCACGCCACCCCGCGCTTCTTCTCGCTCTCCGCCAGGATCTCCGTCGGCGGGATCAGCTTTTCGCGGCAGAGGCGCACCAGAAGCGCTTCGAGTGCCGCCTGCTGTTTGCGCGTCGGTTTCTCGCGGTCGAGGTCGCCGACGAGGCAGATTTCGATCACGTCGCGGTTCTGCCCCGCCCGTTCCAGCTTCCAGCGGGGCCCTTCTTCCACCAGCCCGTCCGCCGTTTCCGTCCCGTTCCCGATCACGAAATGGAACGGCGCGCCGCCGTCTGCAGAGTGGGCGAGGTCGATCGACTTGAGGCTCCCTTTCCTCGCCCGGTTGGAATGGACCAGGATCCCGGCCCAGGGGCGCGCTTTCCCGGCGTCACTGGTAACCGGTTGCATGGCGACGGGGTATGGCATGGCGTCGTTGTGGAAGACGACCAGGACCGCCAGCAGCGTGGCGGTGATCAGGGCGACGAGCAGGAAATCGAAGAGGCGCATGCTCTTCTGATTTCGGCGGAAAGGGCGGGCGGGCTGAAGGCAAACGCGGCGCGGCGGCCATTTCAGGCATGCGAACGGCCGATGAAACGCCGGACGAGCTTGGTGATCTCGAGCACGGAGACAGGGATGAACGCGACGCCGAGCACAGCGAGGCTTTCGCTCCAGGAGAGCATTCCGGTGTGGAGGAAGCGCTCGAGGATTCCCGAGTGGTGGCTGAAGACCTGGAGGGCGACGATGGCGACGCCGACGAGGGCCAGGCGCAGGTTCAGGAACACGCCGACCTCCCACAGGACCCGGGTGCGGCTGCGGGCGGAGAACGAGCGGAGGACCTCGGCGATGACCAGGGTGGAAAAGGCGTACGTGCGGGCTTTTTCGAGGGACCCGTCGTGGAACAGTCCCCACGCGAAGGTCCCGAGGGTGCACGCAGCGTCGAGGAGGCCTGTCATGACCATGGCGCCGAGGAACTGCGGATCAGCGATTTCCGAGCCCGGTTTGCGCGGCGGCTGCTTGAGCAGGTCGCGGTCCGCCGGGTCGGTGGCAAGGGCGAGCGCAGGGAACCCGTCCGTCACGAGGTTGATCCACAGGAGCTGGATCGGGACGAGCGGAAGAGGCCAGCCGGCGATGACGGCCACGGCCATGACGAGAATTTCGCCGAAGTTCCCCGAGAGCAGGTAGAGCAGGGTCTTGCGGATGTTCTCGTAAATCCCGCGGCCTTCCTCGATCGCGGCGACAATCGTGGCGAAATTGTCATCCGTGATGACCATGGAGGAAGCTTCCTTCGCGACGTCCGTTCCGCTCTTCCCCATCGCGATCCCGATGTCGGCGGTCTTGAGCGCGGGGGCGTCGTTGACGCCGTCCCCGGTCATGGCGACGACGGCGCCGCGCGACTTCCAGGCGCGGACGATCCGGAGCTTGTGCTCGGGGCTGACGCGGGCGAACACGCCGATGGAATCGACGCGCGCGGCGAGTTCGGGGTCGCCCAAAACCTGCACCGCCGGCCCCGCGAGGACTTCCGACTCTGCGGAAGCGATCCCGAGTTCGCGCGCAATGGCGAGCGCCGTGCCGGGATGGTCCCCCGTGATCATGACCACGCGAATTCCCGCCGCCCGGCAGGCGATGACGGCGGCTTTCGCTTCAGCACGCGGAGGGTCCTGCATCCCGGCCAGGCCGAGGAACGTCAGCCCTGACTCCGGATCAGCGGCCGAATCCTTGCGCGAAAGAGCCAGCACCCGCAGCCCGCGGCCGGCGAGAGCTTCGTTTTTCGCGGCGATTTTCGAAACATCGTCCGGGGTCATCGGCCGCGCGCCCCCCGACGCAAGGACCGCCGTGCAGAACGGGAGGATCGCTTCCGGCGCACCTTTCACATACGACCGCGGCCCGGCGGAAGCGCGGCGGACGACGGACATGCGCTTCCGCGTGGAATCGAACGGGTGCGTTTCGATCACGGGCTCCGCCGCGTCCAGGGCGTCGAATTTGATCCCTGCCTTGAGCGCCGCGGCGAGGAGGGAGCCCGCGGTCGGGTCGCCGGCGACCTCGGTGCGGCCGTCGCGTTCAACGACACGTGCGGTGGAACACGCGACGGCGGCGGTCAAGGCGGCGAAGAGCGGGTCGGTGGCGGCCAGCACGACGGGCGCCCCGGCTCGTTCAAACCGGCCCGTGGCTGCGTACCCTTCGCCCGTCACGGCAAGTTCATCGTCGAGGGCGACCAGCGTCCGCACCGTCATCTGGCCGACGGTCAGCGTGCCGGTCTTGTCGGTGCAGATGACCGTGGTCGCGCCGAGCGTTTCGACGGATGCCAGCCGGCGCACGAGCGTCCCGCGCTTCGCGAGGCGCCACACGCCGAGCCCCAGGGCGATGGTCACGACGGCGGGAAGGCCCTCCGGTACCGCCGCGACGGCGAGACTGACCGACGTCAGGAGCATCTCCAGCGGCGGAATGCCGCGCAGGAGCCCGAGCAGGAAAACGATCGTGACGAGCGCGAGGCACCCGTAGACGAGCACTTTCCCGAACGCCCGCAAGCGGGCCTGAAGCGGCGTTTCCTCGTCCGCCGCCGCGGCGACGAGCCCGGCGATGCGCCCGAATTCGGTGGAAGCGCCGGTGGCGACGACGAGGCCTTCGCCGAGGCCGGAAGCGACGTTGGTGGCGGTCCAGGCCATGCCGAGGCGATCCCCGACGGCGGCGTCGGGCGCCGCGACCGAATCAGCGTTCTTCTCCACGGCCTCGGATTCGCCGGTCAGAGCCGCTTCGGCCGTCTGGAGCCCGGAAGTGCGGATGAGGCGGAGGTCCGCGGGGATGCGGTCGCCGGCCTCGAGGACGACGGTGTCGCCGGGGACGAGGTCGGCGGCGGGGATGACGAGATTGCGTCCGGCGCGGCGGACGCGGGCGGTGGGCGACGACATTTTCCGGAGGGCGGCGAGGGCATTGGCGGCGTTGCGCTCCTGGACGAAGCCGACGATCGCGTTGAGGACGACGATGGAGACGATCGCGATGGCATCGGTGAGTTCTCCCATGGCGCCGGCGAGGATGGCGGCCGCCATGAGGATGGCGACCAGGAGGCTCGCGAACTGGGAAGCGAACATGCGGAGCGCAGAGGGGCCCGTGGATTCGGGCAGGCTGTTCGGCCCGTGCTGCGCCAGGCGCCGCGACGCATCGTCATCGGAAAGGCCCTGTTCCCTATCCGCCCCCAGCGCCGCCGCCGCTTCAGCCGGCGACAGCGCGTGCCAGACCGGCAAGGGTGGTCCGGCGGCTTTCAAGCGGGCGCTCCGGGATCGAGGGGGGAAGGGACCGAATTGTCTGCAAGGGATAGAATAGGGGCAACACAGGAGATTGGCACCATGGCGCAAGGAATCCCGGCCCGGCCGAACGGCACAATGCAGGCACGCCCCGAGTGCGGCTGCGCGGTGAAAAACCACGTCCCGCGGCTGGTGGTCCTGACCGGCGGCCCGGGCGCGGGAAAGACGGCCGTCCTGGAGGTCATCCGCCGGCGTTTCTGCGAGCACGTCGTCGTGCTGCCGGAGGCGGCGAGCATCCTGTTCGGGGGCGGATTCCCGCGGCGCGATTCGCTTCCGGCCCGGCGCGCGGCGCAGCGGGCGATTGTGCGGGTGCAGCGGGAACTGGAACGGATGGCGATCGAGGAAGGCAATGCCGGGGTTATCCTGTGCGACCGCGGGACGCTGGATGGTCTGGCTTACTGGCCGGGGGATGCGGCGGATTTCTGGCGGGAACTGGATTCCACTCCCGCCGCGGAATTGGCCCGGTATTCCGCCGTGATTCACCTGGGAGTTCCGCGGGACGGCCACGGATACGGCCACAGCAATCCCGTCCGCACTGAGTCCGCCCACGAAGCCGCCGCGATCGACCTTCGAATCGAGCAGGCCTGGTCCGCCCACCCGAGACACTTCGAAATCCCCAACACCGCTGACTTCCTCGAGAAAATGCGCCAGGCGCTTGAACGCATCCGGGCGGAAGTTCCTGAATGCTGCCGGTCGAACGCGATCCCCGCGACAGCCTGACCGGGACAGGCCGGCGCTCAGGTCCGCACGGCCGCTGCCAGGCCCGGCGGAATTGTCTCCTCCGGGACGGGCACCAGCAGCCGCTTCTCCATGATCTTCCGCCCCAGCAGGAGGAACAGCGCCGGGGTCACAAACTGGTCCAGCAGTGTGGAAGAAATGAGCCCGCCGATCACGACGATGGCGAGCGGATGAAGGATTTCCTTCCCGGTCTCTCCTTTGCCGAGCGCCAGCGGGACCAGCCCGATCCCGGCCGTGAGCGCCGTCATCAGCACGGGCGCGAGCCGCTCGATCGAGCCACGGATGATCATCTCGCGGCCGAAAACTTCGCCTTCGTGCCTCACCAGGTGGATGTAGTGGCTGATCATCATGATCCCGTTTCGCATCACGATCCCCGTCAGCGTGATGAAACCGATCAGCGAAGCGACCGAAAGCGTGCGGTCGCCGAACCACCAGACGGCGAGAACGCCGCCGACGAAGGCGAGGGGGAGATTGACGAGGCACTGAAGCGCGGCGAGCCACGATTCGAGCGCGCGGGACAGAAGGAGGAAGATCGCGATCAGCGCGAAGATCGAGAGGACCGCGATCCTCTGCCCCGCGGCGCGGCGCGCTTCGAACTGGCCTCCGTACTCGACGCGATACCCTGCGGGAAGCTTGAGCCCGGCCTCGAGGGCGCGGATGTCCGCGACGACGGAATCGAGATCGCGGCCCGCGACGTTGCACTGCACCGCGACCCGGCGCTGCGCCCCTTCCCTGTTGATCGTGTTCGGGCCCGTTGACCTCGCGACGTCGGCGACCGCCGCCAGCGGGATTCGCGCGCCGCCCGGCGCCACGAGGAGCGTGCGTTCGATGATCTTCGGGTCGCTCCGGGCCGCTTCGTCATACCACACCAGCATGTCGATGGAGCTGTCGCCCTGCAGCACCTGAGAGACCGTCCGCCCTTTCAGCGCCGTCTCCAGGACCTCCGCCACGTGCCCCGCGGAAAGCCCGTACAGCTTGAGCTGGTCGCGGCGGATGCTGACGCGGACCTCGGGGACGTTGAACTGCCGCTCGACCTGCAGGTCCACCACCCCGGGGACCTGCGCCATGCGGTCGGAAAGCACGGCGGCGCGGTCGCGAAGCACCTCGAGGTCCGGCCCGTAGATCTTCACCGCGAGCTGCGCCCGCACGCCGCTCATCAGGTGGTCGATCCGGTGCGAAATCGGCTGCCCCAGGTTCACGACGGCCCCCGTCATGTACGACAGCCGCTCCCGGATGTCCGACATGACCTCGTCCCGCGGCCGCCCCGGTTTCAGCACCACTTCGATTTCCGAACTGTTCACGCCCTCCGCATGTTCGTCCATCTCCGCCCGCCCCGTCCGCCGCGCCGTCGAGACGATCTCGGGGACCTCGTGCAGAAGCGCTTCCGCCGTCGCGCCGAGGCGGTTCGATTCGGCAAGCGAAGTGCCGGGCTCGGCGATGACGTTGACGGTGAAGGTGCCCTCGTTGAAGGGCGGCAGGAATTCGCCGCCGAGGTGAAAGAACGCGAACGCAGCGATGGAGACGCCGATCGCGGGCGGAATCAGGACAAGCCCGGGGAACCGCAGGGCGACGCCGAGGATGCGCCGGTCGGCGGATTTGAGCCAGCGGAGAAGCGCGGGATCGGCGCGGGGCTCCGTGGCCTTGGCGTGTCCCAGAAGGGCGTACGACAGCGCCGGCGTCACCGTCAGGCTGACCAGCAGCGAAGAGAGCAGCGCGGTGAGATACGCGTACCCGATCGGCGCGAACAGCCGCCCTTCGATCCCCGCGAGGAACATCAACGGGACCAGCGCCACCGCGATCACGAGCGTCGCGTAGACAATCGAATTGCGCACTTCGGCCGAAGCGCGGTACACGACGAGCAGCGGGTTCTCCGGCGCGGCCTTCCCCCGGTTCTCCCGGAGCCGGCGGAAGATATTCTCGACGTCCACGATGGAGTCGTCCACGAGCTCGCCGATCGCCACGGCGATCCCCCCGAGCGTCATCGTGTTGATGGAGAGCCCGAACGCGTGGAAAACGGCGAGCGTCACGACGAGCGAGAGCGGGATCGCCGCGAGGTTCACGACGGACGTGCGCACGTTCCAGAGGAAGATCAGCAGGATGATGACGACGAGGATCGTGCCATCGCGAAGAGCGTTCAGGACGTTGTGGATCGACGCGCGGATGAAGGATTCCTGGCGGAAGAGGCGGTTGTTGAACTCGATGTCGGGGTTGGCGGCCTGGAGTTCGGCGAGGGCAGCATCCACCTCGGCGGTCAGGCGGACGGTGTCGGCCTCCGGCTGCTTCTGGATCGAGAGGATCACCGCGGGCTTGCCGTCAACGCTTCCGTCCCCCCGTGCGACGGCAGGGCCGAAAGCGACATCGGCGACGTCGCGGACGAGGACGGGGGCCGGGGTGCGCGGGGAGACGACGGCGTCGCGGACATCGTCGAGCGAGTCGGCGCGGCCGGTGATGCGTATGAGGGACTCGGTGTTGGGCTCGATGAGGAAACCGCCGGCGACGTTGGCATTCGAGTCGCGAACGGCCTCGGTGAGGTCCTCCAGCGTGACGTCGTGGCGGCGAAGGCGTTCCGGGGTTGTCGTCACCTGGATCTGGCGCAGGCCGCCGCCCATCACCGTGACCTGCGAGACGCCGGGAACCGACAGGAGCCGCGGCCGCACGGCCCACTCGGCCTTCGACCGGATGTCGATCGGCTTCGCCGACCCGTCCTTCGACGTCATCGACACGAGGAGAATTTCCCCCATGATCGAGGAAATCGGCGCCATCTCGGGGCGCGCTTCCACCGGCAGGCGGTCCCTGACCTGGGACATTTTCTCGCTCACGATCTGCCGGTCGCGGTAGATGTCCGTACCCCAGTCGAATTCGATCCAGACGATCGACAGGCCGACGCCGCTCGCCGAACGGACGCGGCGGACGCCGGAAGCGCCGTTGACGGAAGTCTCGATCGGGAATGTCACCAGCCGTTCGACTTCCTCGGGCGCCAGCCCGGGCGATTCCGTCATCACCGTCACCGTCGGCCGGTCCAGGTCGGGAAGCACGTCGATCTTCATCCCGGCCGCGGTCCACACGCCGTAGACCGACAGCGCCAGCGCGGCCACGAAGACGAGGCCGCGGTGCGTGAGGGAGAAAGCGATCAGCCTGTTCAGCATCGGTTACCTCAGCGATCCCAGGGCCACGTCGAGCTCGTCCAGCCCGCTGACCGCCACGCGGTCCCCCGGGAACAGCCCCTGCAGGATCTCCACGTCGCGCGTCCCCCGCCGCCCCGGCACCACGCGCTGCCGCCGGAACGTGTCCCCGTCCTGCAGGAACACGTACCACGCTCCCCCGGACGGCCATAGCGCTTCCGGCGGCGCCGCAATCGACCGCTCCGCCGGCTCCGCCGTTACCACGAGAAGTTCCGCGACCATCCCCTCCCGCAGCTCGCCCCCCGGGTTCGCCACGTCTGCCCAGATCGCCAGCGCATTTCCCGTCCCCACCGCCGGTGCCGTCGCCGAAACCACCGCCGTCCACTTGAGCTCCGGATACGCCGCCGGCTTCAGGACCGCCCGGCGTCCCTTTGCAGGCGCCCCTCCCGCAAGCACGGCTTCGGAAAGCGCGCCTTCTGCCCGAAGCGCCGTCGGGTCGGCGATTTCGAAAAGCTGTTCTCCGGCATCGACGACCTGGCCGAGGGAGAGGTCAGCCACGATGACGACCCCGGCGTGCGCGGCACGGACGATGACGACATCCTGCGACTTGCGCGCGGACACCGCGGCCGCCACTTCCGATGCCGGCACCCCGACGGCCGCGAGCTTCGCCCGTAATCCCTGCTCCACCACACGCTCCGACCGCAGTTCGGCCTCAACGCGCAGAAGCTCCTTGCGCGCGGCGATCCCCTTTTTCTCGAGATCCCGCAGCGCCTCGACGCGCTTGTCGAGAAGCGCCGCGCGGGCTGCGCTTCGGATCAGGTCCACCTCGACCGCCCGGACCTCCGCCGATTCCAGTTCGGCCAGCGGCGCGCCGGCCTCGACGCGATCGCCGGGGAAGGCGAGGATCTTCCGCACCTTTCCGCCGGCAAGGGTTGAAACGAACCCGGCCGATCCGGGAAGGAAACGGAGCGTCGCGGGGAGGCGAAGCACCGATTCGACGGGACGCAGGTCCACGTCGGCGAGGCGCACGCCCTGTTCGCGCAGCTGCTCGATGTGGACGTCGAGCCGTCCCTCGGCGAAGAGAGATGAAAGCTCGCGCGAGCCGGCGACGACGACCGCTTCGCCCGCCTTGAGCCCGGTGCGGATTTCAATTTCCGCCCCGAGCCGAACGCCGGGCAGCACGGCCTGGCGCCGGTAGTGGCCGCCGTCGAGCGCGACGAACACGAACCGTTCGAGTCCCTGGTGCGCGACCGACGCGAGCGGCACGATGATGCCGTGCGCGGAACGACGGATGATATCGAGTCGCCCCGGCGTTCCCGGCCGGAGTTCGGGCGCGGCACCGAGACGCGCCGCCACCATCAGGGTGCGCGTCCTCGGGTCAACCCGCGCCGCCACGCGGTCCAGCGTCGTGTCGAAGGACTTCCCCGGAATCGCCTCAAACGTCGCCCGCGCCGCCCGGCCATCCACCGCGTCCCCCGCGAACAATTCCGGCACATCCGCTTCGACCCACAATTCCCGGTCGTCGTCGATCTCGAACAGGTGCCGGTCCGGCGTCACCGTCTGCCCCGGCGCCACGTCCACGTGCACGACAATCCCGTCACCGGGCGCCAGCACCGGAAGCAGCTTGACGGGGTCGCCGCCGGCGCGCATCGCCGCCAGGGCCGCGTCCGAAACCCCGGCCAGCGTGAGGCGCTGCTCCGCCGCCGCCGCGGAAATCCGCCGCTCGTCCACCGCGCCCCGAAGCGCCTCCAGCTCCTGCTCGGGGAGAATCGAGGGCGTCAGCGACTGGGCGCGCTTGAGGTCGTCCTCGGAAACCTTGAGGTCGTCGCCGGCCTGGCGCCATTGAAGCGCGAGCGATTCCAGCTCGAGCGACTCGATCACGGCCAGCGTGTCCCCCGCTTTCACGCGGTCGCCCACCGCACCGTTGACCTCGGTCACGATTCCCGTCGCCCTCGCGCTGCCGAAGGACCGGGCTCCCGGGGCCAGCGCGGCGCGCGCACTGACGGGAAGCAACTCTTCGACAACGCCTTCGCGCGCCGGCGTCGACGTGATCCCGAGCGCCTTCTCGGTGCGCGGATCGAGCTGCAGCAGGTCCCCTTCCACGCGGACACCTTTCGCCTCCAGCGCCTTGTGCCCCTCGTGGGCGAGGAGAACCAGTGAAGCGGCGAGCGCGACGGCGACAGCGGCCAGCGGGGGGCGTTTCATTTCGCGAACTCCGACAGCGGGCGCCCGACCGCGGCTTCCAGATCGGCGAGCGCGTCGGCGTAAGCGGCCTCGGCTTCCACCGCTTCGCCCTGTACCGACTGGAACGATTCCTGGGCCCGCAGGAGTTCGGAGATGGCAACTTCGCCGGCAGCGTACGCCGAGCGGACGTCGTCGATATTGCGCGAAGCGGACGGAAGGATTTCCTTTTCGTAGAGCGCGAGGACGTCGCCGGCCGCGCGGAGTCGCGCTTCGGCCGCGGAGACATCGCGCCCGACTTCGGAGGCGAGGGCGGCGTGAAGGGCGATGAACCGGCGGCGATCGGCCTCGGCTTCGGCGATTTCGCCGCGGCGGCGGTTGATGATGGGAAGGGTCAGGGAGAGGCCGAACTTCACGGAGTGCTCAGAGGTGCGGAAGTCCACGCCGTCGCCCTCGATCCGGTCGCGGCCGAATTCGTAACCGATTCCCACGCCGAGATCGGGGGCGGCCTCGGCTTCCGCCAGCCGGGCGCGAGCGTCCGACTCTTCGGCGGCGGCATTGAGGGCGGCGAGGTCGGAGCGGTTCCCCTGGGCCGCGGCGAGGGCCTTCGAGAGGTCCACTTCGGGGCGGTCCGCGGTGAAGTGATCGGAGAGGTTCCAGGTCGCCGGGACCTCACCGGGAACGAAAGCCATGAGGACAGCGCGGGCGGAAGCGGCCTCTCCTTCGGCACGCCGGACACCGGCGCGGGCCTGACCGGCGCCGACCTTCGCGAGGTTCACGTCGATCGCGGCCGCCTGGCGGGCGTCGAACCGCGCGGTCGCGACCTCGACAACTTTGTCCGCGGTCTCGGCAGCTTTCCGGGCGATTTCTACGCGCCGTTCGGCCGCGACGGCCGACCAGTAGGCCCGCCGGGCCTTCCCGCCGAGATCGCGCCGCATGTCTTCGGCTTCCGCGGCTGATCGCGTGATTCCCGCGTCGGCGACGGCCTCGCGTTTTCCCACACGCCCCCCGAGTTCAAAGGTCTGGTGGAGACCGATCCCGAGCGTCGTCGTGTCCCCGTCCACGCTCTGCGCGCCGTCGAACGAAACCTCCGGGTTCAGCGGGTACGTTCCCGCCGTCACCCGCCGCGCCCGCGCCGCTTCCAGGTCCTCCAGCGCCGCGAGGACGCGGCCGTGGCGGCTGATCGAGGACATGACCTCGGCGAGCGAGAGGCCGTCGGACCAGTCGATGGCCGCGGGAGCCGGCGCAGCTTCGCCGGGCCGGGCGTCCGGCGGGCGTTCGGTGAATGCCCGGGGCGC
This sequence comes from Planctomycetota bacterium, assembly GCA_021413805.1. GTDB lineage: Bacteria > Planctomycetota > MHYJ01 > WSZJ01 > WSZJ01 > WSZJ01. The sequence goes on from JAIOPR010000053.1 coordinate 15,687, forward strand.
GGGGGAAGCGCACCCCGCGAGGGTGACGGCGGCGATCGCGGCACAGGTTTTCATCATGGCAACTCCTCCGAAGTTTTTATTTCTCATGGGGGCACTTCTCTCCCGTCAGGTGCATCCCGCGGCACCGGCACTGGCCGGCGACGTCCACCATCGCGCAGACGCCGATTCGCACGCTGCACGGGCACGCCCGGTCGGGCCGCGGGACGGACAGCGAGCGGATGTGCTCAACCAGCGCGTCAACGTCTTCCCGCGACAACGTTTCGAACGCCGGCATCGAGCCCGAAAGGTTCCAGTGCAGCCCGCCCCGCGCGATCACTTCCCGCAGGTACTCGTCGGACAACGTGTTCATCCGGTCCCCGTCCGCGAAATTCCGGGGGCGGAAGGGCCCTTCGACGATCCCGGGGCCCAGGCCGCGGCCGGTCGCGCCGTGGCACCGCGCACAGTTCGCGAGGAAGAGCGTGCTCCCGGCGTTCTTCGGCGGGTTTCGCAGCACCGCCTCCGCCTCGATGACGTTTTCCTCGTACCCCGCCAGGGATTCGCGCAGGCGCGTTTCCGAGGCCTCGATCACGCTCCTCAGGATCCGCTCGGCCTCCGGGGCTCCTTCCAGCACCCCGCGCCCCAGGTTCTCAAACCACCGGTCCACCGCTTCCGGCTCGATCCCCCGGACCCGCACCCGCTTGTGCGTCTCCGCCGACACCAGCCGCGCGTCCGGCCCGAACGCGAGCGACATCCCGATCCGCACGCCTGCGACTTCAGCGGACGGATACATCATGTACCCGGCGATCCCGCCCTTTTCGTCCTGCAGCCCGTGAACCGCCACCCGACGAACGCCGCCCCCGGCACGGGCCAACCGCTCGTCAGACAGGATCGTCTCGCGGTCCACCACCTTCGCGTGCGGCGGCGCTCCCGACGGCACCGGCGGAGCGAGGGTCCGCACGTAGGCCACCAGGGCCCATATCTGAAGCGCATCGAACCGGTCGTCCCAGCGCGGCATCAGCTTCGAGCGGCCGACCTCAGGCCCGCCGCCGCGAATGGCCTCGAACAGGTTCTCGTCGCTGCGAGCGTTCATGTAGGAAGCGTCGGAATGATCGCGAGGGCGGGGCCAGAGCGAGGCGGCGGCCGGGCCGTCACCCGCGCCCCCCGTGCCGTGGCAGGTCGCGCAGTGGACCTGGTAGAGCGCCCTCCCCGCGTCCGGATCGCCGGGCAGCACGCCGTGCCGCACGCGCTCCTCCAGCCAGACGACCGCCGGGGGACGCGCCTCCCGCACCGGCTCGGCGGCCCGCCTCCCCCACGGCGACAACGCCACCGCGGCGGCGACCAGCACCGCACCCACCACGAGCACGCCGCCCGTGCGCGCCTTCATTTCGCCGGCTCCACCCGCGGAAACCGCGACAGATCCCGCACAATGTCCCAGCGGAATTTCAGGTGGCACTTCAGGCAACTCTCTTCGTCCAGCTTGCGCATCTGCGCCCGGACCCCCGCGTAGTCGCCCTTCGCCCCCAGCGCCCCCAGCGCCGCCAACGGCGCGGCCAGATCCTCCCCGTAACGCACGAACTCCGGCTTGTCCTCCTCGTTGACGTGAAGCATGAATTGCGGGAGCCGCTTACGTTCGTCCTCGATGCGCCCGACGGAAGCGGCGATCGCGGCGCGGTCGGGCTTTTCCTTCTCGATCTCGACGCCGAGGGCAAGCCACTCGCGGCCGAAGCGGCGCATGACTTCGTGCTGGCGGGCCATGTCGAACGGGCGGTCCTCGGGCGCCGGGGGCGGCGCGGCGACGGGCTTGAAGGACCCGATCAGCCTCACCGGGTCGCCCGCGGCGGTCGTTGCCTCGACAACAAACCTGGTTTCTTCTTCGCGTTCCGCGAGATGAAGCGCTCCATAGATGCGCCCCGAAACCGGCTGGAGGCGGACAGCGACCTCGCGGGGGGCGTGATCGCGGTCCACGTCGTAGAAGTGGACGACGGCGTCCTTGAGCTCGACCGGCGAGGACTCGTCCACGCCGTCGCCCTTGCGCGGGGCGAACAGTGCGCGCAGCCGCACTTCGGTCCCGACCGCCGGGGATCCGGGGTCGATCGTGACGACGAAGGCCCCCGCTCCCGACCATCGCTGGATGCGGACCACCGACACGTATTTCGCCGGGTCTGCGACAAACTGGGCGTGCTCCGACTCCTGGCAGAACCAGTATTTCTTCCCGAGATAGTCCGCCGTCGCCGGGGCGTGCTCGGGATCGATCATCATCCCGCAGACGGGGTCGCGCACGGGATCGTGCGCGAACGCGACGGCCGGGATGAGGGAAAGCGCCAACGAGAGCGTGAGCTTCCACACGGGAGCACCTGGGTACACGGGGACCGCGAAATAAAAACATCGACGCGGAATGCCCGGCGCGCTAGATCAGCAGCGTCCTGTGAAGCGTGAACAAGGGAATGTCCGGTCCTCGCCCTGGCGGCCCCTCAAACGGCGCCGGGACCACCGTCAAGCCGGCATGGAGAACTTCAACAACAGCCGGCGCATCGATTTCCGGCAGCGGAACCTGGAGCGCCGGCTCGTCCAGGACGGCGACGTGCCCGCCATCCGAGCAGCAGCACTCATCCCGGGCCGGCGCGGGAGACTTCGGCTCGTGCTCGTCGTGCTTCGCACAACAGGAGCGCACCGGCTTCTTCCCCGCTTCCGCCACCTGCGCCATCGACGCCGCGCACACGCTCGAAGCGACCTGGGCCGCGAAGAACGCGAGGGCGACGAGAGGCGATAGCCGGCGGAACTTCATGGGAGCCACCCTACAGGAAGGCGTGGGGACAGGGCAAGCGCGAACCTCGCGCCACCCTTGAGAACGGCCCTGGAGCGCCGTTCATTCCTGATTTAGCAAAGTTTTCACTTCTCCGAAGGCCGCTTCCTCCAGCAGCCGGGCGGCATGACGCATTCCTTCCTGCGGAGTTCGGGCAATCGGCCGCACCCCGCGCGGTTTTCCCGTCACCGTCCCGCACAGGGCAACACATGGCACAGCGGCTCGCTTCGCCGCCCTCATCACCGCCCACGGAGCCTTTCCCTCGCGCGTCGTCCGGTCCCACTTGCCTTCCCCCGTCAGGACGAGGTTGCAATGACGCAGCGCGTCATCAAAGTGAAGCGCCCTAAGGACGAAATCCGCGCCCGGCAAAAGCCGCCCCCCGAGCGCCGCGATCATGAAACCGATGCCACCCGCCGCGCCGGATCCTTTCGTTCGCGCCGGCTTTCGAAAAAAGGGCAGGCGCGCAAGGTGACGGAAGGTCCGCTCGAAGCTTCGGACGTCGTCCTGGGACGCACCTTTTTGGGGCCCGAAAAGCCTGGGCGCGTCCAGAAACAAGGTGGCCACATCGAAGAGGCCCAGAAGCTTCAGAAAACCTCGCTTCTTGTAGAGCGCTTCGCCGAGGTCCACTCCGGCGTTGACTGTCGCGGAACCACCCAGGGCGATCGTGATCTTTCGTGCGCCGTGGTCCACCGCATGGAGGACCATGTCGACAACTCCCTGGATGGTCGCCTTCGAGGGATCGCGCCGGAGCGTTCGTGCCAGCCCGACCTGCGCGACTTCCACGATCGCTTCGCCGCCGCGCCGCCGATACTCGACTTTCAGGCGCTCGTGGTATGGCCCCGTCGCCGTCATCTTCACGCGCTTCCCCCCCAGCACCGCCGCCGTCCCGTCGCCGCCATCGGCGACCGGGAGAAGAACAGGTTTCGCGCCGGCCCGGCGTACCCCGCGAGCCATCGCGCGCGCCGCTTCCATCGCCGTCAGCGAGCCCTTGAACGCGTTCGGCGCGCAGAGCACCACGAATTTGCGGGGCGGACGTACCATGCCGCCATGCTCCTCTACACGCACCCGGACTGCAACGGGCACGTCACGCCCATCGGGCACCCTGAGTCGCCTGCCCGGCTTGAAGCGATCGTGAAGGCGATCGGCCCCGCGCACGAAGGCTGGGAATGGACCGAGCCGCGGGCGGCGAAGCGCACGGAGTTCGCGGAGATCCACACGGCGCAGCACGTTGAGCGAGTGGTTTCGGCGTGCGAAGAAGCGCCCTCGGAACTCGACGGGGACACGCCGACCTCTTCCGGGTCCCTCCGCGCCGCCCTTCTCGCCGCCGGTGCCGCGCGGGACGCCGCCCGGTCCGCGCTGGCCGGCCGCCCCGCCGCCGCGCTGGTCCGCCCGCCGGGGCACCACGCCACCCGCGACCGGGCGATGGGCTTCTGCCTCTTCAATAATGTGGCCCTCGCCGCGAAGCAGGCAAAGCGCGTCCTGATCGTGGACTGGGATGTGCATCACGGAAACGGCACGCAGGACATTTTTTACGAGGATCCGGACGTCCTCTATTTTTCGACCCACCGGTGGCCGTTCTATCCCGGGACCGGGGCGCGCTCGGAGACCGGAAGCGGACGCGGCCTGGGATTCACGATAAACGCGCCGTTCCCGCACAACACGAAACCGGAGACGTTCAAGTCGGTGTTCGCGGAAGTGATCGGCGGCCCGTGCCGCAAGTTCGATCCCGAGCTTGTCCTGATTTCCGCGGGGTTCGACGCATGGAGGGCCGACCCGATCGGCGGGTTGAACCTGGAAGTCGAGGACTTCGCGGAGCTGACGAGGATCGTGAAGACGCTGAAGCGGCCGGTGGCCAGCGTGCTGGAAGGCGGGTACGACCTGGAGGCATTGCCGCAATGCGTCATGGCGCACCTCGAGGAACTGGCGCGGGCTTAGTTCGCCACATGAACGAGTCCGCCCCCTCGCATTCATCCGTTGTTCATCGAATATTGAGAATTGAAATTTGCGCATTGATCATTCGTCCGTTCGTATGTCACCTTGTCCGCCTTCGCCACCCCCCGTCCCCCTTCGAGCCTCCCCCATGAAACCCCTCTGCCTCGTCGCCTTCGCCTTCCTGCTCGCCCTTTCCGCCGCGCTTCTCTCGACCGCCGGCGATCCCGCGGCAAAGGCAAAGGCGGCGAAAGACACCGCCGAGCTTTCGCCCGCCTGGATCTACGACGACCTCCCCGCCGCGGTCGAGCAGGCGAAGAAAGAAAACAAGCCGCTCCTCGCCGTCTTCCGCTGCCCGCCCTGCAAGGAGCTGAAGTCCTTCGACGAGAAAGTTGCGAAGCTCGACGGCGAGCTCGCCGAGATTTCGAAATCATTCGTCTGCGTCCGCCTGATCCAGATGCGCGGGCTGGACACCGCGGTCTTCCAGTACGATTTCGACCAGACCTGGTCCGCGATGTTCCTGAACGCCGACATGACCGTGTACGGGCGTTACGGCTCGCAGGCCGGGGGCGGCGACAAGACCGAGATCCTCTACTCGGTCGCCGGGCTCAAGGCCGCGATGGAACGCGCCGCGGCGATCCACAAGGCGTACCCCGGCAACAAGGAAACGCTGAAGCCGAAGCAGGGGAAGGCGTACCCGTGGAAAACCGCCGAGTCGATGCCGTCGCTCCAGGAGCGCTACAAGGACGACAATTTCCCGAAGAACTGCATCCACTGCCACATGGCCTGGAAAGGCGTGCGGCGCAGCATGCTCATGCAGAAGACGCCGCTTCCCGATTCGCTCATCTACGTCTACCCCTTCCCGGATTCATTCGGGATGCGGATGGACGCGGTGGACGGGGTGAAGGTTACTGAAGCGGTGAAGGACTCGCTCGCCGCGAAGGCCGGACTGGCTGCGGGGGACGTGGTCGAGACGATCGGCGGAGCGCCCATCGTTTCGCTCGCGGACATCCAGTTCGCTCTTCAGAATTGCGCCGACAATGAGTCGCTGAAAATCAGCGTGGCGCGCGGTGCCGAAAAGAAAACATTCACGGTCGCGCTGTGCGGCGATTGGCGCAAGTCGACCGAGATCTCGTGGCGCGAATCGGCGGGCGACCTGCGCCCCGGGTTTCCCTCGGGCCCGCTGACGGCCGAAGAGCGGACGGCGGCCGGGGTGAAGGAAGGCGGCCTCAAGATCCTGCGGATGCACGAGCGGAGCAGTGGCAGGAAACTTGGGTTTGTGGAGGGCGACATCCTTGTCAAAGTCGGGGGCGAACCGGTTCCCGCGACCGAGAAGGAATTCCTCGCGCTTCTCCGGCAGAAGTTCCTGCTGGGGCAGAAGGTGAAGTTCGAGCTGGTGCGGGACGGGAAGAAGACGGAGCTGTCGATCGACATTCCATGAGAGCGTGAGAAACATTCGCCCTACGGCCCGCGACACCAGCCCATCCGGCGCGCGAGAGGTGTTCGGAGTGGAATCTGATTTTTCGAGGCGCGCCGGACGGGCCGGCGCCGCGTGCCTGCGGGCGACTGTTTCTCACGCTCTCATGCTTCGTTGCCGAAAGCTTGCGGCCGATCCGAAAGCTGTCAGACCAGCGCGAGGAGTTTGAGGGTGTTGTAGGCGATGGCTCCTCAAACACCGAAAACCTCGGAATGGATCACAACTCGACGGAATATGTGAGTCAGAGCGTGACAAAAATCCGCGCGGGTCGGGCGGAGTCGGCCCTCCACCGAAAGACCTTTCCACTAACGATCCCTGGGCCGACGCAGCCAGACACGCCGGATTTTTGCTCACGCTCTGAGTTCGCGACGCCACAACCCATTGCGGGAACAGGGATTACGGCGCCTCTTTTCAGCGGCAGCATTCCCGCGTTCCGGGTGTAACACTTCCCTGACTTCCCCGTCCTTTCGTTAACCCGAAAAGGACTCCACCCCCGATGCTCCGCTCGCGCTGCTTCGCCACCGTCGCCCTCGCCGTCTTCCTTACCGCCTCGTCCGCGATGCGCCTCACCGCGGACGACAAGCCCGCCGACCGCCGGGCCAAGGTCGGCGACGACCCGAACATCTCGAGCCAGTGGATCTACGACGACATTCCCACCGCCATCGCCCAGGCAAAGCGCGACAACAAGCCGCTCCTCGTCGTCTTCCGGTGAGTGCCCTGAGCGACTTGCTTCAAGTTTGACGGGCAGGTTGCCCGTCTCGAGAACGGAACCGAGGAACTGGCGAAACAGTTCGTGTGCGTCCGCGCCGTCCAGATGCGCGGCGTCGATACCTCGATCTTCCAGTTCGACTTCGACCTGACGTTCTGCGCGTTCTTCCTGAGCCCCGACCTCACCATCTACGGGCGCTACGGGTCCCGCAAGGACGCCACCGACACGCAGTTCAATATCGAAGCCTTCAAGACCGCGATGTCCCGCGCCCTCGACATCCACAAAGGCTTCCCCGCCAACAAGGCCGCGCTCGCACCCAAGACCGGCAAGGCCTACGAATGGAAGCTGCCCGAGACCATGCCGTCCCTCGAGCAGATGTTCCGGAACCCGAATTTCCCGAAGGGCTGCATCCACTGCCACCACGTGTGGCGCGGCGTGCGGCGGTCCATGCTGATGGAGAAGAAACCGCTTCCGGCGAACCTCCTCTACACGTACCCGATGCCGGACGCAATCGGCATGACGGTCGACCCGGCCAGCGGCATCAAGGTCTCCGCGGTCGCGGCGGGGACCCCGGCGGCGAAGGCGGGCGTCCTGCCGGGCGACACCCTCGAGGTCATCAACGGGCAGCCGATCGTCTCCATCGCCGACGTCCAGTGGATCCTGCAGAACTCCCCCGACGCCGCTTCGCTGAAAATCGAAGTCACCCGCGGCGCCGAACGCAAAACCCTCACCGCCACCCTCGCCGGTGAATGGCGCAAGGCCGCTGACTTCACCTGGCGCACTTCCTGCGGCGACCTCCGCCTCGGGATGCTGATGATCGCGATGTCCGACGATGAACGCAAAACCGCCGGGATCAAGGCGGGCGGCCTCAAGGTCAAGAACGTCTACAAGAACGGCGCCGCCACGAACGCCGGCTTCCAGAACGGCGACCTCGTCATCGGCGTCAACGGCCAGCCCATGCAGGCCACCGAGGCCGAGTTCCTTGCCTACGTCCGGCAGAAGCTCACCCTGGGCGCCAAGCTCAAGCTGACCATCGTTCGCGGCGGGAAGCGCCAGGACATCCAGGTGGACGTCCCCTGAGCGCCTGAGAAACCGTCGCCCTGCGGCCCGCGACACCAGTCCGTCCGGCGCGCGAGAGGTGTTCGCAGCGGATTCTGGGGTTTTCCAGGCGCGCCGTCCGGGCCGGCGCCGCGTGCCTTCAGGCGACGGTTTCTCACGCGCTCAGGGTTCGTTGCAGAGAGCTTGCGACCGATCTGAAAACGGAAATCACATTCCCGGCCCGGCTTAGAACAGGTTTCCCTTCGCCTTCGCCCGCACGATCCGGTCCGCCAGTTTCACCGCCTCGATCATCGACGTCGGGTCCGCCTTGCCGCTCCCCGCGATGTCGAACGCCGTCCCGTGGTCCGGCGACGTCCGCACGAACGGCAGACCCAGCGTCACGTTCACCGCGGTCTTCCAGGCCAGCGCCTTCACAGCCACAAGCCCCTGGTCGTGGTACATCGCGACCGCACCGTCGAAATCGCGTTTTGCGAAGAGCGAGTCCGCGGGGTGCGGCCCGGTCGCGTCGATGTTTTTCTTTCGCGCCTCCTCGATCGCCGGCCCGATCACCTTGATCTCTTCGCGCCCGAAAATCCCACCCTCCCCGGCATGCGGGTTCAGCCCGCACACCGCGATGTGCGGCCGCGATTTCCCGAACCACTCGCGAAGCGCCGCGTCCGTCCGTTCGATCGCCGACAGCACCGCTTCGCGCGTCACCGCCATCGGCACTCGCTTGAGCGGGATGTGGATCGTCACCAGGCTCACGAACAGGTCCCCCGCGCTGAACGCCATCACCGGCCGGCGCACCGCGCAGACCTTCGCGAAAAATTCCGTGTGCCCCGGAAACGGCTCCCCCGCCAGCTTCAGCGCCTCCTTGGAGATCGGCGCCGTCACCACCGCGTCCGCTTCTCCGCCCTGGCACATCCCGGCGGCCATCCGAAGCGCCGCCATCGCCGCGGCGCCGGCTTCCGCGCAAGGCCCGCGGCGTTTGGGAAGAGCCTCACACGCGGTCTCGATGTCGGCGTGGAACGCACGCGGTCCCACGAGCCGGGCGTGCGGAAAAGCCTTCTTCGCGGCGGCGGCGATCTCGGGACCGACCCCTAGCGGGTCGCCGAGCGTAATCAGCAGGCGCGGGGCGCGGGGCATGGCCGGGGACTCAGGAAGCGAATTCCATCCGGAACGTCTCGCGCCGGCCTAGCCGCAGCTCGTACGGCTTCAGCTGCAGGTCCGTGATCGTCATCTTCTCGACCTTCTTCCCGTCGAGAAAAGTCCCGTTCGAGCTCAGGTCCTCAACCTCGATCGAGTCGGGCTTGATGAACCGGACCCTGACGTGCTTGCGCGACACCGTAAGCAGCCCCTCGTCTTTCTCGCGCGCCTCCGGCTCCATCAGCGAGTACGCCTTGCAGGCCTTCAGCGAAATCTCGCACCCACGGCTCCGGCCGACGACAACATCCTGCCCGGACTCGATCGTGAAGGTTTCATCCTTCACGATGCCCGCCACGCCTTTGAGCAGGATCCGGGACATGAGCCTCTCCTCGCGGACTATTCCGCCGGGACGAACCCGCGCGGCAGATTGAAATTCGAAGCGATCTCGTTGACGTCGTCGTGCTCCTCGAGCGCTTCCATGAGATTGACGGCCTTCTGCGCCTTGTCGAAATCCAGGTCGATGCGGTCCTTGGCGATGCGCGGGATGCCGGCGGTGACAGGTTCGATCTTCTTCGCCTTGAGCGCGTTGACGACCGTCGCGAAATCCGCCGGCGAGCAGGTCACTTCGTAGCCCTCTTCGACCGGCTGCACATCCTCCGCGCCGATCTCCAGGCCCAGCTCCATCGCCTTGTCGTCGTTCAGCGTGCCCTTCGGGATCAGGATCACGCCCTTCTTGTCGAACATGAACGCCACGCAATTCCTGTCGCCCATCTTGCCGCCCTTGGACTCGAAGATCTTCCGGATCTCGGAGACGGTGCGGTGAATGTTGTCGGTCAGCGCGTCGGCCACGATGGCGATGCCGCCCGGGCCGTACCCCTCGTACGTGACTTCCTCGTAATTCACGCCCTCGAGTTCGCCCGTTCCCTTCTTGATCGCCTTCTCGACCGTGTCCTTCGGCAGGTTGCACGCGCGGCCCTCCTCAAGCGCGTACGCCAGCTTCAGGTTCATCTTCGGGTCGCCGCCGCCTCGCTTCGCGGCCGCCATGATCAGCTTCACGACCTTCGAAAACGCCTTGCCCTTCTTCGCGTCGGTGGCGGCTTTCTTGTGCTTGATCGTCGCCCAGTGGCTGTGGCCGGACATGCGATTCTCCTGTTTGTCGAAACGGCGGAATTCTGGAAGAGATTATACCGCGAGAGGGCCGGCGGGAAGCGATACGAACAGCGCGGGTGTCAGCGCTTCGACTTGGAAGAGCCTCCCGGGGGGTGCGCGCGGGTCGTGGGGAGAGAGGCGAACGCGAGCTTGGGGACGGGCTTGCCCGAGGCGGCCTTTGCGGGCGGATGGAATCCAGGTTTCGCGGTGCCGTGAGCCGGTGCGCCCGGCTTGGCAGGACCGTGGTGCGACCCGTGCTTCGGCGCGGGAGCAGGAGTCTCAGGAACGGGCGGCGGCGGGGGCGGCGGCGGCGCCAGCTTGGCCGCTTCGGCCGCAGCTTTACGCGCCTGTCCATCGGGGCAATCCGCGAAGAGCGGGCAGCGGGCGCAGGCAGGATCCTTCTCGAGGCAGACCTCGGAGGCGAAGGCCTCGAGAACGCGGTACGAATCGGACGCTTCGCGAGTAGTAATTCCCTCGCTCAGCGTTTTCTCGAGCTTGGGGAACTCGTGCTTCAGTTCGACGTGGCCGAGGCGAAACAGGAGGCGGCCGACGGTGTCATCGACGGGGAGTTTGCTGTAACCGAAAGCCGAGAAGAGGTAATCGGCGACGACCTGGGCGGGGAGGCCGAGTTTGCGGGCCATGTAGACGCGGGTGTCTTCGGCGTCGTCGCGGGTGAGGTCCTCGAGCTTGAACTTGTGGGCGTCCGAGAAGGTGCGACCGAGGGAGCGGATGATCTGCTCGGCCTTCTGGAGCGGGTTAAGGACGTTGTGGGCCTTGAGGACGTCGCCGATTTCGAGGACGGAGGAGACGCGGACTTCGTTCCACCCGGCGAACTGGGCGCTGATATCGTGCATAGCGGCCGCGGCGCGGCGCTCGGGATTTTTCTGGGCGAGGATGACGTAGACGAGGTGTTCGGTGGAGGACTTGCCGTGCTTGATGTGATTGGGCTTATAGCGACGCTGAAGCGACTTGACGAGGTTTCGGACGGCCTTGCGGGTCGAAGCCGCGTCCTTAGCGCCTTTGATTGACATAAGCCTAGGCTAGCTCCCGAGTTAGGGACTTTTTCGAAGGGAGCATTATAGCCCGCGGCGGGAAAGAGTCAAGGCTAATCAGCAGGGTTGAGAAAGCGTTGAAAGCGCTTCAAACCATTATACAGTAATGATTTACAGCTACCGCCTCCACGGGTCCGTCCCCATGTCCAGAACTTCCCCGGCGCCTTCCTGAAAATCCTTCCCCGAGAAGCTCATCGTCTGCTGCGAGACCACGTTCCAGGCCACCCCCGCCGACAGCATCGAGGCCACCAGCGACGAACCGCCGTAACTCAGGAAAGGCAGCGTAATTCCGGTAATCGGGGCGAGCCCGATCGTCATTCCTATATTCACGAAAATCTGTGTGGCAAATCCCGCGGACATCCCGGTCAGCACCAGCCGGCTGAACGGATCCCGGGCCCGGTAGGCACCGAGCACCATCGCCATCAGCAGCGTCAGGTACAGCGCCAGCACGAGCGACGCGCCCAGGAATCCCCACTCTTCGCCGATCACGGAGAAGATGAAATCATTGTGCCGCTCCGGCACGAACGCGTCCGATCCCTCCTGCTCCGACTCGCCGAACCCGCGCCCCGCCCAGCGGCCGGACCCGATCGCACGCTGCGACTGCACCAGCTGGAACCCCGCGTCCTGGCTCATCGCCTGCGGGTTCAGGAAGGCCTCGAAGCGCTTCTTCTGGTACTCCTTGAACCCGAACTTGTACGCCAGCGGCGTCCCGATGAGGAGCGCGATGAACCCGAACGCGATGTAACGCTTCCGGCACCCCGCCACCCAAAGCATGGCGACGAACATCGCCGGGAAGATCAGCGCGGTGCCGAGGTCGGGCTGGAGCAGGATGATCGCGAACGGCACGAGGGCGATCGCCGCGGGGGCGAGGAGGCGCGTGAAGCGGTCCGGCGCCTTGCGCCACATGAAAAATCGCGCGAGCGTGAGCACGAAAAACAGTTTCATGAATTCGCTGGGCTGGATCGAGATCGGCCCGAGCACGAACCACGAGCGCGCGCCATTGCGGACGCGGCCGAGCACGAAGAGGACGGCGAGCACGCCGAGGCACGCGCCGTACAGGGAATAGCCGGCCGAGCGGATGCGCTGCGGACGCAACCTCGACACGACAAAGGCCACGATCGCGCCGACGATCGCAGCGACGCACTGCTTCCCGAAGAACGATTTCAGCGCGACGGTCGCCGCCGCGTGCATCCCGCCCTCGGTCGGCAATTTCACGGGCGCCGCTTCGTAGATCGACGTCAGCCCCACGCCAACCAGGAGCAACACCGAGAGAATGATCGGGATCGACGGCGAAAAGAGTTTTCCGGGAAGCGTCATCGCGGCTCCCCCGCCGGCGAACTGCCGGGTTCCTGAGAAGGGCCTTCGGCCGCCCCCGCGTCGCCCTCGTCGTCCGTCGAGTCCGCAGGCGCCGACGGAGGCGTGTTGTCGTAGTTGGAAGTCGGCGTCGTGGGCTTCAGCACGTCCCCGGGAAGCTCCACTTCCGGCCAGATCGCGTGCAACAGCCGCGCCGCCACCGTCGCCGGGACGTGGCTTCCCGCCCCGCCGTGCTCGACCATCACGCAGAACGCGTACTTCGGGTCGTCGTACGGCGCGTACCCCGCGAACCAGCCGTGGTGCTCTTCGGCCCGAGCGCGAGAACTCGACTGGGCGGTGGAAGTCTTGCCGGCGGCCTTGAAAAAACGGAGCCCGCTCTTGTAAGCGGTCCCGAACTCCTCCATCGTCACGGCCTGCAACCCGGAGCGAATTTCGTCGAGGGTGGACTGCTTGAGGTTGAGCTCCTCGTAGCGCGGTTCCGAGTCCAGCCGCATCCGGGGAACCGGCAGCCGGCCGGTCGCGAGGCCCGCCATGACGCGCGCGCCCTGAAGAGGCGTCACGAGCATTTCGCCCTGGCCGATCGAATTGTTCAGCGTGTCCGCCAATCCCCAGCGCCCGCCGCCGTGGGCGCGACGCCAGACGGGCGAGGGAACCTGACCAGCGGCCTCGCTGGGAAGGTCAATGCCGCTTCGACGCCCTACGCCGAAACGGGCGGCCATTTCGGCGATCGAATCGATGCCGGCGCGGTTGCCTACTTCGAAGAAGACGCAGTTGCACGAGCGCGCCAGCCCTTCGCGCAGATCGAGCAATCCGTGGGCGCCGCCAAGCGAAGCGATCCAGCACCCGAATTTTTTCTTCTCCGGGTAGTAGTAGCCGCGGCATTCGAATTTGTCCTGCGCGGTGACTTTCCCATTCTCCAGCGCCGCGGCCGCGGTGATCGCCTTGAACCACGATCCCGGTGGATACCGCCCCGACACCGCGCGGTTCAGCATCGGCGCCGCCTCGGCGTCGGTCAGGAGCTGCCATTCTTCCTTGCCGATCGGCGGCATCAGCCAGTTCGCGTCGTAGCCGGGAGCGCTCGCGAGCGCGAGGACCTCGCCGGTCTTCGCGTCGAGCACGACGATCGATCCTTTCAGCCCGAGCGGGAGCGTGTCGAGCAGCTCTTCTGCTTTCCTCTGCAGTTTCATGTCCAGGGTCAGGCTCACGTCCTTCCCCGGCACGGGTTCGAAGCGCTCCACAACCCATTCGCGCTTGGTGATGGCGTTTTTCGCGCGCCGTTCGATTCCGCGCTCGCCTGCCAGGATCTCCTCGTACTCCAGCTCGATCCCGCTTCGCCCCACCCAGTCGCCGTAGAAGGCGCCACGGAACTCGAGGCGCTCGTATTCCTCGGGGGTGATGGTGCCGGCGAGGGCGGGGTTGACGCGGTCGGGCCAGTGGACGGTGCGGCCGTCTTTCGCCGCTTCCGCCTCCATCTGGCGCCGGAATTCCTTTTCTTCCTCCGTCAACTCCAGGCCCATCTCGCGCCGGAAGACTCCCGCTTTCTCGAGGCGCGCGTACTCGTCCTCCGAAGTCTGGCCGACGTAGCCGATCGCCTGGCACGCGCCGCGCCCGGCCGGGTACATGCGCTTGGTGCGCGAGCGGATTTCCAGCCCCGGGAACTGATCCTCGTCGATCGCGACCTCGCTGACCTGGTCGTAAGTGAGCCCCTGCCAGAGGCGCTGCGGCTGGCGCCACTCCTGGCGCACCATCGTGCGGCGGTCGCGCGCCCCCACGGGCTTCCCCGGGATGCTGCACCGCGCCTGCACCGCGCGATCCGCCAGCTTCAGCGCCCTCACCGCCTTGAGGTACATCTGCGCCGGCTCCGTCCGGGGCGCCACGCCCCCGGCGCGCAGCATCGCCCCGATCTGCTCCTGGTCCGGCACCACCAGCGTCTTCCCGTCCGCACCCAGCACGCTCTTCATCGGGTAAACCCGCTGTTTCAACATCACGGCGCACTGGCGGTCATCAAACCCCGCTCCCGCCCCCACCAGCGCCAGAACATCCCGCATCACCCGCGCAAGCCGCCCGTAGTCCAGTTCCGGCTCCCGGCCCTTCTGCCGCGGCAGCTCGAAATCCGCCGGCACGAAATCCACGTCGAAACACCGCTCCTCCCCCGCCAGCGGCTCCCCGTTCCGGTCAAAAACCCGCCCGCGCGGCGTCGGGACCACTTCCACCCACGTCCGCGTCATGTCCCCGCGCGAACGGAATTCCTCCGCGTCCAGGATCTGCATGTAGAACAGCCGCGCTTCCAGCGCCCCGAATGGGAGCAGGAGGAGGAAACTGAAGAGCGCCACGCGAAGCTTCGTCACGCGAGCATCTCCCGCTCCGGCGCCCACCCGGCGACGCCGCGGATTTTCGCGAAGGGCTTCGCGGCGAGCGCGCCGACGATCGCGGTGAAGAGCGCGACGGCGAGCGTGTGGCCGACGGCGCCCCAGAATCCCATCCCGTAGCGGATCGCCAGCACGACCCCGTAGGGCGCGTGCGCCGAGCAGGCCGCGATGAAGCACGCGATGCCCATCCCCACCGGCCGCGACGGGAACAGGCCGCCGCGGAGCAGGTTGGTCAGAAGCGCCGCGAGGAGGAACGTCAGCGCGAACGGCCCCGGGCCGCTTCCGCCCGTCAGGTCGCGCATGAGGCCGAGCGTCCAGCCGGCGATGCAGGCGGTGTTGCGCCCGGTGCGAAGCGCAATGGCGGCGAGGACGATGATCCCGACGTCCGGCACGGCGTGGCCGATGGCAAACAAGGGCACGACCGCGAGCTGGGAGACAGTCGCGAGGGCGGCGAGGAATGCGAAGACGATCCAGTTCAAGCGGTGTCCTTCCGCGCGACGCTCACTGCTTTCCCAGCAGGACCAGCACATGCCTCAGCGATTTCGAGTCCGCGCGCGGCCGCACCACGATCTCGCCGTAAACGCCCGCGCCCTTTCCGCCTTTCATGACGTCGCCCACCAGCAGCCCCGCGGGCCACCCGCGCTCGGGATCGGCGACCGTCACGATCACCCAGCCTTCCGTGACCGGCTCCCGGTCCAGCACGTATTCCAGCCGGCACATCCCGTCGCCGCTTCCAGCCAGGATTCCCGTCGCCCCCGCCCCCGCGCCCTTCTTCACCGCCGCCGCCTTCATGCGGAACGCCGGGTCGTTCACGAGCCGGACCCGCGAAATGGTTTCGCCCGCTTCGAAAATCCTCCCGACAACGTTCGGGCCCTCGACGACCACCATGCCCTGCCGGACGCCGTCGCGCGTTCCCCTGTCGATCATGAGGGTGCCGTGCCACGTCGAAGCGTCCTCGCCGAGAATCACGGAAGCCGGGAGGACGCGCGGCGAATCCGCAATCCCCGCTTCGCGGTACGCGCTCACTTTCTTCAGCAGCACTTCGAACTCCCCCGCCTTTCGCTGCGACTCGAGCAGCGCCGAAAGCAGCTCGGCGTTCTCGGCCTGCAGGCGCTTCACGTCCTCCCCGCCGCCGCGCCACTCGGAGAGCGGGCGGAGGATGGCGAAGGGCGCAAAGCGCGGCCCGGTGGGAAGACGCGACTGCAGGAGGATGAGCGCTCCCGCCGCCATTGCGAGCGCGGCGGGGACGGCCCATGTCCAGTGGAGGCGGCGCACGGCGAGCCTCCGTTAGTCGATGTCTTCCGAGGACTCGATGCTGTCCCGCAGCCGGTCCAGGTTGTCGAGGATGACGCCCGTGCCGCGCGCGACCGCCGTGAGGGGGTCGTCGGCGATCGTCACGGGAATGTCGATCTCCCGCATGATCGCCTGCTTGATGCCGCGGAGAAGAGCGCCGCCGCCGGCCAGGGTGACGCCGCTGTCGACCAGGTCCGCGCTGATTTCCGGCGGGATCTGCTCGAGGGTTTCCTTGATCGCCTTGATGATCCGTGAGACGGGATCGAGGAGCGCGGTCCGGACCTCGGCGCTCGACACCACGATGCTCCGGGGCATCGACGTCACGACGTCGCGGCCGCGGACCTGCATCTGGAGTTCCTTCTCGAGCGGCGACACGGAGCCGATCTCGATCTTGATCTTCTCGGCCGAGTTTTCGCCGATGTACAGGTTGTAGTTCTCTTTGCAGTGCTTGATGATCGAGTCGTTCAGCTCGTCGCCGGCGACCCGGATCGACTTGCACGCAACAACGGCTCCGAGGGACAGGACGGCGATTTCGGAAGTACCGCCGCCGATGTCGACGACCATCGACCCGGTCGGCTCCTGGATCGGCAGGCCGACGCCGATGCCTGAAGCGATGGGCTCGGGGACGAGGAAGACCTGGCGGGCGCCGGCGCGTTCTGCGCTGGCGAGCACCGCGCGCTTCTCGACGCCCGTGATCCCGCTCGGGTGCGCCACGATGACGCGCGGGCGGAACCAGCCCTTGCGCTTGTGGATCTTCTGGATGAAGTACTTGATCATCGCTTCGGTGATATCGAAGTCAGCGATGACGCCGTCCTTCATGGGCCGGATGGCCTCGATGTTCCCAGGGCATTTCCCGAGCATCTCCTTGGCGGCGCTGCCGACGGCCTGGCCGTTCATGAGGATCTGGTTGGTGCCTTTTTTGACGGCGACCACGGAGGGCTCGTTGAGGACGATGCCCGCCCCGCGCACGCAGACGAGCGTGTTGCAGGTCCCGAGGTCGATACCCATATCGGTGCTGAACACACCGATGACGCGGTCGATAAGACTGATCATGGCTATCCCCTCTCCGAGATGCCTTGAATTGAAGCGGCAGCCGCCATGCGGCCGTCGGCAAAGATTATACTTTATAAAGTGTAAAACTGTCAAGCAGCGCAGCGGAATTAGTGCATACCCAAAGTGTTTCGCCGTAAGGCGTTAGGTGGCAGTGCGGAAAAGTCTCCTTTTCAGCACTTTTCTGTTTCCAAGAATCTCCGCGCGGCCTCGTGGCGAAGATGTCACCCCCCTACTTGCGATGCTCGTGCCCCGAACCGTCCAGCGGCGGTCTCTCGCCGCGCCGGTAAGGCTCCGGATTCAGCTCGAAGGCCTGCAGGTGCTCCTCCGAACAGAAGTAATAGATAACAGGCGGCTCGCCCTTGCTGAAATTCGTGTTCGACAGAATCTCCAGGTCGCAGGCCGTGCAGCGAACCCTCAGCACCGGGCCCTTCCCTGTGTTCTCCGCACGCGAAATCGCCAGCGGGTTCTCCTTCAGATCATTCCAGTTCGAACGCGAAATCTGCAGCCGGCAGCGCGACTGCATCGTGATGCAATTCCACGCCGTCGCCACCTCGCGACCGAAAACTTTCGCGTGAGGCCCCACCGGGTCCCACGATCCCGCTTCCGGCCCGCCCTTCCGCTGATGCTCCCCCAGGAGCGGCACGATCGACGCACGCCACTGGTTCCAGACCTCCGGCGCCATCGCAAACGAACGGAACGTCATCCCCTCCCAGAACCACGAGCACTCGTTCGCGATGTCGTCCGTCCACTTCGCCGCCACACTTTTCAGTTCCGCGGGAAGAACGCTGGCCGCCGGCCGCGGCGCCGCGGAGGTCCCGACCTCCGGGTGGCGCGACGGCCTCCCGATCTCGTAGTTCGGATTCCAGACCGGCGGGTGAGACAGAAGCGCCGGCGCGGCCTCCTTCATCTGCCGGGCGCTGCCCTGGTTGAAGGTGTACACAAAGGCGATCATGCACTGCGGGGTCGAGATCGATCCGCGGAACCAGTACTCGCCGTCCTCCGAATATCGGTACCCCACCAGCGCTTCCGTCTGCCCCTCCTGAACCCGCTTCATCGCAGCCCCCACCCCGTCGAACCACGCCTTTTCTCCCCGGACGCTGTGCTTGCCGAAAACATAGCGAAGCGCCGCGAGCAGGGACAGTTCGTCCATGTTGATCGACTTCGGGTTCAGGAAATCAAATCGCGCGGGTTTCGTCAGCGGGTCATCCGTCACGAATTTCAGCGCCGCTTCCGCAGCGGGAAGCGCCTCCGCGCGCCGGCCGATCTTCACGGCGTCGGTGACGGGCACGCCGTTGTCGTCGAGGATCGCGGACGCGACGATCTCGAGGAGGGCGAGCGTGCCCCAGAGATGGTTCATCCGCTCGAGGTGGCCGCGCCTGGCCGACTTCTCGCGCTCGGCAAGAGACGCCGCTTCTGCCTCTTCACCGGCCGGCACCAGCGCGCCGCACCGCGTGGCCGCTTGTTTTTCGAGAAGCCAGAGCCATCCGCGCAGGACCGTTTCCCGGTAAGGGCCCGTCCACGGGGAATTGCCGTCCCCGACAAACGCGAGCAGCGCGAGCGAGGTGGCCATCACGTCGCTCGCGCTCGCCGCGTCCGGCTCGTACAGCGACTCGAACCCGTGCCCCGGTCCCCCGCTGTTCTTCCAGCTGCCGTCCGCCTCCTGGTGCCGCGCCAGCCAGCCGAGGGACTGGGCGACCGACTGCCGCTCCTGCTTGTCGAGCTGCTCGAGCGTGTACGACGCCGGCGGCGAGGACCACGCGGGACGCGAACCGAACGTCGCAATCGCGACGATCGCACCACCCAGCAGGAACGTCGCGGCGGCAAGGCGCTTCATGGAATGATCCCCTGGTTCGTGGACGTAAACTGAGGGATCGCAAGCGGTGTGCCGCGAAGGTCTGCCGGGGAAGCGTCCCGGCGCTGTTACCGGCGAAGCGCGCGTTACGGCGGGGAAACCCAGCAGCCCGCGCGGTATGCAAATAAAAAGCGCGAGGCCGGGGCCCCGCGCTTGTACTTGCCTTCCCGCTGAACTACTTGTGGCCGCCGTGCCCCGACCCGTCGATCGGCGGATGCTCGCCATTCCGGTACGGCACCGGGTTCAACTCGAAAATCTGCATGTGTTCTTCGGTGCAGAAGTGATAGATCGTGCTCCCCTCACCCTTGCTGAACGGCCCGTTCGAGAGAATTTCCATCTCGCAGACCGTGCACTTCACTTTCTCCACCGGCGCGTTGTCGAGCATCTCCTTGCGCGACCGCCACCGGGGATCCTCTTTCAGGTCCTGCCAGTTCGAACGCGAGACCTGAAGCAGGCACCGCGACTGCAGCGTGATGCAGTTCCACGCCGTCGCCACTTCGCGCCCGAAGACTTTCGCATGCGGTCCCATCGGGTCCCACGACCCCGCCTCGGGGCCGCTTCTCCGCTGGTGCTCGTTCAGGAGCGGCACGATCGAGGAGCGCCACTTGTTCCACACGTCCGGCGACACGGCCGCGAAAGACCGGAACGTCATCGCCTGCCAGAACCATGAGCACTCGTTCGCGATGTCGTCCGACCACTTCCCCGCCACGCCTTTCAACGCGTCGGGAAGCTCGACGGTCACGGGCTTCGGCGCACCCGCCGTTCCCGCCTCAGGATGGCGCGAGGGACGGCCGATTTCGTAGTACGGGTTCCAGACGGGCGGATGAGCCAGGAGCGAGGGCGCGGCCGCCTTCATCTGCGCCGCGCTGCCGTTGTTGAACGTGTAGACGTAGGCGATCATGCACTGCGGCGTCGAGATCGATCCCCGGAACCAGTACTCGCCATCCTCGGAATACCGGTACGCGACCAGCGCTTCCGTCTGTCCTTCCTGCACATGCTTGATCGCGTCTTTCACGCCCCCGAACCAGTCCTTGTCGCCCATCACTCCCTGCTTGCCGAAGACATAGCGAAGTGCCCCCAGGAGGGACAATTCGTCCATGTTGATCGTTTTTTCGTTCAGGAAGTCGAACCGCGCGGGCTTGGTCAGCGGATCGTCCGTGACGTACTTGAGCGCGGCTTCCGCGCCGGGAAGCGACGCAAGGCGGCGCTTGATCTTGTCCGCGTCCTTGATGGGAGTGAGCTTGTCATCGAACACCGCGGAGCCGACGACCTCGAGAAGCGCCAGCGTCCCCCAGAGGTGATTCATCCGCGCGATGTGGCCGCGCTTGGCCGCTTTTTCGCGATCCGAAAGCGAAGCCCCCTCGGATTCCTCGCCGACCGGGACGAGGGCGCCGCACTTGGTGGCGGCCTGCTGCGCGAGCAACCACTGCCACGCGCGCGTCACCGTTTCCTGGTAAGGACCCATCCACGGCGAATTTCCGTCGCCGACGAACGCGAGAAGCGCAAGGGACGTGGCCATCACGTCGCACGACTTCGCCGCGTCCGGCTCATAGAGCGCTTCGAACCCGTGCCCGGGCCCGCCGCTGGCCTTCCAGCTCCCGTCGGCTTCCTGGTGCCGCGCGAGCCAGCCGAGCGACGAAGCGATCGACTGGCGTTCGAGCTTGTCGAGCTGGTCGAACGAGTACGACGCCGGCGGCGCGGACCATGCCGGCGATGCCGAAAAAGTAGCGATGCCGACGGCGGCGCCGCCGAGCAGGATGGTCGCAGCAACAAAACGCTTCATGGGAATCTCCTGGGTGTCGATCACTCCAGTCTAGAGCCAGTCCCTGCATCAAGGCAACAGGGTTGCAAGCGGTGTGCCGCGAAGCGCGCCCTGCAACCTGCCCTGCGAGTGTTTCTGGCGCTTCTCGCGTTACGGGAACGAAACCTCGTTACCAGCCCTTGATCGTGGCCGGCGCGTCATCCTCGGGTTCTTGCACCTCGGTTCCCTCAACGACATCCGGGGGCGCGACGTATCCCAGCCCCTGGTTGAGGGAATTCGCAAGCGATCCCGACTCCGTTCCGGCTTCCGGCGGCGCCAGATAGTCAACGCCCTGGTTCATCGCGCCTTCGGGCTCCAGGTCGATCTGCCGGATGACCTGCACGATCTTGCCCAGTTTTTCCTGCGGGATGTCAACCAGCGCGGTGCTCGCGTCCGCCTCGAACGCCGCCACGACATCCTTCGCCTGAATCTCTTCGCAGATCCTCAGCCGCAATACTTTTGCCTCACCGAGCGTCCCATCCCGAAGCGCTGCAACGCTTGCCCCGACTTCCGGCGCCCCGCGCTCCAGTTCAGCGATCCTCGCGTACGCCCGCGCCAGTTCACCCTTCGACGCCTCCAGCTCCAGGGCCGGATCCGCCCGCTGCACGGCCGGCGCTTCCGATCCCGCACGCTGCTCCCTTTCCTTCGCGAGATCGCTCTCGAGAAGAGCCACGCGATCCTTCATCCCTCGGAGCTCTTCCGCGTGCGCCGCTCGAAGCTGTTCCATCTCCGCTTCGCGCTCCATCCGCAACTCCGCTTCCGCACGGCACCGAAGCGTCCATTCCAAGCGCGACTGATGAACGAAGCCAAGTGCCAGGAGGGCAGCGAGCGCAAGTCCAGCGAGAATTCCGGCGCGGCGCGAAGCAGGGCTCATGGCGGTTCTCCGGGTTTTGGTGTCCGGAGATAGGACGCCGCGTGCGGGCGAAAGTTCAGGGACAAAAAAAAGGCCCCTTCCTTTCGGAAGGGGCCCTGTCGGAAACGAGAGGACTTACTTCGGTGCGGGAGCGGCCGCGGCGCCACCTGGAGCGCTCATCAGCCCGCCGAACGTCACGCCGTAACCCTGGTTCAGTTCCATCATGTTGAAGACCACGCCGCCGATCATGAAGCAGAAGCACACGATCAGCAGGAACGTGTAGACGTTGTTGGCCGGTTTGACATCGTCCGGGGTTGCCATCGTCGTTTTTCCTCTTTAGCTTTTGGTTGAAGGTTGGGGCCGACGACTAGTCGAACACCCGGGTGGAGACATTGTCGCCCTGCTGGACCGCGTCCTTGCGGAAGTCGGTCAGCTCACGGCAAGCCGCCCAGCCATCCTCAACCTTGTCCACGACCAGCTTGGAAACGTACTGGCTGCCGCGGTACACGGTGAACTTGTAACCGACCTGGACCTTATCCTTGCCACCCACCGAGATCAGGATCAGGTTGACCTTGTCGCTCACGCCCAGCA
>JAIOPR010000352.1 GCA_021413805.1 Planctomycetota bacterium
AGCTCGACGAAGCGGACAACCTGTACGGCTGGATCCTGCCGGTGCTGAAACTGCTCTCGGTGAGCATGGTGCTCCACGGCCTCTACGACACGCTCCTCAAGCGCGACATGGAATTCCCCGCGCTCCTCGTCGCCGCCGCGAGCTTCGGATGGTTCTTCTGGCTGCACGACCGGACGATGAAGGAAGAGGCGCGGGACGAAGAGGCGGGCGCGCCGGTGGCGGCATGAAGAGGCTCGGGCGAATAGCCGTCCTGCTTCCGTTTCTCGTGGCGGGGTGCTCGCACGAAATCACGATCGAGCACGACGAGCCGCATGTCGTTTCGGAGTCAGAAGCGCGGATCGAGGCGAATGTCACGGCGCTCGATCAGGGGGCGGTCCGGATCACGGCATTTCGGGTAAGCGAGAAGAGGATCGAGCAGGAGTTCTGGCGACGAAAACAGTCCCGAGGCCCCGGAGTCCCGATGGTCCCGGTGGCGATCGGGACCGCGGTCGCCACAGGAGAGCAATTCCCGATCGACTCCGGCGAGGGGGAGTTCTGGTTGATCGTCTTTGCCGTTATCGGAGCCATCGCCGCGGTGGCCGTCGTCGTCGCCGCGCCCGTCTTCCTTGTCATCGGCGTGATCTACGGCACGGACGCGCTGGTCAAGGAGGCAAAGCCCTTCGACGAGCAACGCACGACCATCTTCAGCCTCGAAACAGTGCGCGTGCCCTGTGAGTCGGGGGCCCTCGAGTGGAACTCAGGGGCCGGGCGCCTCGACCTCGGGAAACAAGCTTCGGGCGGATGGGTCATTGACGCCGCGACGCTGGACCGCCTGAATCTCTCTGGCGCCACGGTACTCCTGCGCGCCGGCGATCTCTCGGCGACGATCGTCATCCGGAATCGCTGAGGGCGTTATGATCCGGGCCATGCGCTTCTTCCCCGCCCTGCTCGCCCTCGCCGCCGCGGGCTGCGCGCACGAATACACAATCGTCCACGACGAACCGCACGTCGTTTCGGAGTCGGAAGCACGGATCGAGGCGAAGGTCATATCGCTCTACCAGGGGGCGGTCCGGATCACGGCATTCCGGGTGAGCGAGAAGCGAATCGAGCAGAATTACTGGCGACGGAAGACGTCTCGCGCCACGGGGGTAGAGGACTCCCGAACGGCAGCCGTGCTTCCAGCGACTCAAATTGCTTCCAGTGTAGGCGCCGAAAGCCCTCCCAACGAGGGCGATTCAGGCTTTGCGATTCTTGTTCTGGCAGTGATCGCAGCGGTTATCGCGGTGGCCGCCGTCGTGGCCGCACCGGTCCTCCTGGTCGTCGGCCTCGTCTACGGAACGGACGCGCTGGTCACGGAAGTCCGGCCCGTGGACGAACAGCGCACGACCGTCTTCAGCCTCGAAACGGTGCGTGAGCCGTGCAGGGCGGCAACCCTTGAGGCCGCAGCGGGCGGAACGCTCCTCGACCTCGGGAAACAACCGTCGGGCGGATGGGTCCTTGACGCCGCCACGCTCGAACGCCTGAACCTCCCCGGCTCCACGGTGATTCTCCGCGACGGCGATCTCTCGGCGACGATCGTCATCCCGAATCGCTAAGAACGTTATGATTCCCGACATGCGCCACCTCCTCGCCTTCATGCTCCTCGCCGCCGTCGCCGCCGCTGAGTCTCCTTCCGCGGATTTCGATTCTCCCGACTCCGCGAAAGCCTGGAGTTCGGAGGCCGGGACGCCGGAGCGCGTGGAAGCGCCGGCGCACGGCGGGTCGGCGGCGCTGCGGTGGAAGGCCGCTTCAGACGGCGCCGTGCTCTCGTTCGGCGGGATTCGCGGAGACCTCACGAAATCCCGCGCGCTGCGTTTCTGGATCAGGATCGGCGGGACGGTGGAGCGCGACCTTGTGGCGCGGGTCCGCGCGAAGGGCGGGCTGTTCTGGCGCAAATTCGCGGTGCGCCCGGACGTCTGGACGGAGGTCGTCATCCCGTTCTACCAGTTTCGCCCCGAGGGATTCCCCGTGTGGGAGAAGGCCGAGGCGTTCGAACTTCTCGCCCGTCGCGCCGGGACTGTGTTCCTCGACGACCTCGCCTTCGTGGAAGGCGGCGAGCGGCCGCAGATCGAGCCGTCCGCTGCGCTCTGCGAACGCGTCTTCCCCGATGGGAATCCCGCGATCGCCCTGACCGACAATTTCCGCGTTTTCACGGACGCGCCCGTGGACGCCGCCGCCGTCGCGGCCCGCCTCGAGGAAGGCCTGGTGCGCTTCCGCAAAGTCTTCGCCGTCGAGGAACCGCTCGGCTGGCCCGTCACACTGATCATCCGCAAGTCGGTCGAGGACTACCACCGCACCGCCGTGGACACCGCGCACGACATCTACGGCGGCGATATCCCCGCGCCCGCTGCCGGCGGGCTGACCTTTTTCGACTACTCCGTCACTTCGCTCGAGGAAAAATACGGCGCCCTGCGCCCGGTCTTCCTCCACGAATGCTGCCACCAGCTCGTCACCCGCCTCCTCCACGTGCGCGGCACCAACGGCGCGTCCTGGCTGGAGGAAGCGCTCTGCTATTTCATGCAGAACGAGTTCCTGCCGATCGAGAACGCGAAAGAAGAAGCGCTGAAGCTGCTCGACAACCCGAAACGCCCCGCGCTGGCGACGTTCGACGGGAAGCAGAAGATCGACTCAGGCGCGGAGAACCTCACCGCGTTCCTTCTATCCCGCTGGCTCCTCAGCGACCCGCACGCCGCCCACTGGCCCGAGGTGCTGGCGGCGCTTCGCGAAAACAACCTCGCGATCCTGCCTGCGGTCGAAGAAGCGCTGGGGCTGAAGGCGGAAGACGCCGTGAAGGACTTCGAGGACTTCACGCGGACGTGGGCGACCTCGAAGTAGAGCAGTCTCGCCCTATCTCCAATCGTCGAGGATGAACATCCCCGGACGGTTGTACCCCGGCCTTCCTCCGCGCTCCATGATCACGCCCTGGATCTTGTCCGCTCGGTAACCGCGCTTCACGACTGCCCGGTATGCCTCGGTGCGCCCGGCATTCACGCCGAACGTCACGGTCGCGAGGTTGCGTTCCGCCGCGAAAGCCTCGACGGCCTCGATGAGGCGCTCGAACTTGTTCGCCGTCTTGGCCGCGCCGAATTTCACGTAGCAGACGCCGCTTCCCGCTTCGGACTTGGGGCCGAGATGGCAAACCGCAAACGCGTCGGGTTTCGTCGGGGGGCCGATGATGATCGTCTCTCCGAGGCGAAGGCGTTCGAGGGTCTGCATTTCAGAAGCGAGGTCGAGGCCGGAGAGGAGGGAGTTGGCGAAGACGCGGCAGGCGCGCTGGACGTCCTCGCGGTTTTCGGCGGGAATCGTGGAGTAGGCGGTCCATGCCGTGGGGCGCGCGGGTTTCGCCGAAGGATGGCTGAACACCGGCGTGAGGTACCGCGGGAAGTACCCGAATTTCTGGTAGAGCCCGACGTGCTTCGGGCTGTTCGCGAACGTGAAAAGCCCGGAGTGGGTCAGCTTCCAGCGCTCGAACAGTTTCATGGTCGAAGTCAGCAGGAGCTGCGCGGCGCCGTTGTCCCAGTGGTCGGGGTGGACGGAGAGCGGCCCGAAGAACGCCAGTTTCCCCCAGCGTACCACGAAGTTCGAACCGATGATCTTCCCGCCGCGCTCGGCCGTGAACGCGCCGAGCGGCTCGGTGCGGAAGCGGCCCTTGATCCAATCGGCGTCGCCGCCGAACTTCGCGGGGTCGGACATGCCGAGGAACGTGCCGAACGAGAGGCGGAAAATGCGGTCGGCATCGGGGATGTCGGATTCACGGAACGGGCGGATTGTTGTGTCGGGCATTCGGTCACTCCAGGGGACAGGCGGCAGGGCAGCAGGCGTGGATCGTTCTCCGGCGGGGCGCGAGACTACTTGATAAACGCCTCAGCCTCTTCGATTTCCTTCAAGGAAACCTGTTTTGCCAGGTCGGGAGGGCGCGGCGGGACATAAACACAGTACGGTTCGCTCGCCAGGACGTCGCCCGTCACCCCGTAGGCGCGACTCCGCGACCCGCCGCAGACATCGCGGAAATCGCACCAGCCGCACTTCCCTTTCAGCTTCGAATAATCGCGCATGTCTGTGAAAAGCGGGTCGTTGCGGTAGATATCGACGATCGAGCGCTGCCGGACGTTGCCGCCGCTCATCGGGAGAAAACCGCTGGGGCAGACGTCGCCGGTGTGGCCGATGAAGACGAACCCGTTGGCGTCGTTGACGCCTTTCGCGGCGCGGCCGACTTCGCCGAGGGAGAACCCGGGAGTCGCTGAAAGGCGGGTGAAGATTTTCGGGCGCGAAGGGTCGGCGGCCTGCCCGGCCTCGGCACGCTCGGCGGCCATCCGCTGCACGACGACGCGGCGGTAGTGCTGCGCGGCGGTCGTCTTGATGTCGAACGGCAGAGTCTTGGTCCAGTCGTAGATCTTGTTGAGCATCACCTCGTGCTCGCGCGCCGAGATGATGTCGCTTCGGATCCCGCGCCCGACCGGGACGAGGAAAAACACCGCCCAGAGCGCGATGTCGAGCGTCTTGAGCAGCTCGGCAATATTGTCGAAATCGGTGAGGTTCAGCTTGCACACCGTCGAATTGATCTGCACCGGCAGGTCCAGCTCCCGCGCCCGCCGGATCGACCCGATCGTCCAGTCGAACGACCCGTCCACCTTTCGGAACTCGTCGTGCACCTTCGCGCACGACCCGTCCAGCGACACCGCAAGCCGCGAAAGCCCGTGATCCTTCAGCCGCTGGATCACTTCCGGCGTCATCAGCCGCGTCCCGCTCGGCGTCAGCGTCGTCCTCAGCCCCTTCGCCACCGCGTAGTCGATCAGCTCGAACAGGTCCGGGCGCTTCAGCGGATCGCCCCCCGTGATCACGAAGAGCGGCTGCCCGAACTCGGCGATCTGGTCGATCAGCCGCTTACCCTCTTCCGTCGAAAGCTCCCCCGAATCGCGCCAAGGCCGCGCTTCCGCCCTGCAGTGAACGCAGGCGAGGTCGCACGCCTGCGTGACTTCCCAGATCACGATGAACGGGTCGCGGTTGAAATCCACGTCCAGCATCGGCGGCTTGCCGGTGCGTGCGCCTTTTTCGGGGGGGAGAAGTGGCATTTGCCGAGTCTAGCGGGTACGGCGAAATACGTGAAGCATCGCCTTTATGAACAGGTCGTGAGTGAGAGTGGCGAGTGACGAGCGGCCAGCGGCGAGTTAACTGCAACGGCGACGGCAGTGGAGTAGAACGGCGCCGACGGTGCGGGAAGCCCTCAGCGATGGGGCGGGACATGAAGGGCGGCGCAGCGCGATAAAGCTCGCGGCTTGCGCAAGGTACCGCGTCGCTGCCGTTTTCCTCGCCACTCGCCGCTGGCCGCTCGCCACTGGCCACTTACGCGATCAGGTCGAGGAGCGCGCCCAGCGTTTCGTTCTGCGCCTTGAGCACGCGCAGGTTCACCTTGAACGCCGCGCTGGCCTCGATCAGCGTGACCGCGTCGCCTGCGAAATCTGGCGCGCCCGTGGATGTCACCCCGGCGATCTCCACCCCTCCGCCTGCGGCCGTCGCCTGGTCCACTCGCTGCGACTGGTACCCCGGCGTCGTGGCGTTCGCGATGTTCCCTGCTGCCGCGGCGACCTGCCAGGAAGCGGTGTTGATGGCGGAAATGGAGGAGGTGAACACAGGGTCAGGCTAGCAGATCGCTGGGCCCTTCCCACTTCCGATTCTCGCGACTACGCTTCGCCCATGCCTCGCCCAGCAACCATCGCCGTCGTCGCCATGTCGCTCGACGGGAAAATCGCCACGCGCGACCGGGACGATGCCTCGTTTTCGTCGCGGGCGGACCGGCGGTTCCTCAATGAGATGCGGGCGAAGGCCGATGCGCTGGTCGTCGGCGCCGGGACGGTGCGCGCCTCTGATCCGCCGATGCGCGTGTCGCCGCGGTCGATCCTGGACGGTCGCGCGGAGCCGCGGCGCGCGGTGGTGTCTACCCTCTGCCTGCTGGCGGCGGATCTGAAAGTGTTCGGGAAGGGCCCTCGCACGACGGTGTTCACAACGAATGTCGCTTCGCCGGGAGCGCGGAAAGCACTGGAGGCCGTGGCGGAAGTGAAGGTCGCGAAGGGCGACCGGGTGACGGCGGCGGAAATCCTTGAGGAATTCGCGGGGTTGAAATGCGTGCAGGTCGAAGGCGGCGGCGAGCTGATCTGGACGTTTCTCGAGGAGGACCTGCTCGACGAGATTCACATCACCCTCTGTCCCGTCGTTGTCGGGGGGAACACGGCGCCGACACCCGCGGGGGGTGAAGGATTCGATTTCGCCTCGATGAAACGCGCGCGGCTCGTTTCATCGCGCCGCGAGGGTGACGAGATTTTTCTCTCGTATTCTCTGCGATAGGAGGACGTTGTCTTGCGGTTCATCCCCGACCGAGTTGGAAAACGACGTAAAGGGCTACAACGGCTGGCGGAGGACAACGGCAGGACGACGGCAGGATTTAACGGCCACGGCCACGGTGGCCCGGGGCGCAACCAGCTTTCGAAAAGGCAGTCAGGCCGTCAGCGCTTCCCGCGTTTCGACGGGTAAGGTCGAGAGCGCGACATTGAGCGAAGCGGCCAGCGCGAGGCCCCGGGCCGCGGCGTCGTCCACCAGGCCGGCGGCTCGGGCCGACTCGGCGCGCGCTGAGAGAACGTTGATCATGGCGCGCGACTGGTCCATCGACATCCGGCGGGCCGCCGCTTCGGCCTCCACCGCCGCCGCGTGCGCTTCCGGTCCCCGGCCCAGTTTCACTAGGAGACGGGCACGCTCGGCGCGGAGTTCGGGAAGGTAGGTCTGGCCCATTTCGCCCTGCAGGAGCCCTTCGGCCTGCTCCAGGTGGATCAGGCCTGCCGCGGCCTTCCCGGCGCGACGATCCACGATCGCGCACTCGAGCTCGACGGAACCGATGGAGTAGTTGTCGCGGATTCCCTCGAACATGGCCCTGGCATCGCGAAGGTCGGCGCGCGCGCCCTCTTCGTCGCCCACGACCGACCGGGCACGGCCACGCCGGGTGAGGGTGTTCCCTGCGCCGCGCGGATCCGACGTCGTGCGTCGGTGGATCAATGCTTCGTCGAACACGCGGATGGCCCCGGCGGCGTCGCCCAGGTCGAGCAGGATTTCCGCCCGCAAATGCATCGTTCGCGCGAGAAGCCGCCGGTCACCGACTGCCCGCACGAGATCGTCCGCTTCCGACAGCGCCGCCGCCGCTTCCTCCGGCCTCCCGGTCAGGGCCAGGGCGTCCGCCGTCCGCCAGCGCCAGTTCGCGGCGTTGCGAAGCGACCCGGCCTCGAGGGCGAGCGCTTCGGCCTGCCGGAACCCGTCGAGCGCGTCGGCGTAGTGCCCGCGGTCGCAAAGAAGCTGCGCCCTGTGGCCGATGGACTGGGAGAGGCCGAGCATGTTCCCGATGCGGCGGAAGAGTTCGCCGGACTCCTCGAAGGCGGCCTCGGCCTCGTCGAGCCGGCCTTCGCTTCGCAGGGCGACGCCGCGGGTGCCGATGGCGCGGCCGAGCCCGGCTTCGTCACCGAGCGCGCGGCAGATCGACTCGGCTTCCGCGAGGTCCGCGTTCGCGGGGCTGCCGGCGGAGCGCTGCATCGCGAGGGCGGCGCGGCGCGCGACGGCGTGGGCGATCAGGTCCGGCCGGCCGCTCGCCCGCGCGAGGGCGACCGCTTCTTCGACGAGTTCCGACGGACGCCCCGGGATTCCCGACTGGACGCAGGCCAGCATGTAGGAGCACAGGAGCGGCACTCGCAATTCGGGCGGCCCGACCGTCCCGAGCGTCGCCAGCGTCGCGTCGAGGCGCTTCAGCCTCTCGTCCGTCGGCCCGCGCAAGTCGAGTTTCGGGTCGATGCCGATCATGAGGCGCGAAGCGAGCGCGCCGTCGCCGCATTCCAGCGCGAAGTCATGGGCGGCGAAGACATTTTCGGAATCCAGTTCGAGCAGGTCCGCCGACACCCCGCCCCCCTCGCGACGCAGCCGATCTCCCAGCTCCATGGCCCGCGCCGCGAAGAACCGCGCGTGCCGCTCCGCCAGGCCGCGCTGCCGGGCCTCGTCCGCCGTCCAGCGCCAGCGGTGCCAGGCGTATTCGTGAAGCGAGACGTACATGGAGAAGCGGACGCCGAGCGGGCCGTCATGGGCGCGCAGGAGGCTTTTATCGCGGAGGGAAGCGAGAATTTCGGCAGCGGGAGGGTCGCCCGCGAGCTGGAGAACCGCCCCCGCGGCCTCGGCCGTGAACCCGCCGCGGAAGATGCAGCACTGGAGAAAGGCTTCGCGCTCGATTTCGCCCAGCAGGTCGAACGACCACTCGATCGCGCCGAGAAGCGTGCGCTGGCGCGGCGAGAGGTCGCGCTGCGACGACTTGAGCAGATCGTATTTCCGGTCGAGGCGCGCCACGATGTCCGCCGGCCGGAGCACCGTGACGCGGGCCGCGGCCAACTCGATCGCCAGCGGCATCCCGTCAAGGCGCGTGCAGATCTCCGCAATTTCCGCCGCATTCTCCGCCGTCGCGTGAAATCCCGCCTTCGCCACCGCCGCGCGCTCCACAAAAAGTCGCGCCGAGTCCCACTTCAGGAGAGCTTCCGGATCCGTGCCGCCAAACCCCGCCGGCGGGGCGGGAAGCGGCTCGACGTCGAGCATCGACTCGCCGGGGACGCGCAGGAGGGCGCGCGAAGTGACGATGAACTTCGCGCCGGCGACGCCCGCGGCCCAGGCGCCCGCCGTGGCCGCGGCGTATTCGACCAGCTGCTCGAAATTATCGAGAACCACGAGAACGGGTGAGCGTAGTTCCAGCATGGAAGCGACAGCAGCGAGGGGATTTTCGCGGGGCGGCAACTCGACGCCGAGCGCCTTTGCCACGGCGTGCGCGATCCCCGCCGCCCCCTCCGCGACCGTCAGGTCGGCGAACCACGCGCCGCCCGGGAATCCGTCGAGCGCCGCCGCCGCGGCGCGCACGGCGAGCCGCGTCTTGCCGACGCCGCCGGGGCCAAGGAGCGTCACGATCCGCGTCCCCGGCGCCGCGAGGAACCCGGCGATTGTCTCCAGCTCGCGTTCGCGCCCCACGAAAGCGCTCGTCGCGGGCGGCAGGTTCGTCGGCCTCGCCGGCGGCGTGGTCAGCGGCGGAAACTCGCGCCCCCGCAGCGCCGGCGGCAACGCGAGCCAGACCCGCTCCGGCCGCTCGAACCCGCGCAGGCGATGCTCCCCCAGGTCGCGAAGCTCCGACCCCGCGGGCGCCGCATCCAGCGCCCCTCGCGACGCCTCCGACATCAACACCTGCCCCGCATGCCCCGCCGCCGCAATCCGCGCCGCCCGGTTCACGTCCAGCCCCAGGTAGTCAATCACCCCGCCGTCGTCGGTGCGAAGCGGCTCCCCGGTGTGCAGGCCGACTCGCGCGAGCGGCGCCCCCGCGGCCACCAGCCCCGCCTGCGCTTCCAGCACCCCCCGCACCGCGTCCCCCGCCGCGCCAAACGCCACCATCAGCGACCCGCCTCGCGACTTCACTTCGAATCCGCCGCTTCGCCCCACCGCTTCACGCACAATCCGGTCAAACTCCCCGTGGTCGCCCGGCGCCGCCCCCGGCGCGTCGAGGAACGCGATCGTCACCGTCCCCCTGGGCGCCTCGGAATTTCTCTCCATGCGCCGCAGACTTTACCACGCCCCCCGCGCCTTCGTTTCCCACGCCCGCCGCCGCCCCCTATAATCCGCGCCCGTGAACAAATCCGCCATCCGTGCCCGCTGGCGCTCCATCCGCGTCTACGAATTCCTCGGCATCCGCGTCGAAAGCGCTTCCGGCGGCAAAGCGCGCCTCCGGCTGCCGTGGCGCGAAGAGCTGACGCAGCCGCTCGGGTACACGCACGGCGGGATCATCGCCACGCTCGCCGACGCCGCCGCCGGATGGGCGCTCTTCCCCGAAGTCGACGACGCCACCGGCTGCACGACCCTCCAGATGCAGGTCAACTTCCTCGCCCCGGTCGTGAAACAGGACATGGTCGCGACCGCCCGCGTCGTCCGCCTCGGCCGCACCACCGCCCTGATGGACGTGGACGTGCGCGCCGGCCGCAAGCTCTGCGCCAAGGCGCTCGTCACGTACCACATCAAACGATGACCGTGCACGGCGCCATCGGCGTGGTGGTTCGCGGCGACGGGCGAATCCTGATCGGGAAACGGCCAGCAGGAAAACACCTGGCGGGTTACTGGGAATTTCCCGGAGGCGCGGTGGAGCCGGGCGAAACGCCCGACCAGGCGGTGGTCCGGGAATTACTCGAAGAGACGGGGGTCACAATCCGCGTCGTGGAGCGACTCCCTCTTCCGATCGACCACGACTACGGCGACAAGGAAG
Organism: Planctomycetota bacterium; assembly: GCA_021413805.1. Lineage (GTDB taxonomy): Bacteria > Planctomycetota > MHYJ01 > WSZJ01 > WSZJ01 > WSZJ01. The sequence continues at coordinate 10,331 of JAIOPR010000352.1, forward strand.
TTCACCTCGATGTTTTTCTTTGCGAATGGTTGAGCGGCGAGCCGACGCCGATCGGATGTTCCGAGGTCCGGTGGGTCGAACGGGCTGAGCTTCGCCACTTCCGGTTTCCGCCCGCGAACACGCGTCTCATCGGCGTCCTGCTTCCGCCGTCCTAGACTCGCACCGTCAGCGACAGCGCACGGACGCTACGGCCGCGACGGGGCTACTTCAGGAGCCGCAGGTCCATCCGGTACCGTTCCGGCGGACCGATGCGGAGCTTCTCCGCGTCCCCGTGAAGCGGGTTCAGGATCAGGTTCGAGGCGTGCGGGACGAGGACCGACGGAACGCGCAGCAGCGGCTCCCGCCTGCGCCGCAGCCACTTCTCACCGATCGTCCGGGTGCATGCCCGGGGCGGGTTGCTGTTCCACCCCCGCGGCATCGGGCCCGGCACCTCGCGGATCCGGAGCGACTCCGGGATCTCGACGCGGATGAGGGCCAGCTGATGAAGGGCCTCGGACGGGTCGAGGTGGACGAGCATCTCGAGGACAGCGAGCTCGGGGCTTTCGCCGAGGTAGACGGCGCGGAGGCCGGCGGGGTTCCAGCGGCCAGGGTGGCGGCTGGCGCCCTCGCCGGTGAAGGCCTGGTCGCGCCTGTACCACTTGACCAGTCGCCAAGCGACGATCACGCGAGGTTTCCATCCTCGATGCGGCCAAGGAGATCCAGGACCGCGCTGGTTCCCGCCTCGGTCCCGAGGAGGCTGAGCGGTGTGCGGCCCCCGAGCCCGTGCTGGGAACGGGCAAGCCAGCGTCGCCCCGCCTCCGCGCTCTCCATGACCTCGCCGGCCCTCGCGACGACGAAGGCGAGCCGGTAGAGGCGGTCGCTCAGCACCGGGTCCAGCCGCGTGGATCGTTTGCTCTCCGCCCGCTTGATCGTCCGGAGGTGAACGCCGAGCAGGCCGGCCAGCTGCGGGGGCAGGACGCCGGCCACCAGGCCGACCCGCCGAAGCGCCTCCCTGGGAAGGCCGCGCGATATGCGCTCGTGCAACTCCAGGGAGGTCAGGGCGCCGGGCCCTGAAACCCCGAGCATGCTGTCGAGTGGAACCGACATCCTCGCTGCGATCATGGACAAATGTCACCATGTGCCGCGACACATGTCAAGCCCTACCCGTGCTCTTCCAGCCACCTCTCACAATCGATCGCCGCCGCACACCCCGTCCCCGCGGCCGTGATCGCCTGCCGGTACCGCGAATCCGAGACGTCGCCGCAAGCGAAGACGCCCTCGACGCTCGTATACGTGTGCTCCTTCAGCTTCACGTACCCCTTCTCGTCCAGCTCCACCTGTCCCGTGAAGACTTTCGTGTTCGGCTCATGCCCGATCGCGAGGAAGACTCCATCTGTCCGGAATTCGGTCACCACGCCCGTCTTCGTGTCCTTCAGCTTCACCCCGCGCACTCGGTCGTCCCCATAGATTTCTTCCACCGCCTTGTTCAGCTGCCATCCCACCTTCGGGTTCGCCTTCATCCGGTCCACCATAATCCTTGAAGCGCGGAATTCCTCGCGGCGATGCACCATCGTGACCTTCGATGCGAACCGGGTGAGGAAGTTGCCCTCTTCCATCGCGGAGTCCCCGCCGCCGACGACGACGAGTTCCTTGCCGCGGAAGAGTGCGCCGTCACAGGTCGCGCAGGCGGAGACGCCCTTGTTTGCGAATTTCAGTTCGCTCGGGAGGCCGATGTACTTGGCCCGGGCGCCGGTCGCGAGGATGACGGCGTTGGATTCATGAAGCGTTTCGCCGACCCACATTTTGAAAGGCCTCTTCGAGAAATCGACTTTCGTGATGACTTCCTCGCGGCAATCGGTCCCGAACCGCTTGGCCTGCGCGCGGAACTTTTCCATGAGGTCTGGGCCCTCGACGCCCTCGGGGAAGCCGGGGAAATTCTCGACCTCGGAAGTGATCATGAGCTGGCCGCCCGTCTGGGGTTCCGGCGGTTTCGCGTAGGGGTCGCCTTCGAAAAGGACGGGCTTGAGATTGGCGCGCGATGTGTAGATGGCGGCGGTGAACCCTGCGGGTCCGGAGCCGATGATGATGACGTTGTGGACGGTGCTCACGGGATCTCCTTTGGAAGTCCTGATCACGGGTAAACGGTTTACGGCTTCGCAATCGCGGACGAATAAATAGTCCCACCGTTTGAACGAGTACGTTGTGAGGTCGCGGCATGCCGCGACTTCACAACGGCGTCGTTCGGAGCGCCGGACTATCTCGAAACCAGTCCTAGAACGTCGTTGACCATCGCCTCGATCCCCGGCCACGCCTCCGCGGCGTCTTTGGCGCACATATACGCCGGCGTCGTCACGATCCGGTTCTTCCTGTCCACCACCGCCTGCGCGGCCGTCGCGATCTTGTGCTTCGCGCCCATCGCCTCCAGCGCCTTCGCTGTCCCCGGGTCGTCGCCGATCGTCAACTCGGGATGCGCTTCCCCGCCGAAGATCTTCGCGATCAGCGCCGGGGCGATGCACGCCGCGCCGATGGGTTTGCCCGCGGCGTGAAGATCCCGCAGCAGCTTCGCCGTCGGCTCGTTCACCTTGCACCCGGGGCCATCCACCGCAAACGTGCACAGGTTCTTCGCCGCACCAAAACCGCCGGGTAGCACCGCGCCGTCCAGGTCCTTCGCCGACACTTTCGCGATGTCCTTGATATTCCCCCGCGCGATCCGCGCCGACTCGACCAGTACGTTCCGCTTCTCCCCCGGCTTCCCCGTCAGGTGGTTCACGCTCGTGAATTCCATGTCGGGCGCGCAGAAGACGACGTCGGCGCCGGCCTTTTGAAGTGCGAGGATGCAGAGGACCGCCTCGTGGATTTCGGAGCCGTCCTGCACCCCGCAACCGGAAAGGATCAGGGCAATTCTGGGCATGGAAACCTCCTGGTGAACCGCGTGCGTTCCCTTAACCTTAACCTTTCCCTTTTCCTTAACCCTGCGCCATCGCACCTGCAGGGTTAAGGAAAAGGGAAAGGTTAGGGTTAAGGGAAGGCCGGACTAGATCCCGATCGAAACGTGCTTTACCTCAACGTACTCCTCCAGCCCCCACTTCCCGCCTTCCCGGCCCATCCCGCTTTCTTTCATGCCGCCGAACGGGGCCTGGGGCACGCCGGGGGAAGGATCGTTCGCGCCGACGATGCCGTACTCGAGGGCTTCGGCGACGCGGAAGAGGCGGGAGACGTCTTTCGTGTAGAAATACGCGGCGAGGCCGTAGGGCGTGTCGTTGGCGAGGCGCACGACTTCGTCTTCGGTCTTGAAAGGCACGACGGGGGCGACGGGGCCGAAGGTCTCCTCGTGGAGGATCCGGGACTCCGGCGGGACGTTTGTGAGCACGGTCGGCTCGTACCACCGTTCATCCTTCACTCGGCCGCCGCAAAGCACTTTAGCGCCTCGTTTCCGCGCATCCTCGAGGTGCTCCACCACTTTCTTCAACCCTTGCTCGTCGATCATTGGCCCGATCTGCGTCTTCTCGTCGAGCCCGTCGCCGACGACGAGGGCCGAAGCGCGCTCGACGAGTTTTTTCACGAACGCGTCGTGCGCCTCCTGCTGCACGTAGACCCGGTTGGCGCAGATGCAGGTCTGGCCCGAGTTGCGGAACTTGTTCGTGACGCACCCTTCGGCCGCCTTGTCGAGGTCGGCGTCGGCGAAAACAATGAAGGGCGCGTGGCCGCCGAGTTCGAGGGCGACGCGCTTGAGTCCGTCGGCGGCGCCGCGCATCAGGATTTTCCCGACCTCCGTGCTGCCGGTGAACGCGATCTTGCGGACTTTCGCGTGCGACAGCATTTCCTTCGCGATCGGCTCGGGGTTCCCGGTGATGACGTTGAGGACACCGGGCGGAAGTTTCGCCGCGGCGAACAATTCGGCGAGCGCGAGGGCGGAAAGAGGCGTCTGCTCTGCCGGCTTGATCACCACCGTGCAGCCGGCCGCGAGAGCCGGGGCGACCTTTCGGGTGATCATGGCCGAAGGGAAATTCCAGGGCGTGATCGCCGCCACGACGCCGAGCGGCTGCTTCAGCACGAGGTGCCGCTTCCCCACCACCGACGCCGGGATGGTCTCGCCGTACACGCGCCGTGCCTCCTCCGCGCTCCAGCGGACGAAATCCGCGGCGTACTGGATCTCGGCGAGAGATTCCTTGATCGGCTTGCCGTTCTCAACGGTCAGGAGCATCGCGAGTTCGCGCGCCTGGGACAGCATCTGGGCGTAGACGTTGAACAGGATGTTGGCGCGATCGAGGGCGGGAAGCGCCGCCCAAGCCGGGAAAGCGGCCGCGGCGGCGTCGAGGGCGCGCCGGGCCTCGGCCGGCCCGCAGTCGGGGACGCGGGCGATTTCCTCGCGGGTGGCGGGGTTGCGGACCGCGAACGTGGCGCCGCCGTCGGCGCCCGTCCATTTGCCGTTGATCCAGTTCAGCGTCTGGATGCCTGCCCCATCGCCGGCCGCGCTATTCATGAAGCCCCGGCTCGGTCAGCTTGCGGGCGTCGAGGATCTCGAGGACCCTTTCGCGCGGCATCAGTCCCTTTTCGACAACGACATCGACGATCGACTTCTTTTTCGCCAGGGCTTCCTTGATGCACTCGGCAACCTTCAGGTACCCGAGGTGCGGGTTGAGCGCGGTGCCGACAGTCGCGTTGATGTCGGTGTAGTACTTGCAGCGTTCGGCGTCCGCGAGGATGCCGTCAACGCAGCGCTCGCAGAGGACGTTGACGCCGTTGGTGAGCCACTGGATCGAGCTGATGAGCTCGTAACCGATGATCGGCATCATGACGTTCAGCTCGAGCTGCCCGGCCTGCGCGCAATAGCTGACCGTCTGGCAGCGGCCGAGAATCGCAAAGCCGAGCTGGTTGACCATCTCGAGGATCGAAGGATTGATCTTGCCGGGCATGATCGAACTGCCGGGCTGGACGGCCGGAACTTTGATCTCCGCGAGGCCGGTGAGCGGGCCGCTGCAGAGCATCCGGAGGTCGTTGCAGATGCGCGTCAGGTCGAGAACGAAACTCTGGATCGCCAGCGCCACATCCTGGATCGGGCGCATCGACTGCATCGCTTCGAAATAATCGCCGGCCATGCGCAGCTTCTCGCCGGTCTGCTCCGAAAGCACCTTCGCGATCCGGGGCCGGTACTCTGCATGCACGTTCAGCCCCGTTCCCGCCGCGCTCCCCCCCAGCCCCAGCTCGCGCAGCCCGTCCGCCGCCGCCGCCAGGCTCTTCGAGTGCCTCTCCGCATTGAACGCGTACGCGCCGAACTCCTGCCCGAGGCGCACCGGCACCGCGTCCTGCAAGTGCGTCCGCCCCGTCTTCACGATGCCGTCGAACTCCTTCGATTTCTTCCGGAAACTCTCTCCCAGCCGGTCCGCCGCCGCCACCAGCCCGGGCAGCACGTCCAGCGCCGCCAGCCGGATCGCCGTCGGGATCACGTCGTTCGTCGACTGCCCCATGTTCACGTCGTCGTTCGGCGAGCACACTTTCGCGTCCCCGCGCTTCCCCCCCAGGATCTCGCACGCCCGGCTCGCCAGCACCTCGTTGCAGTTCATGTTGTGCGACGTCCCGGCCCCCGCCTGGAAGATGTCCACGACGAACTGGTCCGCGTGCAGCCCGGAAAGCACTTCGTCCGCCGCCTTCACAATCGCGTCCGCCTTGTCCTTCGACAGCAGCTTCAGCCCCTTGTGAACCTTCGCCGCCGCCTTCTTGATCTGGATCGTGGCTTTGACGAAGGCCGGAAGCGGCCGGAGCCCGCTGATCGGGTAGTTTTCAACCGCGCGCTGCGTCTGGACGCCGTAGTAGGCGGCGGCGGGGACTTTGAGTTCGCCGAGCGAATCCTTCTCGATGCGAAAATCCATGTGAAGAGCCTCCGATGAGTGGCGGGACACGTGGACGATATCGCCGCGGCGGAGGGAGGTGAAGCGAAAGGGGCGGGCTATCCGCCGATGAACGACATCTCGATTTTCGGGAGGCCGGCGGTCTGCGCGGTGCGCAGTTCCGAGTACCGGTCGTCGCGGGCGCGCCAGGCGTTCGAGACAACCTCCGCGAGTTGGGCATCCGAAACTCCGGCGCGGGCGGGGCCCCGGAGGTCGGTCCCGTGGACGCCGAAGAGGCACGTGAAGAGCCGGCCGTTGGCGGAAAGGCGGGCGCGGTTGCAGGTGCGGCAGAACGCCTGGGTGACGGAGGAGATGAACCCGATTTCGCCCGCGCCGTCCTTGAAGCGCCAGCGCTCGGCGACTTCGCCCGGGTAGTTCGCGTCAACGGGCTCGATCGGCCAGGCCGCCCCGATCTTCGCGATCAGCTCGCGCGACGGCACGACCTCGTCCATGCGCCAGCCGTTCGTGTTGCCGACGTCCATGAACTCGATGAAGCGCATGACGTGGCCGGTTCCGCGGAAGTGCGCCGCGAGGTCGAGCACTCCGCCGAGATTCACGCTGCGCTTGACCACGCAGTTCAGCTTCACGGGGCGAAGCCCGGCCGCCGAGGCCGCTTCGATCCCGGCCAGGACGCGCGCCACTTTGAACTCGACATCGTTCATCTTCCCGAAGACTTCGTCGTCGAGGGAATCGAGGCTGACGGTGATCCGCTTGAGCCCGGCCGCGGCCAGCGGCGCCGCCTGCGATTCCAGTGTCGAGCCGTTCGTCGTCAGCGTCAGGTCGAGGCCGGGGATTTCCGCCAGCATCCGGACCAGTATGTCGAGGTCGCGCCGAAGCGTCGGCTCCCCGCCCGTCAGCCGCACCTTCTCCACCCCCAGCCCGCGGAAAATCCGCGCCAGGCGCGTGATCTCCTCGAAACTCAGCAGCTCACTCCGCTCCATGAACGCGTAGTTCGCCCCGAACACTTCCTTCGGCATGCAGTACGTGCATCGGAAATTACACCGGTCCGTGACCGAAATGCGCAGATCGCGCAGCGGCCTCTGGAAGCGGTCCACGAGGGGTTCGGCCATCGGGGTGATGGTACCCCGAAACCGGAATGCTGTGCGCAGAACCGGGAACGCGCTTCAATGAGGGTCCAAGGAGGCCGCATGAACTGCATTTTCTGCAAGCTCATCGCCGGGCAGATTCCCTCGACGAAAGTGCTGGAGACGGACGAGTTGCTGGCAGTCCGGGACATTGCGCCCCAGGCGCCGGTTCACGTGATTGTGATGCCGAAGAAACACGTGGCTTCGCTCGCCGATCTGGAGGACGGGAAAATGGCGGCAGCGCTTTTGAAGGGCGTGAGAGAGGTGGCGGCGAAAGAAGGGCTGACCGAATTCCGGACGATCGCGAACACAGGATCGAGCGCGGGACAGACGGTGTTCCACTTGCACCTGCATGTCCTTGGCGGAAGGAAACTTGGGCCGCTCGGGTAGCATTTCAATCTGAAATTTCAGATTGAAATAGGACCCCGCCTCGCCCAAACCTCCTGCAATTTCAACCTTTACACCCCACGACGCCGTTCATAGAATCCCGCCCTCTTCTACCCCCCGCCGAGGCTCCTCCCCCGAATGCATCAGGCTCCCGTCAAGAACATCCTCATCGTCGACGACATCGTTGACGACCTCCTCATGTTCGAAGACTGCATCGAGGAAATGGGCAACCTCCCCCACCTCGCGCTCACGCCCCAGGACGCCCGCGAGACTCTTCGCAAGGTGACTCCCGACCTCATCGTCTGGAACACCGACGTCCCCAAGTCCTGGGACGAACTCAAGATCTTCTTCAAGAACCGCGCCTTCCGCGACGTTCCCGTCATCGCCATCGTCGGCGCCAACAACGAGCGCGCCGCCGAACAGGCGCTCAAGCTCGGCTGCATCGGCCTCATGCGCAAGCCGATCGCCGAAGGCATGGTGGCGGAAGTGCTGACGCAGGGGCTGCGCCCGCAGAAATCGGTGACGCACAAGCTCAAGCGCAACGCGGAGCCGAAGGCCAAGAAGGCCGTGAAGGTCGCGAAGCACTGAGTTTCCCGCTGGAGACAAAAAAACCGCGGCGCGAGCCGCGGTTTTTTCGTTTGGTACGGGAAAGCTTACGGGAAGATTCCGCGCTCGACATAGGCCGCTTCGATCCGGCCAAGGCCGACCGCGTAAGCCGCCGTGCGGAAATCGCACTTCAGCCGCTTGGCTTCCTTCTTCACGTTCGCGCAGGCCCTCGTCAGCATCTTCTTCATGCGCGCATCGACCTCGTCGAGATCCCAGTGCTCGCTGCGCTTGTTCTGGATCCACTCGAAGTAACTGACGATGACGCCGCCGGAATTGCACAGGATGTCCGGGATGAAGATGGTGCCCTTCTCGAGCAGTTTCTTCTCCGCGGCCATCGTGACCGGGCCGTTCGCACCCTCGGCGATGATCTTCGCGTCGATCCAGTCCACGTTCGTCTCGGTGATCTGGTTCTCGAACGCCGCGGGAACGAGCACATCGACCTTGGTCCGCCAGAAGTCCTCGTTCGTGCAGGCGCCGGCCTCGGGGTAGCCCTTGATGCCGCCGTTCTTCCGGAAGTACTCAAACAGCGCCTTCGCGTCGATCCCCTTCTCGTTCTTGATCGACCCGGTGTGGTCCTGGACCGAGACGAGCTTCGCGCCCATCTCGGCGATCGCGACCGCGCCGAACGAGCCGACGTTGCCGAATCCCTGGATCGAGAACGTCGCCTTCTCAATCTCGACCTTGGCTTCCTTCGCAAAACTCTCCAGCGTGATCTGCACGCCCTGCCCCGTCGCCTTCTCGCGGCCCTCGGACCCGCCGCACGTCAGCGACTTGCCCGTCACGACGCCCCACGACGCCTGCCGCGTGGCCGTCGCCTGGCTGTTCATGTAAGTGTCCATCATCAGCACCATCGTGTGCGCGTTCGTCCCGACATCCGGCGCCGGGATGTCATGCTCAGGTCCGATGTTCGCGCCCAGCGCGCTCGTGAAGCGCCGCGTGATCCTCGTGACCTCGCCGGCGGAGAACGATTTCGGGTCCACCGCCACGCCACCCTTCGCGCCGCCAAACGGCAGCCCCGCCAGCGCGCACTTGAACGTCATCCACGCAGACAGCGCCCTCACCTCGTCAATGTTCACCGACGGGTGGTAGCGGATGCCCCCCTTGAAGGGGCCCAGGACGTTGTTGTGCTGGATGCGGTACCCGGGGAAAACTTTGTACGTGCCGTTGTCCAGCAGCACCGGAAAGTTGACCATCACTTCGTTCTTCGGGTGCCTCAGGATCTCGCGGACATACGGCGTCAGATTCGTGGCATCGGCAGCGCGTTCGAACTGCTGGACTGCTGTTTCGTACAGCGAAGGGCCTTGCGACATGGGGGAGACTCCTTAGGAGTGCGGCCATTGTAGGCAGGAGTGGCGGGAGGGTCAATTTCGCGCGACGGGGCGCAAATTGCAAGATTAGCCCCCCGTGGCGCCGTTGCCGTGCGACCCGGCGGAAATCGATTACACTTCCCGGCCCGCATGCCAACTCCCCGCCTCGATTTCGAACCGCTTCGCCGCAAAGTGCTCGAGCGCCTCGAATCCCTCGCGGCGGCGCTCGCGGCCGCACGGGTGCCGGCGTGGGCCGACGCGGACGGGAAAGCGGGGGCGGCGCTGGGGGAAGCGCGGAAGCGGCTGGACGACCACATCCGGTTCCGGCTCGGCCGGGGAATCGCGGCGCCCGCGGTGGTGGTGCTCTACGGCGGCACGGGGGTCGGGAAGTCCACGATCCTGAACACGCTTGCCGGGCGCGCGGTCACCGAAACCTCCGTGCGCCGGCCGTGCACGACGGAGCCCTTGCTCTACCATCACCGGACCGCTTCACCCGTGCTGGAAGCGCCCGAATTCCTGCCGTCGTACACGAAGAAAGCGGCGACGCCGGGGCAGCCGAAGGCGGGGACGATGGCCGTGGAGTTGCTGGCGCACGAGGACGCGGCGCTGGCGTCGGTGGTGCTGGTGGACGCGCCGGACTACGACTCGGTCGAGAGGGAGAACCGAAAGGTCGCGGAGGATCTCTACCGCGTTGCGGACCTGCTGATATTCGTCGTGAACCCGGCGAAATATGCGGACGAGGAAACCTGGAAGGGCATCCGCCGGGCGAAGGCGGACGGGAAGGCGTGCGCGTTCGTGTTCAACCGTGCCGAGCCGGACGACCCGGCGCTGGCGGATTTCCGGCGGCTGCTGGAAGGCTCGGAAGTCGTCGAGTTGCCGCGCGACCCGGCGGCGCACGGCGCGGGGCTGCTCGCCGACCCCGCGGCCCGCGGTCGCCTGGAGGAGATCCTCAAGAAGTTCCTCCTCGGGGACGCCGCCGACCGCCTCCGCCTCGCCGAACTCCGCCGCTCCTGGCGCGCCCTCTCCGACGTTCTCGACGACCCGGTCCTCCTGGCCCTTCGCGCCGCCGCCGTCGCCCTGCGCTCCGGCCGCGCCGCCTCGGGCGCCGAAGCGAAAACCGCGGATAAGGCGCTCGTCGAGGAGGTCAAGCTCGACCAGGCCAACGATCTCGAGCGCGTCTCCCAGGCCGTCCGCGAAAACCTCTTCTCCGTCGTCGGATTCCTCTCGAAGAAAGTCATCGGGCCGTTGACTTCCCTGTTCGACCGCGTCACCGGGTCGCTCGGCCGCGCCCTCTCGAAAAACAAGCCCGCGATCGAAAATGCGCTCGCGCGCGTCCACGAGAACAACCGGCAGGCGGTGCGCAAGCACCTCGGGATGGCGCACGAGCGGCTGACGATGACGCTCGGGGGAACGCCGGCGGGCGCCGCGCTGACCGCGACGAAAGAATTCTCCGCATCCCTGATGCCCGCTTCGGAAATCGAGGACCGGTACGAGAAGGGGCTCGAGGCGTTCGAGGCCTGGAAAAAGGAACAGTTCCAGCAGCTGGTCGGGGACATCCGGGGCAAGAAGAGCATCCAGCTTTTCGTCATGCAGGTGCTCTATGTGAGCCTGAGCGTGACGTTCATGGCGCACACCGGCGGCGCGTTCACGCTCGTCGAAGGGCTCGCCGCGGGGCCGCTGTTCGTCTTTCTCGACAAAGTCTTCGTCGGCGCGATCAACTGGGACCTCGTCCGCGACCTCGAAAAGCGCGGCCGGGACCGTTTCCTGCAGATTTTCTCGGACATCGCGAAAGCGCAGGGCACACGTTGGGCCGCCGCGATTGCGAAGGAAGACGCGGGGCTCGCGGGGCTGCCGGGATTCGAAATCGACCTGGAGGAATTGCGCCGCGACGTCCCGGCGCTTCTTGATGCCCTGGAGAAGCCATGACCGATTTCAAGGCTTCCCTCCTCGGCTGGATCGACCGCGCGGCGGCGTTTGTCACCGAAGCGAAGGCGCTGACGGATCGTGAGCCGGCGCTCAAGGCGTTCGAGAATGCCCGGGCGCGGGTCTCCGCGCTCGATCGCCCGCTTCGAGCCGTCCTCCTCGGCGGAACGGGCGTCGGCAAGTCTTCGCTGATCAACGCGATCGCCGGGAAGGCGATCAGCGAAGCCTCGCGCCGCCGGCCCACGACGGCGCAACCCGCCGCGTACGTCCACGAAGCCTGGGCCGCCGAGGCCGCCGATTTCGCCCCCGAAATCCGCGCCGTCACGCACGCCGAGGAAACCCTCCGCCACCTCGTCCTCGTGGACATGCCCGATTTCGATTCGCGCACGCTCGAACACCGGGCCCTCGTCGATCGCCTCCTCCCCCGCGCCGATTTCGTCCTCTGGGTCGTCGATCCCGACAAGTACAACGACGGCCTCCTGCACCG
>JAIOPR010000354.1 GCA_021413805.1 Planctomycetota bacterium
TCCACGGGGATGCCGCTCGTGGCCCGCGTTGCCTTCAAGCCGACGAGTTCGCTGGCCCGCAAGCAGGACACCGTGAACCTCGCGACCATGAAACCCGCGGTCGTCGAGACGAAAGGCCGCCACGACCCGTGCGTCGTGCCGCGCGCCGTGCCGATCGTCGAGGCCTGCGTCGCCTGTGTCCTCGCCGACGCGAAATTGCGGGCCGCGGCGGACCGGGCATGAGCCGCGCCTCCGCGCTTCTCGTCGCGGCACTCCTGGCCGGGTGCGGAGGCGGGAAGTCCGCGGTCCCTTCGATTTCCGATCCCGTTGTCGCGACCCTGGCGGGCGGCCCGGTGCGGTTGAAGGGCCACGGTTTCGGCACGCCGCGCACGGGGGCTTTCCTCGTCATCGGTGACGGCATCGGGCTCTCCACGACGTCCTGGACGGACGACGCCATCGAGTTGACGCTTCCCGCATCGGCCCGATGCGGGCCCCTGACGGTCGTCACGCCGGAAGGGATCGTCTCGGTGCCGCTCGAGATCTACGCGTACGACGGCTTTTCGATTCCGGTGACCGAAGGCACGAACGCCTGCCCGCTCGCGGTTGCCGTGGACGGCGCGGGCCGCGTCTGGATCAATTCGGAATTTCACAAAGGCGACTTCCACTTCTTCGACCCGGGCACGGGGAAGGTCGTCGCGGTGCCGGTGCCCGGGCCGCCGGCGCCAGGCGTCTACGCGACGAAAATCTTCGGCGACAACCGGACGACGATCTCCATGTGCGGCGAGGATGTGATCGTCGATCCCCGCGGCCGGGTCTGGTTCACGGAGGGCGGAGGCTACCTTTACGACGGCGTCCACCCGAACCACTCACGCGTCGTGTGCTACGAGCCGGCAGAGAAGAGCTTTCGCATCTACAACGTCCCCGGCGACCAGAACGAGATCATCGGGATCCTGTGGGATGCAAAACGCGGGCTGATCTGGTTCGCGCAGGGCGGGTTGAAGGCGGGCGCGAAGATCTGGAGCCTCGACCCGGAGGCAGCGTTCGTCGACAACACATTCGATTTCTCGACCCCGGCGGATGCGAAGGGTTTCCGGTCCTGGGACCTGCCCCTGAAGGACGACCAGCCCTCCCACCTCGCGCTCGACCCTGACGGCAGTCTCTGGTACTCGGCGTACTGGCGCAACCGCATCGGTCGCCTCGTCCCGGAGACGGGGGAAATCCGCGAAGTCCCCCTTCCGAAGGGAATCGGCAGGTCGAAGCCGGGCCAGCTGGTCGGCGGCGGTCCCTGGACCCTTTTCGTCCGTCCCGATGGCTCGTTGACGTTCGTCGAGTTCTTCGATTCGCAGCTGACCCGCATCGACGCGGCCCGCGTTCGCGCCGGCGACGCGGCCTGTTTCGCGCTCGACGGGAAAGGGCGCAACCCGTGCATCCTCCAGTCGTTCGTCGTCCCGGACGCCGATCTCGCGGCGGAGTTTGTGCACTCTGCCGCGTACGACGCTCAGGGCCGCTTCTGGTACACGATCCACGGCGAGGACAAGCCGGGCTGCCGCGCCTCCCTCGGCTTCGTCACCGCCGACTGGAAGTCGATCGTCCGCCTCCCGCCGCTTCCCGGCGACGGCCCGCTCACGTGCGACGGGATCGCCATCGACCCGAAAACCGGGGACATCTGGTTCGCGGAATTCCTGCGCCACCGGCTGGGTCGCCTTCGCCGCCAGTAATCTTGCGCGTCCGGCGATCTCCGCGCATTCTTGGCCCCATGAACCGAAAAACCGTCAGCACCCCCGGCGCCCCGCAGGCGATCGGCCCGTACTCCCAGGCCGTTGTCATGGACGGGTGGCTCTTCGCCTCCGGCCAGATCCCCCTCGACCCCGCCTCGGGCCAGATGGTTGCCGGCGACGTTGCAGCCCAGACCCGCCGCGTCCTCGAGAACCTGAAGGCCGTCCTCGCGTCCGGCGGCAGCGGCCTCGACCGCGTCGTGAAAACCACCGTCTACCTGCGCGACATGAACGATTTCGCCGCGATGAACGCCGTCTACGCCGAGTACTTCCCGAAAGACCCGCCCGCGCGCGCCACCGTCCAGGCGGCCCGCCTCCCCAAGGACGCCACCGTCGAGATCGACCTCATTGCCCGCGCCTGAAACCCTGGCCTGGTCCGCGTGGCCACTTCGCGACGAAGGCTGGCGTGCCGTCGCGAAAGTCCTCCTCGTCGCCGGCCTCGTGACGCTGTTCTTCCTCGTCTTCGGCGAACTCGGCTGGCTCGCCGCCGTCCTGCTCCCGATCTCCCTCGCGAAGTGGTTTCTGCCGACTTGGTACCAGCTCGGCCCCGATGGCGTGGTCGTCCGCTTCGTCGGCGTCTCGACAAGGGCCCCGTGGGCCCGCTACCGCCGGTTCTACGCCCACTCCGTCGGCGTCCACCTCTCGACATTCGAAACGCCTTCGCCGCTCGACCCGTTCCGGGGACTGTTTCTGCGGTTCCGCGGCAACAGGGAAGCGGTGGTCGCGCGCCTGGAGCAGGCGGGCTTGAAACGAGGCGAAAAGAAAAAGCCGGTCGCTAAGGCTGGAGAACCAGCGGGACCGCCGCCCGCAGGTCCTGCGCCGTCGGGATCGTGAGCCCGAGTTTCTTTGCCTCGGCCGCCCAGCGCGTGCCCTGCCCGGACAGCACGAGGACGAAGCGCGAACCTGCGGCGAGCGCTGCTTCCCGGTCGCGAAGCGCGTCGCCGACGAGCGTCGAGGCGCCAAGGTCCAGGTTCAGGTCGTGCGCCGCGGCGAGCAGGAGGCCGGGCTTCGGTTTCCGGCAGTCGCAGCGGTCCTCGTCGCCGTGGGGGCAGACGTAGATTCCCGCGAGCGGCGCCCCGGCGGCTTCGAGGTCGGCGCGCATCCGGGCAAGGATCCCGTCGAGGGTGTCCCGGCTGACGATGCCCTTCCGGACGCAGGCCTGGTTGGAGACGACGACGAGCGCCCGCCCGGCTTTCGCCAGCGCCGCGGCGCCCTCCAGGGCTCCCGGGATCCAGCGCCACTCGGCCCACGATTTCACGTAGTCCGGCCGGTCCTCGCAGAGGACGCCATCGCGGTCGAGGAAAACGGCCGGGCGGGACATGATCACTCCCGTCGTGTAAAAAAAAACCGGGACCGGCGTGTGCCGGCCCCGGCGTCGTCACGGCATCGCTACTTCTTGCTCTTCTTCTCCGCGAACTTCAGCCCCTTCTCCGCCTTCTTCGCAGCCGCCGAGTCCGGGTCCGAGCGCATCAGGTCTTTCCAGGTGGACACCGCTTCATCTTTCTTCCCGTTGAAGAACTGCGCCATCCCTCGCAGGTATTTCGCGTCCGGCACGTGCTCGCTGTCGGCGAATCCCTTGAGGAACTCCTCGACGGCGCGCTCGGTCAGCAGCCAGTCCTCTGCGTCTGCCTGCTGCTGGCATCGCGCGTACTGGATGTCGTCGATGAAACCCTTTTTGTTCTGCGGGTCCATCTTCCCCACCTCGTGCCACGCCGATTCCGCTTCTTCCTGCCGGCCGGCTTTCATGTTGGCCATTCCCAGCTTGTAGAACATCTCCGCGCGTTTCCCGCTCTTGTCGTCCGGGTCCGCTTCCAGCGCCTTCTCGAGCAGCAGGCCCGCCTCGGGCAGGCGTCCGAGTTTCACGTAGACATCGGAAGCGGCCATCATCGTGGCCGGGTCGTCCGGTTTGTCCTTGAGCGATTTCTCGATCGCGGAAACTTCGCCGAGCGATTTCATCTGGTCGAAAAACTCCGGCCGGTTGCCGACGATGTGCAGCACTTCGGCGCCGGAAGCGTCCACCACGCGGGAGTCGGGAATGCCGTGCACCTTGAACTTCGCCGCCGTGTCAGGGTCCTTGTCCACGTCGACGAGGACGTTCACGAACGTCTCGTTCATGTACTTGGCGATCTCCTCGTTGTGGAACGTCTCCTCGTCCATCTGCTTGCAGGGGCCGCACCACGTGGCGAAGAAATGCACATGGAGAAGTTTGCCGTCCTTCTTCGCCTGCTCGACGCCCTTCTCGTAGTCCGTCCCCCACGTCACGCCGTCCGCGCGGGCCATCGCCGCGGCGGCGAGAAATGCGGCGACCCAACCGAAGCGCTTCATTATTTCCCTTCCTCCTTGTCGTCCCCGCCGTCCTTCTTGTTCTTCATCATCTCGAGCTGCTTGAGAACGTCGGGCACGCGCTTCGCCCAGGGATCGTCGGGCATTTCAGCGGCGAGCTTCTTGAACATCGCCGCGGCACCGTCGAAGTCACTGTCCGTGTTGGCCATCGCTGCGCCGATCATGAACATCGCTTCGCCGGCCCCGTCGGACTTGGGGTAGTCAGCGACGACCTTTTCGAGCGCGGCCTTCGCGTCTTTCGGGTTCGACTCGAGGAGGATCTCGGCGAGTTTCACGGCCGCATTGTCCACCCGGCCTTTTTCGTTCTTGGGGTCGAGGGCGACCACTTTCCCGAGGGCTTCCTTCGCGATCGCGATGTCCGGCTCGTCGGAAGAGAGCTGGGCGTCGCCCAGGAGCCACCAGGCTTCGACGGCGAGGCCCTTGGCGTTGTCCTTGTCGATTTCGATGACGAGGTGCAGCTGCTTGGCAGCAGCTTCGGCATCGCCTGCATCGCCGAGGAGCTTGGCGAGTTCGAGCCGTGAAGCGCCGTCCTTGTCGTCCTTGGCGACGGACGCCTCGAGGTCCTGGATCTTCTTCCACGATTCCGGCACGGTCTTCACGGCGGCGAGGAAGTCCTCGGCCGGGAGGTAACCGACGATGCGCTTGACGACGCGCCCTTCGGCCGTCAGGAACTGCGTGTCCGGGATGCCGCCGACGTGGAATTTCTCGGCGAGCTGCCCGTACTTGTCCTTGTCGATTTTCAGGTTCACGAACGTCGAGTTCATGAATTCGCGGACCGCATCGGCGGAAAGGGTCTCGTCCTCGAGCTTGTGGCACCAGCCGCACCAGTCGGCGCCCCAGTGCACGTGCACCAGCTTGCCCGACTCCTTGGCCTTCGCCAGCGCCTTGTCGTAGTCGTTTTCGATCCAGTCGAGTCCACCGGCAAAGCCCAGCCGCGTCAGCCCGAGGACCAGGCCCAGGGCAATCATCGCCACCCGCATCGGTATCTCCTGTTCGCCGGAAGCGCCGGCCCGCCCCCCCGAGGGTTTGAAGACACCCTCACAACAAGGGGATATACGGGAATCTTCCCCGGAACGTGGGAAATCTGACAGCGCTATCCGCCGAGGCGCGCCTTGACCTTCGCGGAGAGCGCCCCGCCGTCCACCGTGCGGCCGGCGAGCTTCTCCTTGACGGCCTTCATGACCTTTCCCATATCCTTCGCCCCCGCGGCGCCTGTTTCGGCCATCGCCGCTTCAATCGCCGCGGCAATCTCGCCGTCCGGCACCGTGGCCGGCAGATACTTCTCGGCGATGCGCAACTCCGCCGCTTCCTTTTCCGCCAGGTCCGCGCGCCCCCCCTTGGTGTACTGGTCGATCGAGTCCTTGCGCTGCTTCACGAGCGACTGGAGCACCGAAACCTCCTCGGCCTCGGTGAGCTCCTTGTGCACCCCCGTCGCGACTTCCTTGTTCATGAGCGCGGCCTTGATCAGGCGAAGCGTGTCGAGCCGCGCCTGGTCCTTCGACTTCATCGCGTCCTTCATGTCGTCCGAGATCTTCTGCTTGAAGCTCATCTCGATCTCCTTTGCCTCGAGGGCATCGGGGCGGGCGGATTTGAACCGCCGACCTCCACGTCCCAAGCGTGGCGCGCTAACCAGGCTGCGCTACGCCCCGAATGGAGAGGGGATGTTGAAGTGGTGCGGTCCGCGCACGGGCACGGCGCGCGCCGCAGTCCGGGAAGCGGAGTTGGGATTGCCCCGCGCGCCGTGCCCGGCGCTCCCCGCACCCCTTCAACATCCCCTCTCCATTCGCCCTCAAGACAAAAGGGCAAGGGAACGGGGATTAGAACATTTGCGGCGGGTCTACGACAGGGGAGACAGACGCAACCCTGGGTTGAAGCTCGGGGCTATTTCTTCCGGACCTGCCGCCTCTGCGGGAACTGCGGCGGCGGTTCCTGGTGCTGCGGGCAGTACTCGGTGCCGGCGGCGACGGGCGCGGTTTTGCACGACTTGCAGAACATCATGCCGCACGCCTCGCACATCCGGCTCCCCGTCGTCACCGCGTGGCGGCATTTCGGGCACTGGAATTCGTTGTCCATGAGCAGCATCTCGATGTGGGCGCTCAGGTATTCGCCGCACGCGCTGCATTTCCGGGCCTTGGGCTTGTTCGAGGTCTGGCAGAAGCGGCACACGAGCATCTCGCTGGCGTCGGGGGGAGCCTCGGGTTCGCGGCCCGATTCGACACGCTCCAGGTCCGACAGGAGCTCCTCGGCAGACTGGTAACGGTCGTCGGGACGTTTCGCCATCATCTTCATGATCACGGCGGAGACGCCGGAGGGAATGTCGGGGTTGTGCGAAGAGGGCGTCCTGGGCCGCTCGTGCATGTGCTGTTCCATCAGGATGACCGGCCCGCTCCCCTCGAACGGCCGCCGGCCCGTCACGAGGTAGTAGAACGTGACCCCGAGCGAGTAGATGTCGCTCCGGCCGTCCTGCGGGTCGCCCCGCCACTGCTCGGGCGGCATGTAGTACGGCGTCCCTGTGATCGTGTCCGTCTTCTGGGTGCTCCGCGTCTCGATCGCCAGCCCGAAATCGCCGACACGCACTTCGCCGTCCACCGTGATGAACACGTTGTCCGGCTTCACGTCCCGGTGAACGATCCCCAGCCGGTGCGCGTGCCCCAGGGCCCTCGCAATCTCCCTCACGATCTTGATCGCCTGCCCCGGCGGGATCTTTCTTTTGTGGTCCAGGATCTCCGCGATCGTGTGCCCTTCGATGAACTGCATCAGGATGAACGTGAAGCCGAACTTCTGCCCCACGTTGTAGACCTGCACGATGTTGGGGTGCTCGAGCTTGGCGACCGAGCGCGCCTCCTTGACGAAGCGGTTGATCATGTCGGGGTCCTTCACCGAAACCGACAGGATCTTGATCGCCATCATCTTGTTCAGCGCCAGGTGCTTGCCCTTGTACACCGTCGCCATCCCGCCGCGGCCGACGCGCTGAAGCACCTGCACGCCGGAAAAGATCTTTCCCACGATCGAGTCCGTGACTTCGCCCGTCGCGGTGATGGTTTCAGAAGCGGCGGTCACGAGGCGGCGAACCGGCACGAGCGGCGCCTTGCAGCGCTGGCACGGGAGGCGTTTCTGCGACAGCTCCTCGCTGACCGTGTACGTCGCTTCGCAGTTCGGGCACTTCATCACGACTTTCTTCTGGAGCTTGAGCAGCCGCGAGACGTCCGCGAGTTTCAGGTAGCCCTTCTCGACCATGATCTCGCCGATCTGGCGCGCCTTGCCCGACTTCTCGAGGCGGAGCTGTTCGTCGAGGCACTCGAAAAGCTGTTCGTGGGAGACGAGTTTTTCGCGGATGGCGATTTTGCCGAAGAAGGCGGACTCGGTCAGGGCTTCGGGGACGGGGGTGATGGAATTCGCAGGGAGTGGGGTGGGGGAAGCGGCGGACTGGGGGAGGTCGCGCCCGGCGAGGGAAAGGAGGTTGGCGAGCTGGTCGCGATTGAGGTAGCCGCGTTCGACGAAGACTTCGCCCAGCGTGGGAGGCAATTCCGAGGACTCGAAAATGTGGATGCACTCGTCGAGCTTGTCGCGCGTGAGGAGGCCGGAGGCCAGCGCGATGCGGCCGACGAGGACGTCTTCGTTGGAGGCCTGACGGGGCATGCGGTGAGTGTAGCCTGCGGTGGGGGGAGGGCGGGAGAAGACGTTGCGGGCGGCCTACTTCCGGACGGCGCGCAGAAGTTCCCCGGCGAGGTAGAAGGATCCGGCGATCACGACCAGGCCGCGTTTGCCGGCGGATTGACGCGCTGCGTCAAAAGCCTGGCGCGGCCTGGCAAACGTTGCGCCCCGGCCGGCGAGGCCGCGGAGGACCTCCGGTTCGGTGGCCCTCGGGTGCGCTGCTTTCGTGAAAAACAGCTCGTCCGCTGCGCCGGCGATCGTCTCGATGTTGGCCGCGATATCCTTGTCGGAAGAAGTCCCGAAAACGAGCGCGACGCGGCGCTTCGGGAACGCCCTCGCGATGTGCGCCGCCAGGGCCCGGAGGGACACGGGGTTGTGCGCGACATCGAGGAGCACGTCGGGATTGCCCTTGATGAGTTCCAGGCGCCCCGGGAGCCGGATCGCTGCGGCCGCGCGCCACCGGGCGGCGGGAAGCGGCGCGGACGCCTGGGCCATCGCCCACGCCACCGCGAAATTGTCGAGCTGGTGGCGACCCGGCGTCTCGAGGCGGACCCGCAGCGGCGGAGTGCCCTTCATCGAGAGCGTCGCGCTCCACCGGTCGCGGCGGTCGGCGCGGGTGTCACGGAGGTGAATGTCGTGGCCGAGGGCCAGAAGCGCCGCCCCGGAGCGCTTTGCCGCTCGGCGGATCACGGCGAGCGGGCCGGGCTTGCGCTCGGCGGTGACCACAACCGTGCCCGGCTTGATGATCCCGGCCTTCTCGGCGGCGATTTTCTCCAGCGTGTTCCCGAGCCGGTCCATGTGGTCCCAGTCGATCGAAGTAATTCCGCAGGCGAGCGGCGAAGGGAGGACGTTCGTGGCGTCGAGCCGGCCGCCGAGGCCGACCTCGATGACGGCGATGCCGCATCCCGCGAAAACCTCGAACGCCGCCGCGGTCATCAGCTCGAAATACGTCGCGAATTCGCTCGGCGCCGTGCGCGCTTTAGACACGACCCGCGTCATCACGGCCGCGAACCGTTTCCCTGAAACCGGCCGTCCGCCCACCTGGATCCGCTCGAGCATCGAGCCCAGGTGCGGCGATGTGTACAGCCCCGCGCCTTTGCCGTACGCCGCCGCCAGGTAGTGCGCCGTCGAACCCTTGCCCTTCGTTCCCGTCACGTGGAACGCCGCGAATTTCTCCTCGGGATGCCCCAGGGCCGCGCACAGTTGCCGCATCCGCCGCAGGTCGTACGGCGTGCGCCGGCCCTTCGGCGGCGTCTTTTCGTAGTTCGTGAAACGCGCGAGGTGGGCGAAGGCCTGGGCGGCGGAGGTGAAGGGTTTCATACGCCGTGTAAGCATGGGAGTCGAGGGAGCATCCGGCCCGAGTCTAGCCGCCGGGGGGAGGGCAGGCCACGCTGCTCGTCACCGGGATTCGGCCGGTTCCACGATCTCGTCCTCCGTAAACCAGACCCCGACGAGAAACCCGGTCCGGCAAAGGGCCTTGTGTTCGCGGCCGTCGGCATTCACAAAACGGATGGCGTAGATCATCCCCGAGCCACCGCCGAGCCAGCCCTTCCCGAACGGCTGCCAACGCGACGCCAGCAATCGGTCCCCGCGTCGCCCGGTCGCCTGCCGGCCACGTGCAATGACGAAAGTCCGTTGAATCCCGGACCTTCGTGATCGCAGGTCCGGAAAAAAAGGGAAACAACGGCTGGCGGAGGACAACGGCAGGACAACAGCAGGACAACGGCGGAACTGGACGCCTTGCGTGAGCGCGGCGGCCCGGCGTTCAAACAACTTCCTGAGAAGCCGTTAGAATATCCGCCCCATGCCCCCCCGCCGCCCCGAGGAATGGTTCGACGACGATCGCTTCTGGATCGTGACCTACCCGTTCATGTTTCCCCCGGAACGGTTTGAGCGCACGGCGGGCGAAATGTCGGGGCTGCTCAAGCTCGCGAAGCCGCGGGGCAAGGCCGTGCTCGACCTGTGCTGCGGGCCGGGGCGGTGCTCGGTGGAACTGGCGAAGCGCGGGTTTCGCGTGACGGGGGTGGACCGGACGCGGTTTCTCCTGACGAAGGCGAAAGCCCGGGCGCGGGCGGCGAAGGCGAAGATTGAATGGGTCGAGTCGGACATGCGCGACTTCGTGCGCCCCGGCGCCTTCGACCTCGCCATCAGCACGTTCACGTCGTTCGGGTACTTCGACGACAAGGACGAGGACCGGCGCGTGCTCCGGAACATCCTCGACTCGCTCAAACCCGGCGGCGTGTTCGTCGTCGAGGTCATGGGAAAAGAGCGCCTCGCGAGCGTCTTCAAGCCGACCACGTCGCAGCCGCTCCCCGGGGGCGGCTGGCTCGTCGAGCGCCACGAGATCTTCGACGGCTGGTCGCGCATCCGCAACGAGTGGATCCTGATCCGAAGTGGCCGGACCGAGACCTTCCGGTTCCATCACACCGTCTACTCGGGACAGGAGCTCAAAGGTCGGATGGAAGCCGCCGGGTTCGCCGATGTCCGCCTGTTCGGCAGCCTCGCCGGTGGCGAATACGGCGTGAACGCGGAGCGGCTCGTTGCGGTGGGGAAGCGGCCGTGAAGGAACTTCGATCCGCGCTGGCCGGCACCCTCACCCGGGACGACCATTCGGCCGTGAGGACCCTGGCGCAGATGGAGGCCGCTTCCAGGACGCAACCCGCGTACGGAGTCGCCGGCGCGGCCCTCGGGCTTGACGACCCGGCTGCGGCGCTGCCTCTTCTCAGGGGAATGCTGGCGGATGAGAACTGGATCGTGGCCGTGGAAGCGGCGGCGACGCTGGCGCTTCTGGGCGACCGGTCGGGGCTGGGCGTCCTGAAGGGACCGGCGCGCGGCGGGACCAATTCCATGATCGAGTGTTTCCACGTTCACGCCGCGCTTCTGGTCCTGGGTGAGCCGATTCCGCCGCCCGACCGGCGTCCTCGAAGCGTTTTCGCCGCGCTCGAGCGGCTGCTCGACGACGCGAAGCCGCCCTCCTAAATCCTGCGCCAGTCAGCAGGAATGAGGTCGCTGGTGTCGTGAAAGCCCCAGGCCCAGGAGCGTACATGGCCCCCCGAATGGTAGGTCGCGGGCTGGAACGGATTCCCGGCGTCCACCAGCGGCCCCGCGAACCAGCTCTTCGGCGCCACAACCGTCTTGTTCGGCCGCGGATTCAGCCAGGCCCCCCACCACGAAAAACTCGAGTTCGCGATGATGTGGCTCTCGCACAGCGACATGAGGAAAAGATCCTCGGGCGCGTCCTGTCCCTCGACAAACACGAACTGGCTCCCCGCGAGGTGCGCCCGGCACCAGGGAATGTCGTCGGAGAAAACCAGGTACGTGGTTCCGGGTGGGAAGAGGCCCATGGCGCGGTCGTAGTAGCCTTCGCGCCAGAGATCGGCGAAGTGCGGCAGGGACAGGTAGTCGCCGCGACGGATGTGGAGCGAACAGGTCCCGCTCTTCCGGGCGAGCGGACCGTATTTCGTTTCGATCCGGTCGGTCACTGCGGATGACGGGCGGAACAGCTTCCGTATCTCCGTCTCGTGGCCCACGAAGTAGCGCTCGGACTGGAAGAAACCCCTGAGGTCCGTCGCCCCTTCGACGACGACGTCGCGGTGTGCGAAGGAGGGCTCGACGTAAGGTCTCGGCCCCGCCACAAGTTCGGAAAACGCGAGATCCGTTGGCGCGAGGAACGAGACCGCCGGCCAGTGCGGCAGGAAGAACGGGCAGCCGTTCTTGCGCGCGATCCCGATCGTCGCGGCGACCTGGAAGAACTGGTTGCCGAGTCTTCCCAGTTTCCCGAGGAGGCTGAACGTCACCGAGGAGGTGGGTGAATTCACCGCCGCTACCAGGATTTCTTCTTCGCAGGCTTCCAGACCGGTTTCGTCATGGCGGGAGGAGCCGGAGGAGGGAGCGCCGGCGTGGCGGGGTCGAGCGTCTCCCGCGCCAGCGCGAGCAGCTTCCGCGGATCGCTGGTTTCCGGCTCGGGGACGATGTGCAGGTTGGCGTCGTCCACGATGCGGACTCTTCCAGGGAATTTCGCCTTCAGCAGCTCGGCGCTCGCCCGGATCCGGAAGCGGGCGATGATGCGCGAGCCGCCCTGGCCGATGTTGGCGAAGGCGTTCCGCGATGCGTTGACGCGGACCTCGGCGAGCGTGAGGAGGGTGAGGACGGGCTCGGGGATTTCGCCGAAGCGGTCCTGGAACTCGGCGCGGACGGCTTCCAGGTCTTCTTTCGACTTGGCGCGGCAGATCCGGCGGTAGAGCTCGATGCGGACGCGGTCGCCGGGGACGTAATCCTCCGGGATGAAGGCGTCCACCGGGAAATCTACGTTGGACTCGAGGTCGAGCGGAGGCGGGAGCTTGCGGGCCTTGCGGACGGCCTGCTCCAGCATGCGGCAGAACATTTCGTAGCCGACGGCCGCGATGTGGCCGCTCTGCTCCTTGCCCAGGATATTTCCGGCGCCGCGGATCTCGAGGTCGCGCATCGCGATCTTGAACCCGGCGCCCAGCTCGTTGAATTCCTCGATCGCCCGCAACCGCTTCTCGGCGTCGTGCGAAACCGGGCGCTCGGCCGGCAGAAGGAAATACGCGTACGCCTGGTGCGGCGACCGGCCGACGCGGCCTCGAAGCTGGTGCAGGTCTGCGAGCCCGTACATGTCCGCATCGTCGATGATGATCGTGTTCGCGTTCGGGATGTCGAGCCCGCTCTCGATGATCGTCGTCGTCACGAGCACGTCCACGTCCCCGTTCACGAACAGCAGCATCCGCTCCTCAAGCATCTCCGGCGTCATCTGCCCGTGCACGATCGCCGTCCGCGCTTCCGGAACGAGGTCGTTCAGGTGGCGCTCCACCCCCTCGATGTCGAAAACGCGGTTGTGCACGTAGAACACCTGCCCGTCGCGGTTGATCTCGCGCAGGATCGCTTCACGCACCTTCTCGTGCGAATACCGCATCACCTCCGTCTGGATCGCGCGCCGTCCCTGCGGCGGCGTCGAGAGCGTCGAGATGTCGCGCACCCCGAGGAGCGCCAGGTGCAGCGTGCGCGGGATCGGCGTCGCCGTCAGCGTCAGGATGTCCACCGTCGCCCTCAGCCGCTTCAGCTTCTCCTTGTGCTCGACGCCGAAGCGCTGCTCCTCGTCGATGACGAGGAGGCCGAGGTCCTTGAAATGGATGTCGCCGGAAAAGAGGCGGTGCGTGCCGATGACGATGTCCACCGCGCCCGCGGCGGTGGCCTCGACGGTGAGTTTCTGTTCGGCCTTGGACTGGAAGCGCGAAAGGGCGCCGATGCGGACGGGGTAGGCGGCCATGCGTTCGCGGAAAGTCTCGAGGTGCTGCTGCGAGAGGACGGTGGTGGGGACGAGGACGCAGACCTGTTTCCCGGTCATCACCGTCTTGAACGACGCCCGCATCGCGAGTTCGGTTTTCCCGTACCCGACGTCGCCGCAGAGCAGCCGGTCCATAGGCTTCGGCCGCTCCATGTCCTTCTTCAGCGCAATCGTCGCGTCGATCTGGTCGGGCGTGTCCTCGAACGGGAATGCCGCTTCGAATTCGCGCTGCCAAGGCGTATCGGGCGGAAACGCCGTCCCCATCTCCTGCTCGCGGATCGCCTGCACCTCGACCAGCTCGCCCGCGAGTTTCTCCAGCGCCGCCGCGACCCGCCCTTTCTTCGCCTCCCACGCCGCCGACCCGACACGCGACAGCTCCGGATGCGCTTCGCCCCCGCCGCCGACGTACTTGTTGACCTGGTCGATCTGTGAAGCGGGGACGTAGACGCGGACGCCCTCGTTGAACTCGATCTGGAGGAATTCCTGCTGGCGGCCGTCGCGGGCCATGCGGGAGATGCCGAGGAACTTGCCGACGCCGTGGACGTTGTGGACGACGAAATCGCCGGCCTCGAGGTCGAGGAACGAGTCGATCGCGCGCGTCTCGCCCTTTTTCTCAGCGGGGCCGGTCGTGACGGCGTGGTGGCGGCGCGGCCTGTTGAAGAGCTCGTTATGCGGGATGAACGCGGCGGAGAGGGCGGGCAGGACGAAGCCGCGATGCAGCGAGCCCTGCTGCGGCGACACTTTCGACTCGAGCTTGCCCTCCTTGAGGATTTCCTTGAGCCGCTGGACCTCGCCCTCGGCCTGGCAGGCGACGATGACGCGCCGCACGTCCATCGTGACGCGCTCCAGCTCCCCGAGAATGTTCTTGAGATCTCCCGAGAACCGCTGCGTCGAGATCGTCCGCAGGTTCAGGCGGTGCGGCGTCTCGTTGACGGGAAGGGTGTGCGTCCGGACGCGGCCGAATTTCTCCGACTTCTTCAGCAGCGACGCCCACGGCGCCAGGCTCGAACCTGCGAACGTGCCGAGATACCGCCGCGCGCGCTCGTCGAGTTCGCTTTCCTCCCGGAGCATCACGCAATCCGATTCGCCGAGATAATCCAGCAGCGAATGTCCCTCGCCCGGCGGCAGGAAGAATTGCGAGCGCTTCACCAGCCCCAGTGCGACCTCGCGCTCCGTCCGGAACGACTGCTGCGTGCCGGGGTCGAACGGTTTCACGGTCTCGACGTTGTCCCCGTCGTACACGATGCGCCAGGGCCGCTCGTCGGAATGCGCGAAGACGTCCACGATCCCGCCGCGCACCGAGAACTCCCCGGGCGCCTCGACCTGCGGCACCCGCACGAACTCGTGGTCCACCAGCGTCTGCATCAGCGTGTCGATGGGAAGCGGCTTCCCCGGCCGCACCTCGATGAGGTTCCGCCACAGCAGCTCCGGCGGCGGCACGCCCTGCAGCACCGCCTGCACGGGCGCCACGATCACCCTCGGCGACTTGCGGCCCGGGATCGACAGGTCCAGCAGCACGTTCAGCCGCTTCGCGAAAATCTGCGGGCTGACCCGGGCTTCCGGCCCCGGGGCGACTTCCCAGGCCGGGAAGCGTGTGACGTCGCCGTCGAAGAACGACGCGATATCGGAGGCGGTGTCCTCGGCTTCCTCGATGCCGCTCGCGATGACGAGCCAGCGCGCGGTCCCCTCGACGGCCAGCGCCGCTGTCGCGAGGGCGGCGGCCGATCCCCACAGCCCGCCGAGGTCGCACGCGTTCCTGTCGCGGACAATCACCCCCGCCGCCTGGATTTCAGGCAGCGTGCGCGCCAGGACCGAGAATTCCTTCATCAAATGCCCCGAAACGAAAACAGCGCCGCGGCCGAAGGGGTTTCCGGGCCCCCGCGGCCGTTGCGATGGGGCGCATCGTAGCGGTGAGGCGGGAGGAACGATACGGCTTTGTGTCCGGTGCGAAGGAGGCGTGGAAGGGGGCGCACGCCCCGGGTGCGAGCTGGCGGAAAACTGAGGAGTCGCGGCCCCCGGCGGCGTGGAATCACCCTCCGGCCTCCGGAAAAGAGCCATCCATGCGAGGCAGTCCCGATGGGGTGACGTAACTGCTTGTGCTCATTTGCGTTGCGTCTTGATAGTCTCTTGATGCGCAGGGCGCGCCATTTGATGGACTCTTGATTAGCGATCGATGCACTTCGCGCGATATATAGACATCGTTGCAAACGGAATCTTTCGGAGGTTCGCCATGGACTTCGTTGCCCTGATCGTCGCGTTCGCCTGCTTCCTCTTCCTGGGCGGACTGGTCTGGCTCTGCGGAGCCCTGATGGAGAAACGGTCATGATTCACGGTTTCGTCCTTCCCCTCGCGCTGGTCATCGGGATCTTTGCCTTGATCGCCACCTTCGGAAAGAAACGGTCATGAACATCACCCTTGTCGTCGCCACGATTCTCACCATCGGTCTCCTCGTCTACCTGACGTGGGCCATGTTGCGCCCGGAGGACTTCTAATCATGAACGCATCCTTGATCCAGAACATCATCTACGTCGTCGTCCTCGTCGCCCTCGCGTTCCCGCTGGGCACGTGGATGGCCAACGTGTACGCCGGCCGCCCCGGGCGAATCTTCGGGTTCCTCAAGCCGATCGAACGCGGGCTCTACAGGCTCGCAGGCGTCGACCCGGCGAAGGACATGACATGGAAAGGCTGGTCGTGGGCGGTGCTGATCTTCAGCTTCCTCAGCACCGTCGTCGTCTACGCCCTTCAGCGACTCCAGGCCCACCTGCCGTTCAACCCGGCCGGGCTGCCCGCGGTGTCGCCGGACTCGTCCTTTAACACGGCGATCAGCTTCGTCACGAACACCAACTGGCAGGGGTACTCGGGCGAAGCGACGATGAGTTACTTCACCCAGATGGCGGCGCTCGCGGTCCAGAACTTCCTGTCCGCCGCGGTCGGCATGGCCGTCATGGTGGCCCTGGCGCGCGGGCTGTCGAAGACGGCGAAGGGGCTCGGGAACTTCTGGGTCGATATGACCCGGTCGACGCTCTACATCCTTCTTCCCCTGTCCTTCGTCTTCGCTCTCATCCTCGTGTCGCAGGGCGTCGTCCAGACGTTCCGCGCGCCGGTCACGGCGGAACTGACGCAGAAGACGAAAGCCGCCGACGGGACAGTCATCGATACCCAGACGATTTCCGTCGGCCCCGTCGCTTCCCAGATCGCCATCAAGCAGCTCGGCACCAACGGCGGCGGCTACTACAACGCCAACTCCGCGCACCCGATCGAAAACCCGACCCCGCTCTCGAATTTCCTGCAGTGCCTCGCCATCCTCGCCATCGGGGCCGGGTGCTGCATCACCTTCGGAACCATCGTCGGCGACGGGAGGCAGGGAAAGATGCTCCTGGCGGCGATGACGCTCATGTTCGTGCTCGCGCTCGTCGGCGCCACGCTCGCCGAACGCGCGCCAAGCAGGCTCCTTCACGATGCCGGCGCAACGGCGAGCAACATGGAGGGGAAGGAGACGCGAATCGGCGTCGACGGCTCGACCCTGTGGGCTGTCGCGACGACGTCCGCTTCCAACGGCTCCGTCAACTCCATGCACGATTCGTACACGCCGATCGGTGGCCTCTTCCCGATGCTCCTCATGATGCTCGGTGAAGTCGTCTTCGGCGGCGTCGGGTCCGGCCTCTACGGCATGATCCTTTTCGTCGTCTTCACCGTCTTCATCTCCGGCCTGCTCGTCGGCCGCACACCCGAGTACCTCGGCAAGAAAATCGGGCCCTTCGAGATGAAGATGGCCGCCATCGGGATCCTCATCCCCTGCGCTTCCGTGCTCGTCGCGGCCGCGATCGCCGTCGTCGCCCCCAAGGGCTACGCCGGGATCTGCAACCAGGGCGCCCACGGCTTCTCGGAGATGCTCTACGCGACCACCTCGGCGTCGAACAACAACGGAAGCGCGTTCGCCGGGCTTTCCGCGAACACGCCCTTCTGGAACTACCTCCTCGGGCTCTGCATGGTGATCTGCCGCTTCGGCGTGATCATCCCGGTCCTGGCGATCGCGGGCTCGATGTCGGCGCGCAAGGTCACGCCGGAAGGCCCGGGGACGCTCCCGACCCACACACCGCTCTTCATCGTCCTGCTCATTGCCGTTGTCCTCCTCGTCGGCGCGCTGAACTTCGTGCCGGCGCTGTTCCTTGGCCCCGTTCTCGAACACGTCTCGGCGTTCAGGAGCTGATCATGTCCACATTCCGTCTCCGTGCCGGCCGCAAACAAGTCCACCTCCGGGCGGTCCAGGACTCGCTCCGCAAACTGCACCCGCGGGTCCAGATGCGCAACCCGGTCATGTTCGTCGTGTACGTCGGCTCGTTCCTCGTCACCGCGCTCTGGATCCAGGCGCTGGCGGGGCACGGTGAAGCGCCGACCGGCTACATTTTCGGCGTCGCCGCGTGGCTCTGGCTCACGGTGCTTTTCGCGAACTACGCCGAGGCTCTCGCCGAAGGGCGGGGCCGCGCGCAGGCGGAGTCGTTGCGTGAAGCGCGGGAAGGGCTGGAAGCGCGGCAGCTCTCGGAGCCCCGGAAGGGCGCCGTGGAGATCCGCGTCCCGGCGACGCGCCTGGTCAAGGGCGACCACGTGATCGTGGAGGCCGGGGAATTCGTGCCCGCGGACGGCGAGGTCGTCCAGGGCGTGGCCTCGGTGGACGAAAGCGCCGTCACGGGCGAAAGCGCCCCCGTCATCCGCGAATCCGGCGGAGACCGGAGCGCCGTGACCGGCGGGACGAAGGTCCTGTCCGACTGGCTGATCGTCAAGGTCACCTCGGAGCCCGGAAAGGGCTTCCTGGACCGCATGATCACGCTCGTCGAGGCCGCCAAGCGCGGCAAGACGCCGAACGAGATTGCGCTGTCGATCCTGCTGGCCGGGATGACGATCGTCTTCCTGGTCGTCTGCGCCACGCTCTACCCGATGTCGAAATACGTCGCCGGCGCCACCGGCCTCCCGAACCCGATCACCGTGACCGCGCTCGTCGCTCTTCTCGTCTGCCTCATCCCGACGACGATCGGCGGCCTGCTGTCGGCCATCGGCATCGCCGGGATGGACCGCCTGATCCGCGCCAACGTCGTGGCGATGTCGGGGCGCGCCGTGGAAGCGGCCGGCGACGTGGACGTGCTGCTCCTCGACAAGACCGGGACCATCACGCTCGGCAACCGCCAGGCGACGGAGTTCGTGCCGGCGCCGGGCGTCACGCCGGAGGCGTTGGCCGATGCCGCTCAGCTCGCTTCGCTCGCCGATGAAACTCCCGAGGGCCGCTCCATCGTGGTCCTCGCGAAAAACAAGTTCGGGTTCCGCGCCCGCGACCTGTCCGAGATGGGCGCGAAGATCGTCCCCTTCACTGCCCGGACCCGCATGAGCGGTTTCGACTGGCAGGGCAAGTCGGTCCGCAAGGGCGCGCCGGACTCGGTCGCCGAGTGGGTGAAGTCGCAGGGCGGGGAAGTGCCGAAGGAGTGCCGCGCGCTTGCCGAAACGATGTCCCGCGAGGGATGCACGCCGCTGTTCGTCGCGGCGGGGCCGGCCATTCTCGGCACAGTTCGCCTGCGGGACGTCGTGAAGGGCGGCATGAAGGAGCGCTTCGCCGAACTTCGCCGCATGGGGATCAAGACGGTGATGATCACGGGCGACAACCCGCTGACGGCGGCCGCGATCGCTGCGGAAGCCGGCGTGGACGACTTCGTCGCGCAGGCGACGCCGGAGGACAAGCTCCGGGTGATCCGGAAGCACCAGGCGGACGGCCGCATGGTCGCGATGACCGGTGACGGCACGAACGACGCCCCGGCGCTCGCCCAGGCCGACGTCGCCGTGGCGATGCACACCGGCACCCAGGCCGCCAAGGAAGCCGGCAACATGATCGACCTCGACTCGAACCCCACGAAGCTGCTCGACATCGTGAACATCGGGAAGCAACTCCTCATCACGCGCGGGACGATGACCACGTTCAGCATCGCCAACGACGTCGCCAAGTACTTCGCCATCCTCCCGGCCGTGTTCCTGCCCCTCCACAAGAACATCGCCATGTTCAACATCATGGGCCTGAAGACCCCGGAGTCCGCCATCCTGGCCTCGGTCATCTTCAACGCGCTCATCATCGTCGCGCTCGTGCCGCTCGCGCTGCGGGGTGTCCAGCACCGCCCCGTCAGCGCGGCGCGTGCACTCCGGGACAACATCCTCATCTACGGCGTCGGCGGCCTCATCGCCCCGTTCGTCGGGATCAAGCTCATCGACATGCTCCTCGTCGCCCTTCATCTCGCGGGAGTCAAATCATGAAAGACAATCTTCGCCCGTCGATCGTCATGCTCGTCCTGTTCACGCTGATCCTGGGCCTCGGCTATCCCGCCGCCGTCACCGGCGTCGCCCGCGTCGTCTTCCCGTCCAAATCGACGGGCTCGACGATCGAGCGCGACGGGAAGGTGGTTGGAAGCGAGCTCGTGGGGCAGTCGTTTGACGACCCTAAGTATTTCTGGGGACGCCCGTCCGCGACGTCTCCGGCCAACAACGGCGCCGCCTCGAGCGGTTCAAACCTGGGCCCGACCGCGCAGGCCCAGGCCGACGCGGTCGCGGGGCGCGTCAAGGCGCTCCAGGACGCCGACCCGACGCAGACCGGCCCCGTGCCCGCGGATCTTGTGACCGCTTCCGGAAGCGGCCTGGACCCGCACATTTCGCCGGAAGCGGCGCTTTACCAGGTGCACCGCGTTGCGGCGGCGAGAGGCATGACGAAGGAGCAGGAGGCGGATCTCAAGGGGCTTGTCGAGCGGCATGTCGAAGGCCGCACGCTGGGTTTCATGGGCGAGCCGCGCGTCAACGTGCTGATGCTGAATCTCGATCTAGACGGAATCAAACGGTAAAAGCGGGCAAAAGCCCGGAAAGGGGAAGCTCATGCGCCACTTGACTTCTGTAGAACCTATAGTGATAAAGCGAATCGCTGTCGTTTCCGTTCTCTGGATCCTCCTTGTCCTCTGCCTTTCGGCGAGGGCCGAGGAACCGGCCGGGGAAGAGGTGCGGAAGCTCAAGGAGAAGGTTGATTCGCTCGAGGGAAGAGTGAAGGAGCTGGAAAGCGAAAAGGAAAAGCCTCCCGCTGCAGCCGCAGACGCGGAGGGCGGGAAGAATTCCCTGATCGACAAGGTCCTCAACAAGGAGAGCATCGAGAAAGCGCTCGGCCTGAGGTTCGGCGGGTCGGTCGACACGATCTACACCTGGAACTTCGGACAACCCGCGGACGGCAGAAATGCCCAGCGGGTCTTCGATGCCCGGGACAACTCCTTCGGCCTGAACCTGGCCGAACTCTACATTGAGCGCCCCGCAGACAAACCTGGCACCGCCGGGTTCCGGGTCGACCTCGACTTCGGCCTGGATCCGCAGGTCTTCCAGGCCGCGGGTTTCAACGACGGCGACAACTTCGAGCTGGAGCAGGCGTACGTGGTCTGGAATGCCCCGCTCGGGAACGGGCTGGTGATCAAGGCCGGCAAGTTCACGTCCATGCACGGCTACGAAGTCATCGAGAGCGTCGACAACATGAACACGTCGCGGTCGATTCTCTTCGGGTATGCGGTTCCCGGCACCCATACCGGGATCATGGCGACCTACAAATTCTGCGACGCGTTCTCCGCCACCGCCGGCGTCCTCAACGGCTGGGATAACGTCGTGGACAATAACCGCGGGAAGTCCGTCCAGGCCGCTGTCACTCTGACCCTCGGCGATATCTTCACGGCTACCGCTTCAGCCATGTACGGTCCCGAGCAGAACAATGACTCGCGCAAGGACCGATTTCTCCTCGACATCGTCGCTACACTCACACCCGTGAAGTGGCTGACGATCGGGTACAACGGCGACCTGGCGCACGAGGACGATGCCGCAATCGGCATCCGTTCCGGCCAGGATGCGGACTGGTACGGCTCCGCCCTCTACGCCAAAGTGGAGTTCCTCGAGTACTTCTATGTCGCGGCGCGCGGCGAGATCTTCGTCGATGAGGACGGAAGCCGCCTGGGCGTCCTCGGGCAGACGACCTGGGAATCCACGGCGACGCTCAGTTGCCGTCCGCTGAAGGAACTGGAATTCCGCCTTGAGTACCGCCACGACGATTCCAACCGGCTCGTGTATTCCACACGGGGCGGTGCCGGACTGTCGCATCACCAGAACACCGTCTCCCTCGAAGTCCTTTTCAGGTTCTGATCCCGCACGCTTTCAACCGCTTCTCCTCACCGGGTACAGTCAGGGAACCAGATGAGCGAACAACCCCGCATCGACGACGCCCGGCCGGACCCCGAAACGCTTCTCAAGGCGGCCAACGCCGCCGAGGGCCGGCGCACGCGGGGACGGCTGAAGGTGTTTTTCGGGGCGAGCCCCGGCGTCGGGAAGACGTACTCCATGCTGCAGGAGGCGCGGAAGCGGAAGGCCGAGGGTATGGACGTCCTGATCGGCTATGTGGAACACCACCGCCGGCCCGAGACGCTGGCGCTGCTGGAGGGGATTGAAGCGGTTCCGACCCGGGAGATTCAATACAGGGGCATCACGGCGAAGGAGTTCGACCTGGATGCGGCACTGAAACGCCGGCCCGCGCTGATCCTGGTGGACGAACTTGCGCACACCAACGTGGAGGGGAGCCGGCACGCGAAGCGGTGGCAGGACGTGGAGGAGCTGCTCGCGGCGGGAATCGACGTGTTCTCGACCCTGAACGTGCAGCACCTCGAGAGCCTGAACGACGTCGTCTCGCAGATCTCGGGCGTCGCCGTCCGGGAGACGGTGCCCGACGTGGTATTCGAGAAGGCCGACGAGGTCGAACTCGTGGACCTGACGCCGGAAGAACTGCTGGAGCGGCTGAAGGCAGGAAAGGTCTATGTCCCGGACCAGTCAGCGCGGGCGCTGCAGGGGTTCTTCAAACGAGGAAACCTCGCGGCGCTTCGCGAACTTTCGCTTCGCCGCACAGCGGACCGCGTCGGCGAGGACGTCGAGGCGGCGCGCGGCGGGACGGGGCGGACCTGGCCGACGGTCGAGAGGATCCTCGTGGCGGTCGGGCCTAGCCCGACGTCCACGATGGTCGTCCGCGCCGCGCGGCGCCTGGCGACCGCGATGCGCGCCGACTGGATCGCGGTCTGCGTCGAGACGCCGCGCGTCCACGCGCTTCCCGAGCAGGACCGCGCCCGGCTCGACCGGAATCTGCGCTCGGCGGAGCGGCTCGGGGCGGAGACGGTAATGCTGCCGGGAGTGGATGTGGTCGGCGAACTCGTCGCCTACGCCCGGCGCCGGAATGTCACGCGCCTGGTCGTTGGAAAGACCGAGCGGCCCCGCTGGCGCGACTGGATCGGGACTTCTCCCCTCGACGAATTGTCCCGCCGCGCTGGCGAGATCGACATCATCGTCGTGCGAGGGATCGAGGAAAAGGAAGCCGGCCCCGACCACGGCTACGGCCCCGGCGCCCCCGCAAAGCCCGCCGGGTACGGCTGGGCCGTCGCCGCCATCGCCGTCGTCACCGGCGTCGGCCTCGCCGTCGTCGCCGCCCTTCCCAACTTCGCCCTCGCCAACCTCGCCATGCTCTACCTCCTCGCCGTCGTCCTCGTCGCTGCCCGGAACGGCAAGGGCCCGTCCGTCCTCGCCGGCGTCCTCGCCGTCGCCGCCTTCGACTACATGTTCGTCCCCCCGCGCTTCACCTTC
Source organism: Planctomycetota bacterium (assembly GCA_021413805.1). GTDB lineage: Bacteria > Planctomycetota > MHYJ01 > WSZJ01 > WSZJ01 > WSZJ01. The sequence continues at coordinate 22,729 of JAIOPR010000354.1, forward strand.
GCCGTCTCCGATACCCAGTACCTCGTCACCTTCGGCGTCATGCTCGCCATCGGTCTCCTCTTTGGCACCCTCACGTCCCGCCTCCGCGACCAGGCCGCCATGAGCCGGTTGCGCGAGGCCCGCACCGAAGCGCTCTACAGGATGTCGCAGCGCCTCTCCGAGGCCGGCGATTTCAAGGCGCTTCTCGAAGCGGCGCAGACCGGGCTTGCGGAAGCTTTTGGCGGAGAGGCGAAGATTTACCTGCCGGGGCGCGAGGGGCGGCTGGCCGGGACTGGCGAGGGGCCCGAGGAAGCCGACCTCGCCGTCGCGCAGTGGGCGTTCGACAACGGGCGCCTGGCCGGGCGCGGCACCGACACGCTTCCCGCCTCGCGCGCCCTCTGTGTCCCGCTGGCCACGGCGCGCGGCGCGGTCGCCGTCGCCGCGATCGTGACGGAGCGCCAGATCGGCCCCGAGACCGGGCCGCTTCTCTCCGCGTTCAGCCGGCACCTCGCCGTCGCGTTCGAGCGGCAGCAGCTCGCGATCGAGGCGCACCGGGCGCGGGTCGAGGGGGAGATGGAAAAGCTGCGGAGTGCGTTGCTCAGCTCGGTGTCGCATGACCTGCGCACACCGCTTTCGGTGATCTCGGGCGCGGCCCAGACGCTCCTTTCGCGCCCCGACACGCCGCCCGAGACGATGCGCGCCCTGCTCCAGGGAATCCACGACGAGACCGCGCGGCTCTCGCGGCTCGTCTCGAACCTGCTCGACATCACGCGACTCGAGTCCGGGGCCGTGGAACTGAACCGGCAGTGGGTGTCGCTGGAAGAAGTGATCGGGTCGGCGCTGCGGCGTCTTGACTCGGCGCTGGCGGGAAGGGAAGTGAAGCTGGACGTGCCCGCCGACCTGCCGCTCGTGCACGCCGACGGCGTCCTGCTCGACCAGCTGCTCTTCAATGTGCTTGAAAACGCCGTGCGTTACACGCCTGCCGAGTCGCCGGTCTCGATCAGCGCTTCGAGGGAGGGAGCCGGCGTGCTGGTCAAGGTGGAGGACGAGGGCCCGGGGTTCTCGAGCGGGGAGGAGACGCGGGTGTTCGAGAAGTTCTATAGAGGTCTTGCGGCGAAGTCCGAGCGCGGTGCGGGCCTGGGGTTGTCGATCTGCCGTGCGATCGCCGCGGTGCACAAGGGGAGGATCTGGGCGGAGAACCGTCCTTCCCGATCCGGCGCGCGGGTTTCTTTCTGGATCCCCGTAGGCGATTCGGTTCCCGGGCAGGAGAAATTGTGAACGCTTCCCGCCCCGTCGTGCTCCTCATTGAGGATGACCCGCGAATCCGGCGCTTCCTCCAGCCCGCGCTGGAAGCAGAAGGGTACGACCTGGTCGAGGCGGAGACGGGACAGGCGGGGCTGGTGGCGGCGAGCGGGCGGCCGCCGGATCTCGTGCTGCTCGACCTGGGGCTGCCGGACATGGATGGGATCGAGGTGACGAAGCGATTGAGGGAGTGGAGTCACGCCCCGATATTGATCATCTCGGCGCGCGGGCAGGAAAAGGACAAGGTCGCGGCGCTTGATGCGGGTGCGGACGACTACCTGACGAAACCGTTCGGGGTGCCCGAATTGCTTGCGCGCCTCAGGGCGACTCTTCGGCGCAAGGCCGCCGCGGGTCCGTCAGAAGAGCCCGTGGTGAAAGTCGGCGAACTGACGATCGACCTTGCCGCGCGTCGCGTCACCATCGGTGTGCGCGAAATTCACCTCACCCCGACCGAATTCAAGCTGCTTGCGCTTCTTGCCAGCCGCCCGGGACGGGTGTTCACGCACACCCTGTTGTTGAGGGAAGTCTGGGGACCTCTTCGCGAGGACGAATCTCACTATCTTCGGGTCCACATGGCCAACTTGCGCCAGAAGATCGAGCGCGAGCCGGCGAGGCCGAGATATCTGCTGACCGAGCAGGGCGTCGGGTACCGGCTGGCTGCCGAGTAAGGCGACGCGTCAGGCCGGACTGCCGCTGGCGGGCCTGGCCGGCGGTCGCGCTTCCGCCGCCGTCCGTGCGTCAATCGCCTCGAACGCCATCCGCGCCGCCGCCTGCTCCGCGTCCTTCTTCGTCTTCCCGCCGCCGGGGCCGTAGACCTTCCCCGCGACGTCCACCGAGACGAGGAACGACTTCTCGTGGTCGGGGCCGCTCTCGCCCACCACCCGGTACGCGGGCACGCACGCCAGGTCCTTCTGCGTGTGCTGCTGCAGGATCGATTTCCAGTTCTTCGCGTGCTGGTCCTTGAGAACCTCTTCGATCCGCGGCCGGAGAATCCTCAGCACGAACATCCGCGCCGGTTCGAGCCCGAGGTCCATGTAGATCGCCGCGATCGTCGCCTCGAGCGCGTTCGCGAGCACCGAGTCCGGGATCGTCTTCTTCTGCAGGATCCCTTTCCCGAGGATCACGTAGTCGCCCAGGTTCAGCGTCTTCGCGCACGCCGCCAGCGACGTCGCCGAGACGACGACCGACTTGATCGAGCTGAGCTCGCCCTCGGGGAAATCGGGGAACAGGTGGTACAGGTGCTCGCTCACCACCATCCCGAGCACAGAATCGCCCAGGAATTCCATGCGCTCGTTGCAGGGAAGCGCGGCGTCCTTGGCGGAGGAATGGACCATCGCGCGCAGCAGCAATTCAGGGCTTTCGAACCGGACCTCGAGCGCCTCCTCGAGCGCCCTGAGGCGATCGGGGGGGAGCGAGGCCCGCGGGGGTGTTTCCACGCGGATCTCCTTGGGTTGGTACGAGAGTATAGCGAAGTGGCGAAGAGGGGGGAACGTGTGCCGTTACTGGGTGCATGGCCGGTCTTGCTGGGTGGCCGGGAGGGGAAACGGCAAAGACAAAAAGGAGAACCCTCAAGCAAGCGACAAACCGCAAACGACAA
>JAIOPR010000355.1 GCA_021413805.1 Planctomycetota bacterium
TCGGGGTGGCCCTGGTCGAAGACGACGCCGTCGCCGGGCTTGACCGGCGCGGCGGTCAGGAGGGTCACCCGGCCGCGCGACACGCCCTCGACCGTCCCCAGGAAAACGCCCCGCTTTTTCGGCGAAAGGCCCTTCACCAGCTCCTGGTGGTTCGTTCCCGCGAGAAACCCGTTCGAAAATCCGCGCGAAAAGGAGAGCTCGAGCTCGCGGACGCGCGCGCGAGGCGGGGCCGAAGGAAGGCCCGCGCAGACGCGGTCGATCTGCTCGCGGTAGAAACGGGTGACGTTGGCGACGTACTCGGGGGTTTTCAGGCGGCCTTCGATCTTGAGCGAAGCGACGCCGATCTCGACGAGCTGCGGGAGAACTTCGTACGCCGCGAGGTCCTGCGGGGAGATCAGGTATTTCACGTCGTCGCCCTCGCGGGCCTCCCCGTCCACGATGAGGTCGTACGGCAGGCGGCAAGCCTGGGCGCAGGCCCCGCGGTTCGCGCTTCGGCCGCCAAGGGCCTCGCTCGTCAGGCACTGCCCGGAATACGCGACGCAGAGCGCGCCGTGGACGAAGACTTCCACCGGGAGGTCGCACGACTTGCGGATCTTCGCGATTTCATCGACGGAGAGCTCGCGGGCGAGGATGGCACGCGAAGCGCCGGCAGTGCGGGCGAATTCGAGGGACTCGGCGGACGTCACGGTCATCTGCGTGGAAGCATGGATCTCGAGCGTCGGCGACACCGCCCGGACCAGCCGCGCTACCCCGATGTCCTGCACGATCACCGCGTCCGCCCCCGCCGCCGCCATCGCCCGCAACATCGCTTCGGCTTCTTCCAGCTCCCCGCTGAAAATCAGCGTGTTGAACGCCACGTACCCGCGGACGCCGCGGCCGTGGAGGAAGCGCATGACCCCGGGCAGGTCGTCGATGGTGAAGTTGTGGGCGCGCGCCCGGGCGCTGAATTTCGCGAGCCCGAAGTACACCGCGTCGGCGCCGTTCTCAACGGCCGCCTTGAGGCAGTCGAAATCCCCGGCGGGGGAAAGCAGTTCGGGTTTGCGGGCGGGAGGCATCGTGGGGACCGAAGATACGCGATCCTTCGGGAGGCGGCTATGGAGGACCCGGATTAATGGTCCATCCACCACCCCATCGTGTGAATCATGGGAAACATGCTGAGCCCCATGATCCCGACGCCCAGGAGCCTCAGCCCGGCCGACCCGCCATTCTGCTTGAACTGGACGACTGCCCAGCCGCCGAGCCCTGCGCCCGCGGACGCCGGGAGCAGCATCCCGTAGCGAAGGACCTCGGAGTAGTCCCGGAAACCCCAGATCGCGATCGTCAGGAGGCCGCAAAGGAACGCGGGCAACAGGCACCTGCGTCCGCTCTGGAGCGGGTCCGGGCTGCCAACGTCCCGGGGCTCCGCCGATTCGGGAACCTGATACACCGCCGTCCTCCCTTCCTACTTCCTCAAGTACAGGTCCGCCAGCACCGCCACCATCATCCCGAAGCTCACCACCGCATTAACATGGAAAAACGCGCGGTTCACGCGGGCCAGGTCGTTCGGGCGGACGAGGAAGTGCTCATACGCGAGCAGGATAGCGATCGCCCCGATGCCCACCGCATACCACACGCCCAGCCCGCACACCGGGATCGCCGCCGCCAACTCCACTACCGTCAATGCGTGAAGCAGCGCCGCGACCCGAAGCGCCCCCGGCACCCCAAGCGCCACCGGCACCGAGTGAAGCCCCTTCTGCCGATCGAATTCGACGTCCTGGCACGCGTACAGGATGTCGAACCCCGCCGTCCACAGCATTACCCCCGCCGCCAGGAAACACGGAAACGGCGCCCAGTGCGGGCTGATCGCCAGCCACGCGCCCATCGGCGCAATCCCCAGCGACAGGCCCAGGAAGAAATGGCAGAGCGCGGTGAAGCGCTTCGTGTAGCTGTAGAACATCACGATCACCAGCGCGACAGGCGACAGCATCAGCGTGAGATTATTCAGGAGCGCCGCCGCGCCGACAAATGCCGCCGCGCACGCGATCGTGAACACCAGCGCCCCGCCGCGCGAAACCTCGCCCTTCGGGATCGCCCTTCCCGCCGTCCGCGGGTTCTCCCCGTCAATCCGCGCATCCGCCCACCGGTTGAACGCCATCGCCGCCGCCCGCGCCGTCACCATCGCGACCAGGATCAGCCCGTACTCCTTTCCCTTCCACCCGCCCCCCGCCGCCACGATCGCCGCCGCCGCTGCGAACGGAAGCGCGAACAGCGAATGCTGGATCTTGATCATTTCCAGCATCACGAGGAGTTTGCGCATGGGCGGAAGGTAGCCCGGTTCTCCGCCCCCCGCAAGCGGCGGACCTCACGTTTTGCGCTCTTGCGCGTATACTTTTGCGCGGGGAGATACCCTCCCCTACCATCTCAAAACACCCCGGGGGCTTTCAGGAGATCCCATGTCCAAGCTGCGTGCGTTCCTCCTTTCTTCCGTCGCCGTCTCCGCGTTTCTCGTCGCGGTCGCGGGCCATGTGACGGCCGAGCCGGGGGAAAGTGTGAAGGCGAAGGTCGATAAGCTGACGGACCTGAAGGGCGCCGAGTTCTGGCAGGCGGTTGCGGAACTCGAGCAGCTGGGCCCGCAGTCCGCGGGAGAGCTGGCTGCGGAATTGAAGCGCCCTGAGGCGAAAGTCCGGATGGGCGTCGCCAAGGCGCTTTACCGCTGCGGGGAGAAGAAGGAAGCGGTTTCGGCGTTCCTGACGCTGGTCGGGGAAAAGGACAAGGAGGTCCGCCGGACGTCGGCCGACCTGCTGGCGGACCTCACGCGCAACGACGCGAATTTCGGGAACCGCAAAGAGATCGAGAGCGTGCTCCAGGACGCGCTCGACGCCTCGGACGACCAGAAATTCACCATCGCGCTGTCCCGCGCCCTCTACGGGATCGCCTCGAACATCCGCGCGACCGACGAGCTCAAGAAACTCCTGAAGGCCAAGGACGGCGACGTCCGCAAGCAGGCCGCCTTCGCCCTCGCCGAACTCGAGGATTTCGACGACGCCATGCCGATCCTCAAGGCGCTCGCTTCCGAGCCCGGCGAACGCGGCGAGCTCGCCCGCCTCTACATCAAGCACAAGCAGCTGCAGGACAGCCTCATCCGCAACAAGGTCGGCCCTGCCGCCGGCGGCGGCGATTACGCGCTTCTCGACGAAATGATCGGCATGATCATGAGCTCGTACGTCAACAAATCCAAGGCCGACAAGAAGGCGCTCATCGAGGGAGCGGCCCGCGGCATCGCCGAGACGCTCGACCCGTTCAGCGTCTACATGAACGAAAAGGACCTCAAGGAACTGACCGAGGGCCTGAACAAGAAATACGGCGGCATCGGCGCCCACGTCTCCGGCCGCGACGATTTCCTCACCATCGAACGCCCGGTCTACGACGGCCCCGCTTACCGCGCCGGCCTCCGCTCCCTCGACCGCATCATCGAAATCGAGGGACAGACCACCTACAAGCGCCCCCTCGACGACTGCGTCTCCCGCCTCAAGGGCGAGCCCGGCACCAAGGTCCGCTTCAAGATCGCCCGCCGCGGCTGGGCCGAACCCCGCGAGTTCACCCTCGAGCGCGCCCAGATCTCCATCAAGACCGCCGTCGGCGAAATGCTCCCCGGCAAGGTCGGGTTCATCAGCATCAGCACGTTCGGCGGGACGACGGACGCCGAGATGCGTGAAGAGCTGGACCAGCTGGTCAAGGACGGCGCGGTCGGCCTGATCATCGACCTGCGCAATAACGGCGGCGGCCTGCTCAACCAGGTCATCAAGATGGTGGACCGCTTCGTCCCCGCCGGGAAAATCATCGTCACGACGAAGGACCGCGACGGGAAGGTCCTGGAGGAGACGAAGAGCTCGGACGACGACGAGGTGAAGCTTCCCGTGGTGGTGCTGATCAACGAGGGAAGCGCGAGCGCCAGCGAGATCATGTCGGGGGCGCTTCAGGACCTCGGCGTTTCCACCACGGTCGGCGAGCGGAGTTACGGGAAAGGCTCGGTGCAGAGCATCCGCAGCCTGAAGACGGACCCGAACGGGGCGTTCAAGCTGACGTTCGCGAAGTATTACCTGCCGAGCGGCCGGTCGATCCACATCGAGCGCGACCGCTACGGGAAGGTGGATGACAAGGCGGAAGGCGGCGTGAAGCCGGACATCGAGGTGAAGCTGCCGGAGCGCGACCTCTGGAAGGATTTCGAGTTTGCCCGCATCCTGGATTCGGGCAAGCTGGACGAGTACATGACCGCGAATTACGACGCGAACAAGGAGCTGCTCACGAAGCTGGCGACCGAAACCGTTGCCGACCCCGCGGCGTACCCGAAGTTTGACGACCTGATGAAGTCGCTGAAGACGAAGGCGGACGCGGGCGAAGTCGCGCAGTTGCTTCGGCAGCACGTGCGTCGCCGCGTTTCGGACGACCGCAAGAAGGAGTTCCTGGTGGACCTGAACCTGGACACGCAGGCGCAGCGGGCGGTGATTGAGCTTCTCAAGAAGGCGAACCTGAAGGCGGAGGACGTGGCGGAGTACAAGCCGTTCGCGCACTCGTTCGACAAGTAGCAGCCGGAGCACTGGAAACAAGAAGCCCCCGCGGACATCGCGGGGGCTTTCTTTTTGGCTGAGCCGGGGGCGCGTGACGCCGGAAAGAGCCTAGATCAGGTCACCCCAGCGACGGCCCACGCGACGCTTGGGCTTCGGCTTCTTCGAGCCTTTGGCCCCCTGGGCCGGGGCCGGCGGGGGCTGCGGAGGCGGAACAGCGGGCTGGCCCTGCGGGGGCGGGTAGCCGGGCGGCGGGTAACCCTGGGGCGGGTAGCCTTGAGGGGGATAGCCCTGCGGCGGATACCCCTGGGGCGGATAGCCCTGCGGAGGCGGCCCCGGATACGGCTGGCCGGGCTGCGGAGGCGGGTAGGCGGGAGAAGGCGG
>JAIOPR010000002.1 GCA_021413805.1 Planctomycetota bacterium
CGACACGCACCTGATGATCGAGGACCCCATCGCGCTCGTGCCCGCCTTCGCGAAAGCCGGCTGCGACCTGATCACCTTTCACGTCGAGACGCTGGTCCCGCGGGCCGAACGCGTCCTGCGGCAGAAAGGCTGGGCGCTGTCGAAGGGGCTTTCCGCGGCGGGGCTGGCGAAAGGCCGGGAAACGATCGCCGCGATTCGCGCTTCCGGTAAGAAAGCCGGGATCACCCTCAATCCCGATACGCCGGCATTGGCGATTCGCGAACTCGCGCAGGAAGTCGACCTGGTCCTGGTCATGACCGTCTGGCCCGGCTTCGGCGGGCAGAAATTCATGGAGGAAGTCGTCCCCAAAGTCCACGAGATCCGGCAATTTTTCACGGGCCCCTGGCTTGAGGTTGACGGCGGAGTTGCTCCGCTGAACATCGGTCGCTGCGCCAACGCCGGTGCGAACGTTTTCGTCGCGGGAACATCGGTTTTTCGCGAGCCGGATGCGGCGGTGGCGGTGAAGGCGCTTAGGGAAGCGGCTCAATAGCTGTTCCGGGAGTTCCAAAGGCGCTTCGCGAACGCGGAAACGCGCGGAAACATCTCGCGGAAAAGCGCTGTAAAACGGCGCTGTCTTACAGCGCTTTTCCGCGGGGTTTCCGCGCGTTTCCGCGTCCCCCACTTTTTTTCTTTTTGCCGTTTGACTTTCGCCATCCATGTTATATGAATTGACTCAGAACATATTAAGGAGATATAGGTGCTTCATTTCGAATTGACCGGCCGGATCATCGGTTGCGCCCACAATATCTATAACGCGATCGGCTCCGGGTTTATGGAGCGGGTCTACCAGTGCGGCATGGCTGTGGAACTGGCAGAGGCGGGTCTCGAATTTCGCATCGAGGCCCCCGTCCCCCTGTTCCACAAAGGGCACGAAATCGGCGACTACTACGCGGACCTGATCGTCCAGGACCTGGTCATCGTCGAGCTCAAGGCCGTCGAGGCCTTGCATGAGTGGCACAGCGTGCAGCTTGTGAATTACCTGAAGGTCGCCCGCAAGGAGGTCGGCCTCCTTCTCAACTTCGGCCCGAAAGGTGTCCAGGTTGACCGGAAGGTGCACACGCTGAAAAGAAGCGCCTGACAGAGTTCACTTCTCCGCGACCGTCAATCCGACTCCTTCCCTCTCCAACTCCCGGAACATCTCCCTGTCCCCGACGATCCCTCCCGGGTCCAGAAGACCTCGCTTCGCAACCCGGCCCGCGGCAATTTCAACGGCAGCCAGCGCGGCCGGCATCGCCGCGATGAAATGCGCGCCTACCGCGCCGCAGAGGGCGGCGGTGCGCGGGACACCGTCCGCTCCCTCGACCTCGACGCCGACCGCCCCGCCATCGCGGCCGAGGAAACGCATGAGGGCGACCGTGCCCGGGGAGAGCCCGAGACGGGCGAGGGCGAGAAGCGGCGGAATGCGGGCGGCGACGGAAAGCAAAACATCGAGACCCCGGATCCGGGTGGCCGCGCGGAATTCGGCGGCGCGAAGCGACGGGAACGCGCGGGGCAGGAAGATCGCGTCGGGGGATTCGACGAGGCGGGCCGTGACACGGCCGAAGGGGGCCGGGAAGTCGAACGCCCGCGGCTCGCCCCAGCCACGGGCTGGCCCGATCTCGCCATTCCGCCAGACGTCGATCGAGCGCCCCACGGAGTCGAATGCCGACGCCGAAGTCCCGTAACGGGCACTTCGGCGCGACGCCGCGGCCAGGAAGACCCTTGCGACGGCCGGATCGCGGACGCCCGTGGCGCGGACCAGGGCGGCGCTGACGGCGGAGACGGAGCTGCACGCGGTCACGACCCGGATCCCGGAGCGTTCGAACCGCGGCGCCATCGCGAACGCCGTCCTCGCGTACGCCAGACAGTCGGAGAGGTCCACGACGTCGAAGCGCTTCTCAATCGCCGCCTCGAACAGCGCGGCGCTCCGCTTCTGGAATGGCCCTGCGGCGTCGATGACGACGTCGCCTTCGCGAAGCGCCTCCCGCAGCGAGCGGGCGTCCTCCGCATCCACGTGCATCGCCGCCGCCGATTTCCGCCGCCCCGCCGGCACGAAGGCGAGGTCGCGGCGGCGCAGGAGCGTCGCGACGGCGGCGCCGAAATATCCCCCTGCCCCGAGCACGACGATGCGCCGCATCGCTCCCTTATACTGCGGGCCATGAAACCGATCACGCTCTGCTCTTCGCTCGACGACTTCCGCCGCTCGTTCGACGCCGGGGGACGGTGGTGGAATTTCGGGAGCCACCGGGACGACGGGGTGGTGACTTCCGGCGAAGCGGCCGCGGCGGCCGGCGGGCTGTTCGCGGACCTGGACGCCATGCTCACGCTGGAGATGCAGATCCATGCGCTTCCCATGGGCGACCGGCATGCGGCCCGGGGAATGCTCGACGCGGGTCTGCGGGACCGGCTGGCGGCGGCGGCGATCCAGCGGGTTGCGCCCGGGCGGCTGGAAGCGGACGGAAAAGAGGATGCGGCCGTGGTGATGCAGGGCGATGTGCGCCCGCTGCCGATCGCGGAGGAACCGGGGGGGACGGTTCCGTACTGGATGGGCATGGGGAGAGGACTGGCGCCCGGGATCACGAAGCTCTGGATGGGGTGCCGGATTGCAGAAGTGCGCGGAGGGGACGGGCCCGCAGCGCTCGCGGCCTGGCCGATCACGGATCCGGAAATCCCCGGGGGAACGTGGACGCTCGGGGGAACCGTGAAGGAACTGATCCCGGAGGAAAGCCGGCGGGGGATCTGGAAAAAGTTCCTGTTCGTGACCGTGGCGGCTCCGGACCTGGTTTGAATCTTCGGGACCCCGGTTGTTTCCGCTTCCGCCCCGCGCCCCCAGAGCCTAAAATCGACCTCACATCCGCAATCCGGAGAGTCCCATGGCATTCGACGGACTTCGGCGTTTCATCTCGCGCCGCAAGAAGCCCATCCCCGACGGACTTTGGATGCGCTGCGAAGACTGCGGCGCGACGGTCTACAAGCGGGTGGTGGAAGAGCGGTACCGGGTGTGCCCCGAGTGCAATTTCCATTTCACGCTGACGTCGGTGCAGCGCATCTCGATCCTGGTGGACGACGAGACCTTTGTGCCGCGGTGGGACAATCTCTCGCCGGCGGACCCGCTGAATTTCAAGGCGGAGTCGGCCTACGCGGACAAGATCAAGGAAGACCAGCAGCGGACGGGACTTCGCGACGCGGTCGTCGCCGGGACCGGGGACATCTACGGCAAGCCGGTGGCGATCGTCGTGACGGACAGCCGCTTCATCATGGGTTCCATGGGAAGCGTCGTCGGCGAGACGATTGCGCGGGCGGCGGAGCACGCGACGGAGCACAAGTTGCCGCTGATTATCGTGAGCGGCTCGGGGGGCGGGGCGCGGATGTACGAAGGGTCGCTTTCGCTGATGCAGATGGCGAAGACTTCGGCGGCGATCGCGCGGCAGCATGAGGCGGGCGGGCTTTTCATCTCGGTGCTGACGAACCCGACGATGGCGGGCGTCATGGCGAGCTTCGCTTCGCTCGGCGACGTGATTATCGCGGAGCCGAAAGCCCTGATCGGGTTCACGGGGCCGCGGGTGATCAAGCAAACCATCAAGCAGGAATTGCCGGAGGGTTTCCAGCGTTCAGAATTCCTGCTGGAGCACGGTTTCATCGACCAGATTGTTGCGAGGCCGGACATGAAGGACCGTCTCGGCCAGTTGATCGAGGCATTCAGCGTGCAGCCGGCAACGGCAGCGGCCAATCACTGATCCAGGGGGATGGAGGAAAACAGATGAGAACCATGACGGTAGCGATGCTGGTGCTTGCGATGGTGGCGATGCCGGTGCTGGCCCAGGATGGGGGCGGGACACCGCCCGCGGATCCGCCCAAGAAAGCGGAGCCGCCCCCGGCTGACCCGCCCGTGGACCCGCCGGTCGATCCGCCTGTGGACCCGGGCGACGACCCGACGGCGAAACTTCCGAGCGAAGAGCAGGTTCGGCTGAAGCTGCTGGAAAAGGATGCGCGGGAAAAGGCGGACTCGCTCAAGAAGCGCATGGATGCCGCCAAGACGGACCAGGAGCGGTCGGCGGCGATCGGGGACCTGGCCTCGGGCACGAATGGCGTGGTGCACCCCATCACGGCGACGGCGCTTCTGCCCTACCTGAACCCGCGCCAGATCCGGGCGGGCCTGATTTACGGGGACGCCACCATCGGCGCCGCGATTGACGGCCTGAAGAAGCTGCCCTTCGACGAGACGTACTACGGCGTGATGAAGATGATCGATGCGAACCGGACGAATCTCGACTACGTGAACAAGCTCCTCCCCATATTCGGCGAAATCAAGTGCAAGAAAGCGATCCCGCCGCTGATCGAGATGATGCGGGACAAGAGGGACGGGCGGATCCCGCAGTGCAAGATCGCCATCCAGCAGCTGGCCAGGATCGGCCACAGGGATGCCATCGACCAGATGATCAAGGAGCTGGAGGAGCAGGACAAGGCGGGCATCAATGATGCGAAGGGAAAAGAGCGGCGGTCGCAGCTGAACAAGGAAGTGCTCGACGCGCTGGAGAAGATCACGGGGCAGCATTTCAAGCTCGGGTCGGACTGGCGCCAGTGGTGGATCAAGAACGCGGAGACGTTCCAGAAGGAAAAGAAGATCACGCCGCCCGACCCGGGCGGGGACGGTAAGTAGGAGAACCGCCATGAAACGGATTCCCATGTGGGCGACTGCCGGGGTGCTGGCATTCGTGCTTGTCCTGGCGGGCGGAAGGGCGGGCTGGTGCGACCCGGACGATGAACTCGGGGGCGGCGAGGCCAAGGAACCTCCCCCGGGTTCGATGGGCGACCCGACACCCCCTGACGAACTCGGTGGCGGTACCGATCCAAAACCCGGGGATGGCGGGGTGCCCCGGAATCCCACGGACGAGCTGGGTGGAGGAGAAGAGCCCCCGCCGCAGCCTCCCGCGGAACCGCCCAAGCCCCCGCCGGTGGAGCCGCCCAAAGCCCCGCCGGACGCGCCTCCTGCGGACGATCCGCCCCCCCCGATTGACCCCGACCCGAAACCGGCGGCCAATCCTCCCGACGGGAGCGTGGACGCCGCCCTCGCCGCCAAGGCGGCCGCGAAAGCGGAGGAAGACCAGCTCAAGCCGGTCATCGCAGAATTCACAAAGAAGATGCGCAAGAACGATCCCCAGGAGCAGATGTCCGCCCTCACCGATATTTCTTCGATCAAGCACAGGCTCGTCGCCGAAGCGCTGGTCCCGTGGATTCAACCCGCCGTGGACCCTCGCGTCCGTTCCCTCGCCCTCGAATGCGCGAAATCCCAGCGCTTCCCTGAAATGGGCCGCGCCGCCGCTTCGCTTCTCGACAAGAACGCGACCGATATCAAGTACGCCCGGGCTCTCATCACCATCATGGGACGCTCGAAGGACAAGGCGCAGGTCACGAAGCTGCGGGCGATCCTGAAGAGCAAGGAGTACACCCTCGAGCTCCAGAAAGAGGCGCTCACGGCTCTCGGCCAGATCGGGAGCCGCGACGCGATCCCCGACCTCATCCGCATGTACAAGGAATTCGAAAACCCGCACCTCCCCCCGAAGGACCTTCCGCGGAAAAATGCGCTGGAGAAGCTGAACGAAGAAGCGCTGGACCTGATCACGGGGACGCACATGATGGACGGGAAGGGCTGGGACCGCTGGTGGAAGGACAACGAGAAGACGTTCCAGATGCCCGTGAAGGATGAGGCGCCGAAGTAGAACGATGCGTCCCGTGTCCATCGCCGTGATTCTCGCCGCCGTGGCCGCGACCTGCGCCACGGCGGTCGCGTCTCCGCCCGACGCGAAACCGGTCGAATCGCTGATCGCGGAGCTGAAGGACGAGGACCCGGACGTGCGCCTCGCGGCCCGGGAGGCGCTCCGCGACGCGGGCGCGGCCGCCGTGCCGGCGCTTGAGAAACTCGCCGCCGGCGACAACGCCGTCGCGCGGCAATCGCAGGCCGTGCTGCGGCGCATCGAGTTCGACCGCCGGGCTGCGAAGGCGGTGGGAATCGGCGTGGCGTGGTTCAAGTGGGAGCGCAAGGGCGGGGCGACGGCGTGGGTACGGCTGGAGGCGAAGAGGCACGAAGGCGCGGACCACGGGTGGACGCTCGTCGAGACGGTGAAGATGGAAGAGGGGGCGCTGACGCAGACGGTGGAGACCGACCGCGATTTCGCACCGAAGACGCTCGTTTCCACCCTCGGCAACGGCGAGACGAAGAACGAGGTGAAAGCGGAGTTCCGAGAAGGGGTCTGCGTGATCGAGGAGAAGGGCAAGAAGGACGAGTTGCCGGGCGTGGGGCCCCCGTGGACCGACTGGTCTGTCGTAAGGTTTGCAGCATCGATCGCCGCCGATCCGCCGCGGGAGCCGGAGATCGTCGTCTGGGACGGCATTCGCCAAGACCCGGCCACCACCAAGCTGCGCGTCGGCGAGCCCGAGTTCACGGACGGCCCGGGAGGGATCCGGGTCAAGGCCATCGCGATCAAGATCGAAGGATTGCTGACGGCGTGGGTGAAGGAAGACGGAACGCTGTCTCACGCGACGTACGGCGAAGGAAGCATGATCTCGGCGGTCGAAGAAAAGGACGTGCCCGAGAAGTTCCGCAAGTAACCGTCTTACCGGGCCACCCCCGCCGCTTTCTTCGTCGCTTCCGCCGCCCGCGCGTCCTCTTTCACGGCTTCTTCCT
>JAIOPR010000003.1 GCA_021413805.1 Planctomycetota bacterium
CGGAACGATGGTTCCCTCATCGATCATGATGGCATTGCCGCCGGCGCCCTTGACGCTGAGCCAGACCAGGGCCTTGGGCGCCGGTCCCCGGAGCACCGAGCCATCGGGCCGGAATTTCGACCCGTGGCACGGGCAGTCGAAACCGGACGCGGACGGCTTGACGATGCACCCGAGGTGCGTGCAGATCGTCGAGACCGCGTGGACCTTCTTCCCGTCCTTGTAGATCGCGACGGAACGCCCGGGCGGAAAGAAGGGCTCGCCGGGAAGCAGCGTCTCAGGAAGGGTCACCTTGAATTTCTTGGACGCCGAGGGAAGGACGGCGGCCTTGGGCAGGCGGGCGGCACCAAGAAGAGCGAATCCGCAGGCACCCGCGGCCATGGTCGTGGCGGCGATGCCCAGGAAATCGCGCCGGGGCATGGCTTCGGGGTCGAGGCGGGATGGCTTTTCATCGGGCGGCCGGGACTCGGTAGTCATTCGAGCCTCCAGTGAGATTGGAACTGGACACGCTCCATGCTGATGGCGTCCACCGGGCAACGGGTGGCGCACAAGGCGCAGCGGATGCAGCGGTCCTCGTCCTTGAGGATGGCGGAGTTCTGTTCCAGGTCCGCTTCCATCCCCAGGTCCTCGCGAATCACCGCATCCAGCGGCGCCGCGGGCACGAGGGAGGACAGCGGGACGAGCTTCAGGCACAGCGTCGGGCAGACGTCCACGCACCCGCCGCAGAGGATGCAGCGCGTGCCGTCGAAAACCGGGGTCACGCCGCAGTCGAGGCAGCGCGACGCCTCCCGGCGGGCCTCTTCTTCCGAGTAACCGACCTCCACCAGCTTGTCCGGGGCCGAAAGCCGCTCGTGCGGTTCGAGGTTCGGGACCGGGACACGCGCGATCGACTCGTAGCCGTGCTCGCGTTCGTATCTCGGCTGCGTCACGAAGGAGGTCGTCAGTTCCGCGGTAAGCCGGCGCCCCGTCACCCAGGCGTAAATCGAGCGGGCCGCCTTCTTCCCGGAAGCGACGGCGTCGATGATCAGGCGCGGCCCGTAAGCCAGGTCCCCCGCGACAAAAACGCCCGCGGCGGTGGTCTGGAGCGAATCCTTGTCGACCTTGGGCCAGCCCGGGCGGAACTGCTCGACGTCCTTTCCGCCGTTGTCGAGGAACGACAGGTCGGTCGTCTGCCCCGCCGCGATCAGCACCGTGTCGCACGCCACCGTCTGCCGCTGCGTTTCGTCGTACACCGGCGCGAACTTCCGGTCGGCGTCAAAGACGCGCAGGCAGCGCCGCATCGTGACGCCTCCCACCTTGCCGTCCGCCCCGCGCACAATCTCCACGGGGCCCCATCCGTTCAGGCGCTCGATCCCCTCCTCGTCGCCTTCCCGGATCTCGACCGTGTCCGCGGGCATCTCTTCCAGCGTCTCCAGCGACGCCAGCCGCACCCGGCGCGTCGTCGTCAGCCGGGCCGCCGTGCGCGCCGCATCGATCGCAATCTGCCGCAGCACCGTCCGCGCCACGTCGTACGCCACGTTCCCGCCCCCGACCACGACGACGTCGCTTCCCAGCGCCAGCGGCTCCCCTACCGCCACCGACCGGAGAAGGTCCACCCCGCCGAATACCCCCGGCCCTGCTTCCCCGGGCAAACCCAGCCCCCGCGAACGCTTCGCCCCGACGGCGATGAGAAGCGCCTTGTGCGTGCGGCGCAGTTCCTCGAAGGAGATGTCCTTCCCGACGGTCACGCCGAGCCTGAGATCGACGCCCAGCGCCTGGATGACGGCGATTTCGCGGCGGATCAGTTCGCGCGGCAACCGGTACGCCGGGATGCCGACGCTCAGCATTCCTCCCGGGACTCGCTCGGAATCGTAGACGACCGGCTTGAACCCCATCAGCGCCAGGTCGTGCGCCGCCGAAAGTCCCGCAGGGCCACCGCCGATGATCCCCACCGAAACGCCGTCCACTTTCGGGATCGATCCCGAAAACGCCCGCAGCAGCGCCGCCATTTCTTCCGCGTCGGCCCCGACCGTCGGGACATGCTGCTCCAGCCCGCGCCTCACAAGCTCCGGCCCCTTCGACTCCACCCCGGCGCACTCGCACGCAAATCGCTTCAACGCCCGGATCGAAATCGGCCGGTCCAGCGCCACGAAATTCCCGTCGGCGTCCGTCCGCGGAATCTTCCCCCGGCGGCACGCGCTCTCGCACGGCGCCCCGCAGACTCTTCCGCAGATGGAAGCGAACGGGTTCGGGCCGCGGGCGATCAGGTAAGCCTCATCGAAACGGCCCTCGGCGATCGCCCGGACGTAACCGCGGGCGTCGGTATGCACCGGGCACGCCGCCTGGCAGGACACCAGTCCGCGGTGATACCCGTCCCCGGGGACATCGACCGACAGGTGAAGCGTGTCGATCGCTTCCCCAACGCCATCTTTCGTCGATTCGCTCATAGGCGCGCCCCCGACTTCAGGACGTCGGCCAGGGTCGTCTTCGCCAGGAAGCGGTCGAGCGCTTCCCGGATGCGGCTCCAGTTCTTGTGAAGCGAGCAACTCTGCCGTTCGTTGCAGCGGCGCCCGTTGCCGAAGACGCACGCGCCTTCCCGGTCCAGGGGTTCGAAGGGAGCGATGATCTCGAGCAGGCGGATGCTTTTCGGCGTGCGCGCGAGCCGGTATCCGCCCCGCAGGCCACGGCGAGCCTCGAGCACACCGGTGCGCGCCAACTGGCCGAGGATCTTGCTCAGGTAGCCGCGGGGAACATCGGCCCCGGCCGCGACATCGGCGGCGACCACGGGGACGTTCCCGGGGACGCGGGCGATCCAGGAAATCGCGCGAAGGGCGTGTTCGGAAGTGCTGGAGAGCACAGTGCGCCTCCTGACAAATCGATCTGTATGTCCAGAATATAGTTAAGCAGGTTTATTAATGTCAAGCATTGCTGCGATTCCATTCCCGGTTTCCACTACCCCCGGCAGGCGCCCCCGCGCCTACTTCGCCGCGGACGTCTTCGCGCTGAACCCACCCTTGAGCCGGTACACATACGGGCCGGCAATCCCCGATCGCGGGCTCTCGCGCCGCCCTTCGAACTGCACGTCAAGGGTCCCTTCGACCTCTCCCGGGTCCCGGCCGTCGAAGCGGCAGGTGCCGCTCCCGGCGCTTCCCACAAACCACGCCGTCTCCCCGTTGAATTCGCGGGCCCAGAGCCAGGCGGTGACGACGCGCGTGCCGTCCAGCTCGACCCAGGCCTGGATCTGGGCGTCCTCGTCCTTGCGGGCGAAGTGGAGGACCTCGTGGGTGCCGGGGACGACGGCGACGAGGCGGCCGTCCTCCAGGTCGGAGATGTGGCTCTGGCTGGGGCCGGGGGGCTGAAGCGTGGCGTCCCGGAGCCATTCGCCGCTGTCGAGGTTGAAACGGCGGTCGGGGCCGTATTCGGCGACGAGGGGGGCGCGGTCGGAACAGCCGGCGGCGGCGAGGGCGAAGAGGGCGAGCAAGAGGGGGCGCATGGGGGAAGTCTGGACGGCATCCGGGGTTCGGTCAAGCGACGGGGGCACGGCGGCGACGCGCCCCGGAATACGCAATGCTTGCAACGGCGCCCCCCTCGCGATTTAACTCCGCGCTTCAGTTCGCCCCAACCCAGTGCCGATAACCCCCTCGGAGGACGGTGTTTCCAAGCGAATGAAAACCCCGAACCGGAAGCCCGCGCCGCCTGCGAAGCGTGGGGCGACCCCGAAGAGGACTGCCATGGCCGAGGACAGAATCGAGCCGGTCGCGACGGCCGCGACGCCTGCGGAGAAGACGGTGCGCGCACCCAAAGCGTCGTCAACGCCCCGCAAGCCTGCGCCTTCCGAGCCCGCGGGCGATGGCGCTTCTGAAACCCCGCCCGTCAAACGCCGCGGCCCGGCGCACGTGAACCAGACGGCGGAATCGCTGGCCAAGCGGCAGCGCGAGATTTCCGTCAGCGAATTTTTCGCGAAGAACCGGCACCTGCTCGGATTCGACAATCCCAAGCGCGCGCTGATGACGGCGGTCAAGGAAGCGGTGGACAACTCGCTGGATGCGTGCGAGGAGGCGGGGATCCTGCCGGACCTGCTGGTCGAGCTCCGCATGATCACCGAGGAACGCTTCCGGATGATCGTCGAGGACAACGGCCCGGGGATCGTGAAGGTGCAGGTGCCGAAGATTTTCGGCAAGCTGCTGTACGGGTCGAAGTTCCACGCGATGAAGCAGTCGCGCGGGCAGCAGGGAATCGGGATCAGCGCGGCGGGGCTGTACGCGCAGATCACGACGGGACAGCCGGTGAAAATCACGACGCGGACGGGGGCGAAGAAGCCCGCGTACGAATGCGAGCTGCACCTGGACACGCTGAAGAACGAAGCGAAGATCGACGTGCAGACGGAGCGCGAGTTCAACGACTGGAACCGGGAGCACGGCACGCGCGTCGAGATCGAGTTCGAGGGCAAGTACGAGAAAGGCCGTCGCAGCGTGGACGAGTACATCCGCGAGACCGCGATCGCGAACCCGCACCTCACGCTGACCTACATCTCGCCGCTGGGCGAGAAGACGGTGTACACGCGCCAGGTCGACACGAACCCCGAGCCGCCCAAGGAAATCAAGCCGCACCCGTACGGGGTCGAGCTCGGGACGCTGATGAAAATGATGCGCGGGACGGAAGAAAAGAAGATGCAGGGGTTCCTCTGCAACGACTTCTCGAGAGTCTCTTCCTCCGTCGCGCACGAAATCCTCGCGCTCGCCGGCCTGACCTCGAACACCTGGGTCCAGTCCGTCGGCCCGCGCGAAGCGGAAGCCCTGCACAAGGCGATCAACGCCACCAAGATCATGGCGCCGCCCACCAACTGCCTCTCCCCCATCGGCGAGGACCGCATCCTCCTGGGGCTCAAGGCAACGGTGAAGGCAAAGTGCTACGTGGCGACGACGCGCCGCCCTTCCGTCTACCGCGGGAATCCGTTCGCGGTCGAAGCGGCGATTGCCTGGGACTGCGAAGGAATGGACCGCGAGGACCCGGTCACGCTCTTCCGTTACGCCAACCGCGTCCCGCTTCTGTACCAGCAGTCGGCCTGCGCGATCACCCAGGCCGCCATCGACACTTCCTGGAAGAACTACGGACTTTCGCAGCCGCGCGGCTCCCTGCCGATCGGCCCGGCCGTTGTCTTTATTCACTTCGCGTCCGTCTGGGTCCCGTTCACCAGCGAATCGAAGGACGCCATCGCGAACTACGCCGAGGTCGAGAAGGAAATCAAGCTCGCCCTCCAGGATGTGGGCCGCAAGATCGGCACGTTTGTCCGCCAGCAGGAAAACGCCGAGCGCGACGCGAAGCGCCGGCAGATTTTCGAGAAGTACTCCAGCATCCTGGCGACCAGCCTCGCGCGCATCACCCACCGCGGCGAGATCAAGAAGTCGAATGAGAAATCCATCGATTCGAAGGCGTCGAAGATCCAGTACTGGCTGCTCAAGATCGCCAAGCGCGAAAGCGCGCTGGCGGACAAGCTGATCAAGGGGACGGTCCAGGAAGTTCATGAGGACGTGCACGTCGTCGCGGATGAGCCTGCGAAGGACAAACCGGACAGCCAGGATTAGCAACCGGAGCAATCGATGATCGCCCCCATCAAGAAAAACGAAGGCGTGCTGAAATCGCTCATCGGCCTCGGCGAGGACTCCATCGCCGAGATCAAGAAGCAGAAGAGCCCTTCAGTGGACATCCCGCTTCGCAACCTCTCGAACGTCAACTTCAACCCGAAGAAGGCGATCATCGAGATGGGCAAGGCCAAGCAGTCGCGCGAGTTTTTCAACATCGGGATGGCGAAGAAGTACATGCAGACGTTCCTGGTGGCGGAGAAGTGCAAGGACGTGCTCGACGCGGGGAAGACGACGAGCATCCGCGATCTTTACTACATGGCCAAGAGCACGATCCCGGGGACGCACGAGAACACGTTCGACGAGCAGGACGAAAGCGACCCGATCATCGAGGACCTCGAGGTCACGGCGGACGCTCTTCGCGAAGAGCTCGGGCTGTTCGCCTCCAACAAAGGCGCGCTCGTCGGCGAACTGACGCTGCGCGACATGGGCGACACGATCGACGCGCGCAAGATGGGCTCGGGCGGCTGGTCGATCCCTTCGATCTGCGAACCGAACATCGTTCAGTTCAAGAAGTGCGACGCGAAATTCATCCTGCTGGTCGAAAAGGACGC
>JAIOPR010000370.1 GCA_021413805.1 Planctomycetota bacterium
ACTACATGAGCCCCGAGCAGATCGAGGACACGAGCGCGGTGGACATCCGGGGCGACATCTACAGCCTGGGCGCGACGTTCTACCACCTGCTGACGCTGACGCCGCCGTACCCGGGCACCGACGTCTACGCCGTCCTGCACAAGGTGATGTCGGCCCCGGTCCCGGACCCGCGCACCGTGCGCCCCGACCTCACCGAAGGCACCGCGCTGATCGTGATGAAGATGCTCGCCAAGAAAGCCGAGGACCGCTACCAGACGCCGTCGGACGCGCTTGCCGACCTCGTGAAAGGCGCGCCGGCGCTGGAGTTGATGTCGGATCCGGTCAAGGGCGCGCCGCCGATCGAGCTGCTGGGCGCGGCGCCTGGAATGAGCCCCCTGCCGGGCGGGTCGAGCCGGCTCGTCCCTTCGGCGGACCCCGTGGACCTCACCACGCCGCTCCCGAGTCTTGTGTCCCCGACCACAACCGGGAAGGCCGTCTGGGTGATCGCGGGATGTTGCGTGCTGCTGCTGCTGTTCGCGGTCAGGATGATGATGCACTCGCACGAAGACCCGATTGAAGTGCCGGGAAAGGGGACGACGGCGGACGCGGGCGGAAAGCCGGTGCCGACGCCCACGCCGACTCCAACCCCGACGCCCACACCCACTCCGACACCGACGCCAACCCCGACACCCACTCCCACGCCGACGCCTACCCCGACTCCCACCCCAACCCCCACACCGACCCCGGTGGAAATTCCCTTCACTCTCGACAAAGGCTGCCTCATCGGCCTCACCTTCGAGCCCGGTCCCGACAACGAACAGGACGGCCACCGCGGGTTCTTCGACGTCGCCACGAAATCGTTCTTCGCCATCGCCATCCAGGTCGGGGAGTGCGAAGGGCGCGTCGGCCGCGGCGCCGCGTTCAACGGGACGGAAAGCTACATTTCGCTTCCGCCCCTCAAGCAGAAAACCGTCGCCGCCTGGATCAAGCCCTCGCAAGTGCGCGGGATGACGATTTTCGACGACGGCGAAGCGGACCCGAAGAAATCGGGGAAGGGGTTCGCGATCGGGCTGGGGCATTTCCCGGGGCCGCGGGCCGGCACGGGAGAGGCGGTGTTCCTGACGTTCTTCGATTCGACCGCGATTGTGCCGGGTCAGCAGTTGGGCGACGGCTGGCACCACCTGGCCGTGGCGTGGGACGGCGACAAGAGCGTCAGGATCGCGGTGGACGGGAAGATGCCCGACGGGTTCGTGGGCGACCGGCGCACCCTGGGCCCGAACCGCCGCCCCGAACCAGCGGCGCAGCCGATGGTCCTCAATGAGAAACCGACGCCCAACGCGGACAGTTCCCTGATTGGCCGCGCGCACTCGAACGGAAACCCGATGCTGCCTCCCTTCGCCGGTGGCATGGATGAGTTCGCCGCGTGGGACCGCGCGCTCACCGACGACGAGCTGAAGTCGCTCGCGGGCTATGCGGCAAAGGGCGAGAGCTACGTGCAGAAAATCGCGGAAGCGAACGAGGCGAAGTAGGCGGGCCGTGGCAGGTAGTGCTTCCTGCAACGGCGTTTGCCACAGAGATCTCGGAGGAAATGGAGAAAGACTGTCCGAACTGCACGACGGCAAAGTCCCGTCGCCGATCCGCAGTCATTCAAGCGAGACCTGAGTCCCTGGAAATCCCGCCATTGCTTTCTCCGTAACTCTCCTGGTTCTCGGTGACCTCTGTGGCCCCGGCCGTTTTCAGCCTCCACCTTCCACTCCCAGCCCGCGTTCCTTGCCCCTCCCCCGCTTCCCGCATACGCTCCGGCTCTTCCACCACTCCCCCGGAGCCCCCCATGAACCGCCTCTTCGCCGCAGCCGCCCTCGTTTCCCTGCTCGCTCTTCCCGTCGCCGCGCACGACCCCGAATGGGGAGGAATGGGAGCGGTGGCTGCGAGCCCGGACGGGAAGACGGTGGTGTGTGGCGGCGAGCACCGGGTGCTGTACGTGGTCGATGCGGCGACGCGCGAGGTCAAGAACCGGATCTGGATGCAGGCGCGGGTCGGGGCGCTGGCGTTTTCGAAGGACGGGTCGCGGCTCTGCCTGGAGGACGACGACGAGGTCCTTCACATTCTCGACACGTCCACCTGGAAGGAAGTCGTGGCGGTGAAGGACGCGGCGGAGTGCGCGTTCGCGCCGGCCGCGGACCTGTGCGTTTCGATCTCGGCGAAGGACAAGGGGATCCGGTTCCTGTCGATGATGGACGGGTCCGAGAAGGGAAAAGCCGCGGTGGACGGGAAAGTCAACTCGGTCGGGATCGACGCGAGCGGGGCCAAGGTGGCGGTCCTCCTCGACCCTGTGGAAGACAAGACGGAGCCGAAGGCCGAGTACAGCGCCGCGCCGAAAGATCTCAAGGGCGCGGCGAAGAAGGAGTGGCTGCAGAAGAACGATGGGATGTCGGGCACAGTGAAATGGTTCGAGTCGCCGTCGGGCAAGCCGGCGGGTGAGGCGAAGATGTTTTACTCGACGCGCATGAAGGCGTCCCTGTGCCTGTCGGGCGAGACGACCTACGTCATGAACTACGAGGACGTCTGCGCCCGGATTTCGCCGAAGGGCGACGTGCTGATTTTCGAGGTCACGACCAGCTATAACTACGCCCGCGGCTGGTCCGCCGACGGAAAGCTCGCGATCGGCGGCGGCCTGCGCTCCGGCGCGGTCTGCACGCTCGACGGTGGCACCGCGGTGAAATTCGAGGTCGACCGGCTCCCGGGCTGGCCCGAGTACTGGGGCGGCTTCTGCCCCGCAGCCGACGGCGGATTCTGGGGCGTGTCGTCGGCCAGCCGGCTGGTGAAAATCTCGAAGGACGGCAAGGTGGAGTCAACCGGGCCGATCTTCTAGCCGGCGTCCGCCTTACGGACCAGCGGGCGGCTGCGGCTTCGGATCCTCCGTCTTCGGCGGCGCTTTCGCGTCCCCCGGCGGTATCAGCCGGCGCCTGATCCACTCCGACCGCGGCTTCTGTGACTGCGAGGCCTGCTCCTCGATCGCCTTCGCTTCTTCCGGCGTCACCCGCACCTGGATCAGGACCGACTTGGCCTCGCCTTGCTTGAGCGGCGGCCGGCCACGCTTTGATTTTCGGGGGCTCATGGAAGCGATGATAGCACTTCAATTATGCGATTACATGAACATCCAGGTGAAGTGGTGAGAGGAGGTCAAAGGGCGTGGCCACCGAGGGCGCAGAGAACGGCAACGCCTGAGAAAGTAATGAGACCGCGAACTGACGACGACGGCCCGATTCCACCAACGCCGTTGACGCCCATTCATGCGAAAGCGCGAGGAGTGAGGCGTGCGGGCGGCGCGGCCCGAGTCCCTCGCGCGCCAACCGGTCGGCAACGAAAAGCCGCAGCGCGCGCTGCGGCCAAGCGCCCAAAAGGGCCGCGCCGCCCGCCGCCGAAGCGACGACCGCTTTCGCATGAATGGGCGTTGGTGTATGCGGATACGAACTACGGGCAGTTCTGCACGTACCGCCTCCGGATGTCTTTCCGAATCCCGGGGTGCTTAAGAAAGCTCAGCCTTCCCTGGAACCTGAACCCCACGTCGTTGGCGGCGACGACACTCTTCGATAATCCGCCTGATCGCCGGCAAGCCCGACGGCTATCCCGAAGGCCCCTTCTCGAGCGGCAGAGCAAGAAGCTTCCCTGCGGCTCGGACTCAGCGGTTTCGGCACTCTCAAAGAGACTGCCTCATCATCGCTCAAACCCGAAATCACCTCACGCTGCCCTCCTCAACCTATGACTTATCAAGAACTTACTGCGAAAGGCGAATTCCGACGAATACCTGTGCCGCAAGCGCGTACAGTTTCCGGGTGTTTTTCCGCAGCCCCGACGGCATCCAAAGGTCAAGCCGATTAGTGATTCAGTCCTCGACGACTCTTGTTGAGTCTCCTCAATAACTTACGGTTGAGCGACATCGCCGAAGTGGGCATTCGGATCTAGGGCGAAAACGCGCGATTTCTTGCCGCCGATTGTTCTCACCCTAGAGTGGTTCCTGGCGTAAGCTGGCGCCCGGGGAGCTCTAAATTCCGCGGCACTCCATGCGAGGTGTGTCTTGCGCGAGATGCGGCCCGGCAGCCACCTGGCACTCGGCACGCTTTCCTTCGGTTTGTGCTTCTGCGCATGGGGACTGGTCGGCGGACTCGCCGGGCTGTTCCGCCAGAAGTTCGGCTTGTCGCCGGGACAGGTCGGCCTGCTGGTCGCGACGCCCGTCCTGCTCGGCTCCGCCGGCAGAATCCCCTTCGGGTTTCTGGCTGATCGTTTCGGCGCCAGGGCCGTACTCGCAACGCTGCTCATCCTCTCTGCCGGCGCGGCCGCGATCGTTCCCATGGCCAGGAATTTCCAGGCGCTCCTGGGATGCTCTTTCCTGCTGGGAGTCTCCGGCGCGGCGTTCTCCGTCGGCGTCGCCTACGTCGCTCCTCGTTTCGGCCCCGAAAGGCAGGGGGCGGCGATGGGGGTATTCGGCCTCGGGAATGCGGGGCAGTCCTGCGCCGTGTTCCTGGCGCCGCTTCTGGCGTCGCGCGTAGGAGCCGACTGGATCTTTTACGGGACCGGCATCCTGCTCGCCGTCTGGGCCGTTGGTTTTGCCGCGGTCGCGCGGAATGCGCCGGTGAAGGGCCCACCTCCGACGCTGGCCGGCATGTTTCGACTCCTGCGCCACGAGCCGCTCGCGTGGCTGCTCGCCGCGTTCTACTTCCTCACCTTTGGCGGCTTCGTGGCCTTCGCCGTCTACCTTCCAATCCTTCTTCGAGACGAGTTCCGGCTCGAGCCCGCCGACGCGGGCTTCCGCGCCGCGGGATTCGTGATCCTTGCAACCTTCCTCCGCCCCGTTGGCGGGTGGCTGGCCGACCGCATGGGGGGCGCCCGCGTCCTCGCCATCGTCCTCGCAGGCGTTGTGCCCTTCGCTCTCCTGCTGACCTGGCCCGCGATTCTGCCGTTCACCGTCGGAGCCCTCGGTTGCGCCGCTCTTTTCGGGATCGGTAACGGAGCCGTGTTCAAGCTCGTCCCCCAGTACTTTCCGCGGGAAACGGGGATCGTCTCCGGTCTCGTCGGGGCCCTGGGCGGACTCGGGGGCTTTTTCCCCCCTCTCCTCCTGGGAATGTGCCGGCAACTCCTCGGCACGCCCTGGCCCGGCTTCGTCCTCCTGGCTTTGACAGCGGCGGTCCTCTGGTGGGCGAAT
Source organism: Planctomycetota bacterium (assembly GCA_021413805.1). Lineage (GTDB taxonomy): Bacteria > Planctomycetota > MHYJ01 > WSZJ01 > WSZJ01 > WSZJ01. The sequence continues at coordinate 5,183 of JAIOPR010000370.1, forward strand.
GGCCGCTTCCTCCTGGCACGCGAAGAAGAACGCCAGCGGCGCCTGCCGGCGGAATTCGTCCGCGCCGCCGAGCAGTTCCGGGCGGGCGCCTGGGCGACGCTCTGGTCCGGCCTGCTCGCCGCATCCATCGTCGTCGGCTCGCGAAACCTCCGCCATTTCGACGCGGCTCTTGTCGTCTACACCTTCGGCGTTCTGTTTGCCTCGTGGGGCGTCGCGTACCACTACTGCATCTGGCTTCTCAAGCCGCCGACGCGCCTCTACTGGAACCGCGGATGGGAACTATTCCGGCGCCTTGGCCCGCTCCATGCCCCTGCGTGGCTCGTTCGCGCGGTTTGGGATCACCTCATCGCGCAGAACTTCATCCGCCACCGCTCCCTGCTGCGCTGGTGGATGCACCAGTTCCTCTTCTGGGGCTGCCTTCTCGCGGTCGCCATCACGTTCCCGCTCGTCTTCGGATGGGTGCACTTCCGGTCCGCTCCCGGCGACCAGATGACCTACGTCACCTACCTCTTCGGTTTCCCCGTCGGGTCGATTCCGCTTCAGTCCGCCGTCGCGTGGGCCGTCTTCCACGGGCTCGACTTCGCCGCCGCCCTCGTCATCGCGGGAGTCGGCCTGTCCCTGTGGCGGCGCATGCGCGACCCCGGCGCTCGAGCACTCCAGGACTTCGCCCGCGACATCTTCCCCCTCGTCCTCCTCTTCGCGATCTCGGTCACGGGCCTCGCCCTCACCGTGTCCGCAACGTGGCTCCGCGGCGCCTCGTACTCCTTCCTCGCCCTCGTCCACGCCGTCGTCGTCGTCCTCGCCCTCCTCTACCTCGGCTTCGGGAAGTTCTTCCACATCTTCCAGCGCCCCGCCCAGCTCGGCGTCCAGCTTTACCGCGAGGAAGGCGAGCGAAGCGAAGGCGCCCTTTGCGCTTCGTGCGGGAAGCGCTTCGCCTCGCGAATGCATGTCGCGGACCTGGAACTCGTGCTGCAGGAGCTCGGTTACGACTACCGCACCGAGGGGCCGGCCCCGACCTGGCAGCACGTCTGCCCCTCGTGCAAGCGCAAGGCACTTGCCCGCGCGCAACTCCGGATGGGGAGCCGAAGCGATGGCTAAGCCTCCCCTTTCCTCCGCCGCCTTGCGCGATCGCTTCGGGCCGCATTTGCAGCACGAGCCTCCGGGTGGATTCGAGGAACGCGGCCGTTACCCCGCGGACCGCCTCGTGAAGACGCACTGCTGTTTCTGCGGGCAGCAGTGCGGCATCCAGCTCAAGGTCCGCGGCAACGAGGTCATCGGGTTCGAGCCGTGGGAAGAGTTCCCGTTCAACCGCGGCATGCTCTGCCCGAAGGGCGTGAAGCGTTACCTGCAGGGCGGTCACCCGGATCGACTGCTGGACCCGCTTCTGCGAACCGACGCCGGCTTCCGGACGGCGACGTGGGAAGAGTCTCTCGACCTGACCGTGCGGCGGCTCCGCGAGATCCAGGCCCGTCATGGCCGCGACGCGGTGGCGGTCTATGGCGGAGCTTCGCTGACGACAGAGAAGTCCTACCTCGTTGGGAAACTCGCGCGTGTGGCGCTTCGGACGCGTCATGTGGATTACAACGGGCGGCTGTGCATGGTCTCGGCGGGGACGGCGTACAAGATGGCGTTCGGGGTCGACCGTTCCCCGAATCCCTGGAGCGACATCCCTCTCGCGGACGTCATCCTGGTCGCGGGAGCAAACGTCGCCGAGTGCGCGCCGATCACGACCGACTACATCTGGCGCAGCCGCGACCGCGGGGGAAAGTTGATCGTGATCGACCCGCGGATGACGCCGATCACGCGGAACGCGGACCTCTACCTGCCCGTCCGGCCCGGGACCGACGTCGTCCTCATGATGGGGCTGCTGCACGTCGTGCTCCGCGACGGGCTCGAGGACCGATCGTTCATCGAAGCGCACACGAGTGGTTTCGATGCGGTCGCTGCTTCCGTCAAGCCGTGGACACCGCAGGCGACCGCGGAAGTCACGGGGGTGCCGCCTGAGTCGATCGAGAAGGCGGCGAAGTGGTTTGGCGAAGCGGAACGGGCCTTTGCGATGCACGCGCGGGGAATCGAGCACCAGTCCAAGGGCGTCGAGAACGTGCTCTCGGTGATCAACCTGGCGCTGGCGACGGGCAACATCGGCCGCGAGGGCGCAGGGTGCGTCATGATCACCGGCCAGGGAAACGGCCAGGGCGGGCGCGAGCACGGGCAAAAGTGCGACCAGCTCCCGGGCCAGCGGTCGATCGCCGACCCGGCCGCGCGCCGACACGTCGCCAAGGTCTGGGGCATCGAGGAGGAGGATCTCCCGGGCGCGGGCCTCACCGCGGTCGAAATCATGGAGTCCATCCACCGCGGTGAGATCAAGGGGCTCCTCTCCATCTGCTTCAACCCCCTTGTTTCGCTTCCCGATTCGAATTTCACGCGTGAAGCGCTGGAACGTCTCGAGTTCTTCGGCGTGATCGATTTCTTCCTTTCGGAAACGGCTCAGCACGCCGACGTGGTCCTCGCGGGAAGCCTGCAGGAAGAGGACGAAGGCGTTGTGTGCACGGCCGAAGGACGCGTGGTCCACGTGCGCAAGGCCGTCGATCCGCCGGGGCGCGCCCGGGCGGATTCGGAGATCCTGTGCGACATCGCGCGCCGGCTCGGTCCCGCGGACAAATTCCCGTACCGCTCGCCGAAAGAGATCTTCGAGGAACTGCGCGAAGCGTCGCGCGGCGGCGTCGCTGACTACGCAGGCATCACGTACGACCGGCTAGACAGCTCGATGGGGCTCTTCTGGCCCTGCCCGGCCGAAACCCACCCCGGCACCCCGCGCCTGTTCGAGGGCGGCAAGTTCTTCCACGCCGACGGGCGCGCCCGCTTCGTCGTCACCGAAAATCGGCCCAGCGGCGACCCGGTCGGGCCGGAGTTCCCCGTGTACCTCACGACCGGCCGCGTGGTGAGCCAGTACCTTTCGGGTACGCAGACGCGCCGGATCGGCCCGCTCGTCGACCAGTTCCCGCAGCCGCGCGTCGAGATCCACCCTCGCCTCGCCGACTCCCTCGGCATCGCCGATCGGGACTGGGTCACGGTCACGACGCGCCGCGACGCGATCACGCTCCGCGCCTGGCGGGTCCGCACCATCCGCCCCGACACCGTGTTCGTTGCCTACCACTGGCCGGGCCGTCGCAGCATCAACCGGCTCACGCACCGTACTCTCGACCCGCGCAGCAAAATCCCGGAATTCAAGGTCTCCGCCTGCCACATCCGCCGCGCCGATGGCCCGCCGGAATGGGCGGCCGAGGAAGGCGCCTCCGCCGACGCCTATCCCCTGGGAGTCACGTAATGCACGGCTACGAGTTCTACGTCGACCCTTCCCGGTGCATCGGCTGCCGCGCCTGCGAAAACGCCTGCAGCGAGTGCGACACGCACCCCGGACACCCCATGATCACCGTGGAATACCTCGACCGCGAAAATTCGATCGCGACCGTCCCCACCGTCTGCATGCACTGCGAAAACCCGACCTGCGCCCAGGTCTGCCCCTCCGACGCCATCAAGAAAACCCCGGACGGAGTCGTCCAGTCCGCCCTCAAGCCCCGCTGCGTCGCCTGCAATAACTGCGTCATCGCCTGCCCCTTCGGCGTGCCCAAGATGAAGTCGAAGTTCCAGCTCATGATGAAGTGCGACATGTGCTACGACCGCACGTCCGCCGGCAAGCGCCCGATGTGTGCCACCGTGTGCCCGAGCCAGGCGCTCTCGTACGTCAACCCGAGGGAAATCGGCCGGCGGCGCGAAACGCCCGTCAATACCTTCCGCTTCGGCCGCCAGACAGTCACCACGAAGGTCTTCCTGATGGCGCCGGAGCCGTCGACGGAAGTCGCCGTCGACGTCGTCGACTACATGTGGGAGAGGAAACCATGAGCGAACCCGAACCGCTTTGGCGGGAGGAATTCCCCGTGGAAACCGCGGGCGAGTCGTACGTCTCGCGCCGCCAGTTCGCGAAATTCCTGGTGCTGGGAAGCGCCGGCATGCTCGCGGGGAACGCCTGGATCGCTGCGAAGGGCGCCACGGAAAAAGGGAGAGACCTCCCCACACTGGCGATTGCGCGGCACGACGAGATCCCCGTCGGTGGCGTCAAGCTGTTCGGCTACCCGACACCCGACGATCCCTGCCTCCTTGTCCGGCTTTCGGAAGAGGAGTTCGTGGCGTTCGACCAGAAGTGCACCCACCTGTCCTGCGCGGTGTACTTCGACGCAAGGACGCGCGAAATCCGGTGCCCCTGCCACGAAGGCCGCTTCTCGGCGCTCGACGGCAGGGTGCTCGCCGGCCCGCCGCCGCGCCCGCTTCCGAGGATCCTCCTCGAGCGCCGCGGGCCTGAGATCGTTGCCGTCGGTATCGACATGCAGGGGGGAGCCTGAGATGCCCCAGGAGAGACGCCCGGGGGAAAAGCGCTGGATCACGGCCATCGACGGGGCGCTGGCGCTGATCGGCGTCCTGGTCGTGGTACAGATGTGGCTCGTCACCGCGACGCTGGACACGTTCCTCGCGGGTCACCGGGGCGCCGCGCTGCCCGCGGCCATCTGCTCCACGCTTCTCTTCGCAGGGTGTTTCTCCCTGTACCGATTCATCGTCCGCATCGACCGCGAGTCGCGCGGCCGCGGGGAATAGCGGAACCGGAAACCTGGCGTGCAGCCGCCTGATGAATGCTGAGGAGGATGTTCCCGGCTACGAATCCTTGGCAACCCCGGCGGAATCGCGCTCGTCCGGCGTGTTCTTCTTGCTGGCGTCACTCTCTTCGAGCGGCGGGGCGCCGGACATCCCCTTCTTGAACTCGCGGATGCCCTCCCCCACGCCCCGTGCCAGTCCGGGCAGGCGTGAAGGACCGAACAAGAGGACGCAGATGGCGAGAATCACCATGAGCTCGGGAGTGCCGAGGCCACCGATCCCGGCAAGTGTGTTCATGCAGCAATCCTCGCCCGCGAATGGGCTTCGCTCGCCTTCTCATGTTTCGAAAACTTCTTCGTTCCGTCGGACCGGCCTGCGCCTTCGTACCCTAAGTAACGCCACGCAAATTCGGAACCACTCATCCGCGCATCTTTCGCCGTCTGGCTGCGTTGTCGATCCTCACTAGAAACTCCGTTCCGCATCAATTCCGGTCTCCGCCTTGCCAGCCGAAGAAATCTGCGGCGGCTGAGTGATTCAGAATTCGCGTGACGTTGCTCAGTCCCCGAAACCTTCTTCTTCCGCAGTCGACTCCCCGTCCACTTCATCCGGCTCCGGCTCGGGAGGGAGCGCGATGGGCAGCGGGCTGACCAAACCGGGCTTTACGCCAAGGATCGCAAGGTCGGCCCGGAGAACCGCACCCAGCAGCTGCCCGAACGCCTGCGTCAGCAGCTCGGGAGACTTGGTCGACAGGAGGTCCGCGAACACCGGTCCCCAGCGGCCGAGGTGATCGCGCAGGAATAATTTCGCGGCACCGAAGGTGCGGGCGGCCCCTTCCGCCTCCGCCTGGTCCAGCGCAACGAGTTGCTTGACGGCCAGGAAGTGTACGAACTCCAACTCGAGCCAGGCATGGTCGACACGTTCTCCCGTCCCCGGGCGGACGCGCAGGCCGAACGCGGCGTAGAACGCCGATACGTCCGCCAGGTCCTGAGATTCCTGGAACGGATGTGTCGAACCGTATCGCGTTTCGTGCGGCGGGAAGGCCTCCGGCATGGAGTGCCCGTACGTCGCGATGTGAGAGGTCTCGAACTCCTCGTCTGTCAGGCCTGCAATTGCCCGGCGGACTGCTTCCTGTGCCTGTCCCACCGCATCCGCCTGCACTCCCCACACACCAGCCGCAGGGGCTTCCGGAAGGGATTCCCGCAAGTCCGCCGCCGCGCCCGCACGCGGGTACGCGAAAGCCCTCGCCAGGAAGCGGTAGTACGCCGCCCTCGCGAACGCCAGGTCCGCCGCGGTCAGTTCCTGCGTTTCGGTGACCATGAATCTCCACCCCTAGATCGAGTTGGCGTGCTTGTCCGGACGGACGTGGAAGGGCTCCTCAACCTGCGTCCTGAATAATTCCTGCCGGTCCTTGCCGAACGCGATCACGGTGTCGTTGAACATCTCGAACTTCTTGCCGCGGATGTTCGTCTCGAACACTTTTTTGCCCTCTTCGATCTCGTAGCTGAAGATGATGCGCTGGTCCTTGCGGAAAAGCTGGAGGACGGCAAGGAGTTCGCGATTGGGGACGGTGTAAGTATCGAGAGCGTTATCGACGCCGGGACCGAACATCTGCTTGAGGTAGTCACGAGGGACCCAGCGCGGCGGGATGTAGTACCCGTTCGGCTCGGTTCCGAACTGCGGATAGAGCGGAAGGGCGACCTTGGCGACCTTGATGAGGTAGTAGAGGGGGCTCTTGCGGTCCTCGGCCCATTGCCCGTCTTTCTCGACCTTCACGAGTCCCTGCATGCGGATCTGGCCGACGCAGCTTGTCATGCAGCGGGTTTCGGTCGGGACGTTGCCGGTGAGCGGCTCCTTCCCTTCGATGCGCGGATAGCAGCCGACACATTTCTCGCTGACGCGCGTCGTGGGGCGATACATGGCCTTCTTGTAGGGGCATGCCTCGACGCACCGCCGGTAACCGCGGCAGCGTTCCTGGTCGATCAGGACAATCCCGTCCTCGGGCCTCTTGTAGATGGCCTTGCGCGGGCAGGCCGCGAGACACGCAGGGTAGGTGCAGTGGTTGCAGATGCGCTGGAGGTAGAAGAACCAGGACTTGTGCGTCGGGAGGGAGGCGCCGTCCTTGGAGAGCCCGAAGGGGCCTCCTTCGTACGGCGTGGAGGTGTCCTCGAAGATGTTGGGGGCCGTCCATTCGGCTTCCGTCGGCAAGTAGCCGAGCACTCGCTGCTGGGAGTCCGGGTTGACGGCGTGTTTCGCCGCTTCGAAGATCGTCATCCCCGCGTATTTCCCGTAGGGAGACTTGTCCGCGGGCGTTCCGGCCCAGCGCATGTCCTCGCCGGCGCGAGTGTGGGCGTCGTCGAGCAGCTTCAGAATCTTGGTGTCCCAGTTCTGCGGGTAGCCGCCGTAGGGTTTCGTCTCGACGTTGTTCCACCACATCAATTCCTGGCCCTTCGAGAAGGTCCAGGTCGACTTGCACGCCATCGTGCAGGTCTGGCAGGCGATACAGCGGTTGGTATTGAACACGAAGGCGAACTGGTGGTCAGGGTGGTGTTCTTCGTACGGGTATTCCATCTCCCGGCCGAGCTGCCAATTGTGGACCTGTGCCATGGGGTGACTCCTTACGGGGCGAACTCGGGGGAAGGGCTCCATTCGCGGAGAACCGTGTCAATGACGCCTTCGACGAAGGCCGGTCCGCGCTCGACCCAGAGGCGGTGCGTGCCGGCGTAGAAGGGATCCTGAAACAGACGGACCAGCCTGTCCCGGTCGAGCCCATGAAGGAGGAACTCCTCGACGACCGCACGGGCCATGGCCTCGTCAGCCTCGGGGCCCGCGGGAAAGGCCATCCCGACGAACTCGAGCGGGTCGTCCTGTTCGAACTCTTTTTCCGGCATGGGACGTTCTCCTCAGCGATCGCGTTACGTCGTTACCTTCCCGGCCAGGTACTTCTTCATGAATTCCCCTTCGCCGGCCGGCGAGAATCCCGTCGTCGCGGGCGCCCAGATCCCCTGCCCGTTCATGCCGCCGTTCTCCGCCTTGGTGACCCGGACCAGCGTTTCCTTCGGTGTCGTGTTCACGGCATGGTTGTCCGCCTCGCCGCCAAAGATGAATCCCATGCGGGCCTTCGTCTTGTGGAAGAGCGAATCGAGCTGGTGCATCGGCATCAGCCACCCGCGGGTCAGGGATTGGTGCGAACCGTACCGGAAGCTCGACTGGTACCCCGTTCCCTCCGACTGCGCCCGTCCATCCTCGCGCGTTTCGTGGGCTTTCACGGACCTCTCCGTTGCGATGTACGGCGCGTGCTTCATCATCACGATGTTGAAAGGATAGGCCGCGTTGTACCTTGCCCGCAGCATGAGCCGGGCGACCTTGTACTGCGGATCGTCCGGCTTCCAGCCGATGTACGGCCGGTCCGCCGGGTTCGCGTCGACGTAAACGTAGTCCCCGTCCTTGATCCCCAGCGACTCCGCGGCCGCAGGGTTGATGTGCATCTGGTGCTCACCGACGCCCGGCGCCCGCTTGTCGCGCCGGTACGGGTCCCCGAACTGGTTGTTCCAGATCATGTGCCAGTCCGTCACCGCCCAGCTCGAATGCGTCGAGTGCCGCGATTTCGGCGTCAGGCAGTAGAAGCTGAACCCCGCTTCCCAGAGCGGATTCTTCGTGTTCTTCACCTCGCTCCACGGCTTCTTGATGTTGCGCACCTGCCGCTCGTCCCATCCCATCGCGTCTTCCGGGATCCCATAGGACTCCGGCCGAATGTACGGATTCGAACTCACGATCACGTTCGGCAGGTAGGGGGTGGCCTCCGGCCCTTCCCGGTGAACGATGAAGTTCTCCCCGTACTCGATGACTTCCTTCTCGTCGTTGTAGGACTGCAGGCGCCCCGTCGGCGTATGGAACGGGTGGTTGTCCACGACCTGCTCGTAAAACGGGACGCGCGGATAGGTGCGGAAGAGGAATAGCGCAACGCCCGGTTCGCCATACTTACCCGACATGATGTCCTCGAAGGTGTATCCCTTCGTCGTGGTGCACGAATCCAGCAACCGCTGGATATAGATCTCCGTCTTCCCTTCCAGCGAAAACTTCCACATGTCGGCGCACTTCGGCTCGCCGATCTCGTCGCCGACCGCCTTCGCCGCCTTTGCCAGGATCATCGTGTCGTCGAGCGTGTCGTAAACCGGCGGAATCCCGCCCTTCCAGATCTGTATGAACGGATTCGAGCAGGAGCCCGTGATTTCGTAGGATTGGAACTCGAGCCAGGAGTTCGCCGCGAAAACGAGGTCGGAGTACTCGACGCTCGAAGTCATCTCGATGTCCGTCGAGCAGATCATTTCAATCTTCGGGTTGGTCTTGAACAGCATCTCGTAGGCCCACTTCGCGTTGTTGAAAAGATTGACATTGGTGAACCACAGGAACTTGGTGGGCGACGGCATGTGCGACTGGCCTGTGAAACACCTGTGGCCGAATTTCGGGGTCTCAACGTTGAGCGGGTGCTCGCCGTAGTTCCAGTACGCCGGTTCCTCGTCCTGGGTGAGGGGATGGGCCTTGATGGACTTGCCTGGGGCGTTCGGGTCCAGGTTCGGCTCGAACGGGTCTTCCGCGACCCAGCCCTTGAAGCCGGGGCCAGTCTCGGGACTTCCCTGGAAGAGCGCGGCCTTGTAGTTCCCGGACCACGTGTGCGATCCCGCGCCGGCCTTGCCGATGTTGCCGGTCAGCATCATCGGGAGGTAGGTGGCGCGGTTGGTTTCCGTCGCGTGGAACCAGTGGTTGATGCCTTCGCCGATGTGGATCGCCGCGGGCTTGATCGTCGCCAGGTCGGTCGCCAGCTGCCGGATCATCTCCTTCGGCGCGCGCGTCATCTCCGCGACAGAATCGAGATCGTAGTCCTTCAGGTGCACGTTCTTGTAGAGGTCGAAAAGCGTACGGACTTCGACTTCCTTCCCGTCCACGGTCTTGACCTTGAACGTCCCGTCCAGCGCGGGATCGATCCCCGACTTGGCGAATACTCCGCCGACCATGTCGCGGGTCAGCACCTTCGGTCCGCTCGACTTCAGGTCCCACACCACATACTCCCCGATCTTCTCGTGCTGCTCCGCCGTCAACCCCTGCACGCGGTACGAAATGCTCTGCTCGTCAACCGTCGGCTTCCAGTCCGCCACGATGTCACGCGCCTGGAGGCGTTTCAGGGTGTCCGTCCTCACCAGGAGCGGGAAGTCCGTGAATTCCTTCACGAACTTCGCGTCGTAAGCTCCTTCGTCCATCATCAGTTTCGTGACGCCGAGGAGAAGAGCGGCGTCGCTCTGGGGACGAATGGGAATCCAGTAGTCGGCCTTCGTCGCGGGGGGCGAGTACTCGGGCGAGATGACGACGATTTTCGCGCCACGTTCCATGCATTCGGTGAAGAAGTGGTTGTCCGCGCGCTTGTTCTCGATCAGGTTCTTGCCCATCAGGATGGAGAGTTTGGTGAAACGGAAATCGTTCATGTCGCAGTCCGACGCCTGGAGACCGTGGACGAACGGGTGGCCGGGGGCCTGGTCCCCGTGCCAGGTGTAGTTCGACCAGATGCGCGTGCCCTTCGCCTCAGTGTGATCCACGCCGCGCACCTTGGCGTCGAGGAGGGCCATGGTCTGGCCAAAGCGATACATGCCGTACTTCCCGATGACGCCGGTGAGGCCCATTCCCCCGCGCACTTTAAAGGTCCGGGTGCCGGCCCCGCCATGGTGAGTCAGCATCTCTTCGGGGTACCCCTGGTCGAGCAGGCGTTGCCTCCCCTGGTCGCCGCTGTACTTCTTCGCGATGTGGGCGGCGCCCTTCCCGAAGTACTTGAAGGCATCCTCCCACTTGATGCGATGCAGTTCGTCCGTACCGCGCGAGTCGAACTTGTACTTCTTGTGGTTGTCGGGGGTCAGTTCAGGGAAACCATCGTCGACCCACTGCTTCCACATCTTGCGGATGAGCGGGTAGCGGAGCCGGTGGGGGCCGTAAACCCGTCGCTGCATCGTGAAACCATTCGAGCAGCCGCGCGGGTTCCAGTTCACGGTCGCCTTGTTTCCGTAGATGTCCCCGATTCGGCCGCTGTCGTAGTTCTGCTCGCTGCGCAGGACGATCCCGTTGCGCACGAAGGAGCGCAACCGGCACTCGTGCGTGCAGTTCGGGGAACAGACCCACGCGAAGCTGGAGTCGTAGCGGTACTGTTCGCGGTACACCTTTTCCCAGTCCCGCGCCGGGTACGTCGCCAGCGGGTCGATGTCCGGGAATGCGTCGAACGCCTCGAGTTTCAGCGCGCCCGCCGCAAGCCATGCGGCGCTTCCCGTTATTCCCGCCGTCTTGATGAAGTCGCGTCGATTCATGGCCATGGGCTAGCTCCTCTTGCGGGAGTTCGGGTCAGACGGCGGAAGCGGACACGATCAGGGACCGGGCAGAGTAACCATCGGCGCATTGGCGACAGGCACCGCGGGAGGTTGTCCAGCCGGGGAATTCCGTGCGGACCAGGGCAAGGGCGGACGTGGAGAAGCGGCTCAAGTCTCCCCATGCGAACGTCGGGAACTGACAGAGCGGGCAAAGGGCTCCGGGGCCATACAGCGGCGCGGCCTCGGGAACCCCGGAAAACTCAAGGAGGTGATCGGGCCTGCGGGCCAGTTCGATGAGTCGAGGCCAGGTGAGTCCGGGCGCAGTCCAGAAGCGTTCGACGATCTTCTCGCGCGCTCCCTGCGGCAGGACCGGGTAGAGCTTCGCGACAATCCCTCCCCATTCCTCGCGCGAGGCGGCGCCGCGGAGGCCAGCCCGGTCGAGCGCCCCCGCCGCCGACAGGTTCCAGAGCACGCGAAGCCGGGCGCGAACCAGGTTTTCCTCCGCAGGACGCGCGCCGAAGCGGGACTGCGGACGGTACTGAAACGTGGGATCGAGCATGTCCGCGACATGGCGCATCTCGTGGCGGATGAATCCCTCGAGCGACGGCAGGTTGTCGAATCGCGCCACCCGGACGCGGATCCGGACGTTGCGGGTTCCGTTCGGCTCGACATGCAGGTCCGCCTCTTCTTCCGAGGGCGCGGTCGCCCGGTCCAGTACCAGCTCCTGCACCAAAGACTGGAGGGCCGCGGATTCGGCAACCACCGTTTCAATGGGCCTGGAGAAACCAAGATCGCGGAAGAACAACGCACACGCCTCGCGAAATCGCGTGTCCCGTTCGACCGGATCCAGGGAGTAGAACGGGTCGGTCACGATGTGGAAGTCGCGGGTCCACGAAGAGTCGCCGCCGGATTCGCGGCGCAGAAGCTCGCGAACGACCGCTTCCTCCAGCAACTCCGGTGAATACCTGAGATTCATCGCTCTTCTTCCTATTTCAGCGCCAGCCGGAACCACATCGTGACGGACTTCTGGCCCGCCCGGTCGCCCGCCGCGCCATCCCAGACTGCGAACGCCGCGACCGATTCCGCGCCCGGCTTGAGCGCCACGCAGCAGTCGTCCGGCGCGGCGAGGGCCCGGGCCATCTGGACCGTCCAGCGACCGTCCTTCCAGACCCCCTTGCCCCCGACCGTC
>JAIOPR010000371.1 GCA_021413805.1 Planctomycetota bacterium
CGAGGACTACCACCAGAAGTACACGCTTCGGAACAACAAGGCGTACTTGAATGAACTGAAGCGGTACTACGACTCCGAGCGTGACCTGGAGAATTCGACGGCGGCCGCGCGTCTCAACGCGTACCTCGCCGGGAATGGCAAAGCGTCGCAGTTCGAGGCGGAGATCGGGAAGCTGGGGTTGACGGAGGATGGGCAGAAACGGCTTCGGCAGAACGTGAAGGGACGTCTGCGGGCGGACGATGACGCGGCGCCCGCGGAGTGCGGGGCGGGGGCCGAGCCTGACCCGCTGAAAACGAAGTAGCCCAGAGAGGCGGAGATATAGTGCGGCCATGCCGCCGCCGCCCGCAGAGCGCTTCCCTGTCCTCCGCTGGTTCGGGATGGCGTTTCTCGTCGTGCTCGTCCCGTGTTACTGGAGAGTCTGGGGCGGGCCGAATTTCATGCAGCTCTGCGACGTCGCGCTGTTCCTGACGGTTCTCGGCTGGTGGACGGGGAGTTCGCTTCTGCTCTCGAGCCAGCTGCTGGCCTGCCTCGTGATCGACCTGCTGTGGGGCATCGATGCGGGAGGTCGAGTCCTCACGGGGAGATTCATCATCGGAGGCGGGCTGACCGAGTACATGTGGATGCCGGAGTACTCGCTGTTCGTCCGGCTGCTCTCGCTGTTCCACGTTTTCTGGCCGATCCTCCTGCTCGCCTCGATTCGCAAGACGGGCTACGACCGTCGGGCGCTCGCGTTTCAGGCCGCCGTCGCGCTCGTCGTGCTGACGTTCACGGTTCTCGTCGCGCCCCACGTGGCGCCGGGGCGGAATATCAACTTCGCGTTTCGCGAGCCATTCCGGCAGACCACGGTCCACTCGACTCCCGTCCACATGCTCCTGACCTGGTTCATGACCGTGGCGTGTTTGTATGTGCCCGCGCACGTTCTGCTGCTTCTCGTCTATCGGGCGCCGTCAAAGCCAACACCGAGTGAAGGGGCAGTCGGCACGGCGGTTGCTTAGGCCGTCGGGGATGAAGTGGCTCACCTGGCGGCGGGGACTCGTGATGCTCGCGGCAGTCCTTCTCCCGGTTGGTTGCATCCGGATGGAGGGCGACCGCACGGACATCATGCTGATGCACGTGCCAACGCTTCTCTCGCTCGGCTTCGGCATCGCCCTCGCCGCCCGCGCCCAGGTCGGCGCCGCTTCGTGCGCCATGCTCTTCTCGTTCTACCTGCTCCACCTCGTCGGCGCGCACTACTACTACTCGTGTGTCCCCTACGACGACTGGTCCCGCGCCCTGCTCGGCGTCTCCCCGACCGAATCGTTCGGCTTCGTCCGCAATCACTACGACCGCGTCGTCCATTTCGCCTTCGGCGCCCTCCTGTTCCAGCCCGCCCGGGAATGGCTCCGCCGCCAAGGGCTCAAAGGGTTCGCCGCGGGGGCGGGAAGCGTCGTCCTGCTCCTGGCCGCTTCCGCCTTCTACGAACTGTTCGAATGGCTGGTGGCCGTGACGATGTCCCCCGACCAGGCCGAGCGTTACAACGGGCAGCAGGGCGACTTCTGGGACGCGCAGAAAGATATGGCGATCGCGTTCGCCGGCTCCCTGGTAGCCGCATTCATAGCCCTGTCCCTGCCGCGCCGCCAAACTCCCCACCAGCCGCAGCCGTAGCCGTAGCCATTGCCCTTGCCGTTGCCGTTCACTCGCCACTCGCCGCTGGCCGCTCGCCGCTCTCACTGCCGTTCCTCACCGCGCGTACCAAGCGTTTCCAATTTCTTCGGCACCGCACGCATCTTCCCGTACGCTCCGCCTTCCAACTTCCGGAGCCGCCACTCATGTTGCGCTTCTTCTTCGCCTTCGCCCTCACGCTCCTCGCCACTTCGACAAACGCCCAGGACATCCGCCCGCCCGGCCAGCGCCCCGACCCGCCAGGATGCCACGCGCTCGTCGGCGGAAAAGTCGTCGTCGCGCCGGGCAAAGTCATCGACCCGGGAACGGTGGTCATTCGCGACGGGCGCATCGAAGCGGTCGGCGCGGACGTCAAGCCGCCGGCCGATGCGCGGGTCTGGGATGCGAAGGGCTGGACGATCTATGCGGGGTTGATCGACGCGTGGGCGAAGATGGGAGACGCCGGCGCGCCGGCGCCGAAGCCGCAGGGCGGGCCCATGGCCGCCGACAGCGGGTTCCTCGGGGCTCCCGGGACGCAGCGCGATCCCGGAACTCCCGGCCCCGGGGCGGCGCTTCCCAAGATCACGCCGGAACGCCGCATGGTGGACGGGTTCTCGCCGGACGCGAAGGCCATTGCGGGCTGGCGCGAGATCGGGTTTGCGGCGCTGAACGTGGTTCCGTCGAAAGGCATCCTGCGCGGGACGACCGCGTTTGTCGTGCTGGGCGACGGCGACCCGAACACGCTGGTGCTGAAGGCCGACGTCTGGGAAGTCGCGGCGCTGGTGAGCGCGATGGGCGTGCCGGAGGAACTCGACACCTACCCGTCGTCGCACATGGCCGCCATCGCCGCGATCCGTCAGGCGTTCAGCGACGCGGCGTGGCACCGGAAGGACCTGCTGCACTACGAACTTCACGCCGCTGACCGCCAGCGCCCGCCCGCCGACCCTTCGCTCGACGCGCTCGCCCCGTGCCTCGACGGGAAGCGCTTCGTCGCGTTCGAGTCGGACGCGGCGCTCGTCACCGACTATGAAATCCGGCTCGCAAACGAGCTCGGCCTGAAATTCCTGATCCGCGCCAGCGGGCAGGAATGGCGTCGCCCCGACCTCGCCGGCGCCGCCGGATCTTCGCTGATCGTCCCCGTGAATTTCCCCGAGTTGCCGACGCTTCCGGACGAAGCCGACTGGGCGCAGGTTTCGCTCGACCAGTTCCGGGCGTGGGACTGGGCGCCGGAGAACCCGGCGGTGCTCGTGAAGCGCGGGATCGCGGTTTCGCTGACGTGCGACGGGCTCGGCGACAAGGGGCAGTTCCGCAAGAACCTCCGGCTCGCGATCGATCGCGGGCTGACCGAGGACCAGGCGCTTTCCTCGCTCACGGTTGAGCCCGCGAAGCTCTGCGGCCTCGACGAGCGGCTCGGGACAATCGAGAAGGGCAAGATTGCGAACCTCACGGTCGTCGCGGGATCGTATTTCGACCCGGAAGCGAAGCTCGTTTCGGTGTGGGTGGACGGGCGCGTTTACCCGGTGAAGCCGGGAGACAAGCCAAAGGAAGCCGCGGACAAGCCGAAGACGGACGACGAAAAGAAGAAGGACGCCGAATCGGACAAGAAGAAGCAGGAAGCACGCGACCTTGCTGCAAAGCGCGTCGCCCGGGCGCCGATGGAGGAACGCGGGCCGGACGTGCAACCCGGGACCGTCCTGGTGAAAGGCGCCACGATCTGGACGAGCGGACCGGCGGGACGGATTGACAAAGCAGACCTGCTTTGTTCCGGCGGGAAGATCATCGCGGTCGGCACAAACCTCGAAACACCCGCCGGCGCGCTGGTCATTGACGGCACGGGGCTCCACGTCACGCCGGGGCTCATCGACTGCCACAGCCACATGGCGATCGTCGGCGACGTCAACGAGGGCACGATTCCTTCCTCCGCGATGGTCCGCATCCAGGACGTCGTGAATTCCGAAACCGACAACATCGCGCAGGAACTGGCAGGCGGCCTCACCTGCTCGAACCTGCTCCACGGCTCCGCCAACCCGATCGGCGGACAGAATTGCGTCATCAAGCTCCGTGAGGGCGATTCCCCCGACGGCCTCCGCTTCAAGGAGGCCATCCCCGGCATCAAGTTCGCCCTCGGCGAAAACGTGAAACAGTCCAACTGGGGCGAGAAATTCAACACGCGCTTCCCCCAGAGCCGGATGGGAGTCCGCACGTTCTACGAAAACCGTTTCACCGCGGCGCAGCAGTACCTGGCGGCGTGGGAAGCGTTCGAGAAGGCGAAGAAGGACGGCCTCGACCCGGCGCCGGTGCGGCGCGACCTCGAGCTCGAGACGCTCGGTGAGCTTCTCACGGGCAAGCGGATCATCCACTGCCATTCCTACCGCGCCGACGAGATCCTGATGCTCATCCGCGAGATGGACAAATTCGGGATCAAGATCGGGACGTTCCAGCACGTCCTCGAAGGTTACAAGGTCGCCGACGAAATCGCGAAGCACGGCGCCGGCGGCTCGTGCTTCACCGACTGGTGGGCCTACAAATTCGAAGTCTACGATGCGATTCCCTACTGCGGCGCCCTGATGCGCGAACGTGGCGTCTGCGTCTCGTTCAACTCGGACAGCTCCGAACTCGCACGGCGGATGTACCTCGAAGCGGCAAAAGCGGTGAAGTACGGCGGCGTGGACGAGCCCGAGGCCCTGAAATTCGTCACCCTGAACCCCGCGATCCAGCTGCGCATCGACAAGTGGGTCGGCTCGCTCGAACCCGAAAAGAACGCCGATTTCGTGATCTGGTCCGCTTCTCCGCTCGACTCCCGCACCGTCTGCCTGCAGACCTGGATCGACGGGAAGCGGTACTTCGAGCGCGGAAAGGCCGGCGAGCGCGCCGCGGCCCGGCTCAAGGAATGGACCGAGCTGCGTGAGAAGGCGAAAAAAGTCGCGGCCGGCGGCGGCGGTGGCGAAGCGGGCGACGGAAAGGGGAACAAGTTCTTCGAGACTTGCCTGGAGCACCGGTATGACTACGGGTGGCAGGTGGGATGTGAGGGGGCGGAGAGGGTCAGGACCGGGAAGTGATCGGGCGAGGTGGGTTCACGGATTAACGGCAGTTCGGAGACGGGAGTTCGGAGTCGGGAGTTGCAGAACGGATCCATGACTCGGAGATAATTCATGCGGTTGATCACGATGGTGATGGTTGTGGGTTGCCTGCTTGGCGCCTCCGCCGGCCGCGCGGAAGATCTGGTGCTCAAGGGTGCCACTGTGCACACCGTGTCCGGCGAAACACTCGCCGTCGGGGACGTGCTCGTGAAGGACGGCAAGATCGCTTCGGTCGGCGGTTCCGTGGACGCGCCGGGCGCCACCGTCATCGACCTCAAGGGAATGCACCTCTATCCCGGCCTGATTGCCGCGACCTCGTCACTCGGCCTCACCGAAATCGGCGCCGTCCGCGCCACCGAGGACACTTCTGAAGTCGGCGGCTGGACACCGGATGTGGACGCCTGGATCGCCGTGAACCCGGACAGCGAGCTCATCCCCGTCGCCCGCGCCAACGGGATCACGCACGCCCTGACGCTGCCCTTCGGCGGCACCGTTTCCGGCCGCTCGGGCGTCCTTCAGCTCGACGGGTGGACCTGGGAAGATATGACCATCCGGCGCCCGGCCGCGCTGCATCTCTTCTGGCCCGGCATGGACCTGAACCTCGCGGCGAAGGGAGACCTTCCGCCCGGGGCCGAAATTAAAACACCGGAGAAACAGGCCGAAGAGCGCCGGGCGCGGCTGAAGGAAATCGATGACTTCTTCGAGGAAGCCAGGGCTTACGCGAAGGCCCGCGCGGCCGGCGGCAAGACCGTGCCGGCGTGGGAAGCGATGCTCCCGGCGCTGAAGGGCGAGATCCCGATCTTCATCCATGCCGACGACGAGCGCCAGATCCGCGCGGCGGTGGACTGGGCGGCGAAGGAAGGGTTTACGCGCGTCGTGATCGCGGGCGCGCGCGACGCCGACCGCTGCGCCGACGTCCTCGCGAAGGCAAAGATTCCCGTCATCTACGAACATGTCTTCGACCAGCCGTCCCGCGACACCGAGCCGTACGATGTCCACTTCAGCGCAGCGAAAAAGCTCTTCGATGCCGGCGTGACCTTCGCCTTTTCACAGGGCGCCGGTTCAGGGGGATCCTGGAGCGCGCGCAACCTTCCTTACTCCGCCGCGCAGGCCGCCGCATTCGGGCTGCCGCGCGACGAAGCGGTCAAGGCGATCACGCTGACGCCGGCGAAACTCCTCGGCCTCGCCGACCGGCTCGGCTCAATCGAGACCGGCAAGGAAGCCAGCCTGATCGCGGTGGACGGCGACATCCTCGACATCCGCTCGAATGTCCGGCGGATGTGGATCGCCGGGCACGAAACGTCGCTCGAAAGCCGCCACACCCGACTGCGCGACAAGTACGGGAATCGTCCTAAACCGAAATAGCCGCTCCTATTTCGGCGTCACCAGCTGGATGTTGTGCCGCTTCGCGAAGGCTGTCTGGGCATCACCGAGATTCCGCTGCGCAACCCCTAGCTTCGAGTCGCACTGCTCCAGGAGTTTCCGCACCTTTTCCATCCCGGGTTCGGTACCCGACTTGCCATCCCCCACGATCGTCGTGACTTCGGTGAAGAGCTGGTTCGTGATTTCCTGGTAGGCGAGCGAGAGATTCCGCGCAGAAGCCAGGAACCGCGTGGCTTCATCGGAACTCGGCGGGGAGAGGGCACCGATTTTCTGCGTGTAGGCTTGCGAGGACCGCTTGGCCGTTTCCTGCGCCGCCTTCAGCGCCTCGACGTTGGCCGACCCCCCTTCCAGCCAGGTCCCGAGCTCGCGGGCGTATCCTTCGCACGACTGAAGAACCGGTTTGTCCGCGTTCGCGATGGAATCGTTGAATTTCACGGCGCTGGCCTGCGAAGAGCCGCTCAAGCCGCCGGCGCCCGCGATGAGGACGCGGATGACGATGAACGCAATGATCGCGCCGCCCGCGCCCAGCCCGGCGCCCATCTTGCCGCGCCGCTGCATGACCGGCGCGCGTCCCATCGGTACCGCACGGGGGATGGGGGCGTAGTCGGCAGGCGAAGGAACGTTCCCGATCGGCGGAGGCGGCGCGGCCGCCATCTCGATCTCCGGTTGCGGAGCCGCGGCCGGCGCAGGCGCCGCAGCGGGCGCTTCCAGCCCCTGCGCCTCGCCCCCCTCCGCTCCCGGCAGCCGGATCTTCGCCCCGCACCCCGGGCATTTGCCCACCGTGCCATAGAGCGGTTCCGAGGCCGAAATGCGCTTCTGGCAGAACGGACACACGGCAATCATGGTTCCCTCCCAGGTTTCCGATCCCGGCGGATCATAGAAATTCGCGGGCGGAATCCGAAGCCGATTCGTCGCGAGCGCGCCGGCTACTTCGGGACCTGGAGGGCTTTCTCGAAGCGCGGGTCATCGTGAAGCGGCGCGAACGCGGGCTCGTTCCGTATCCCGTCGGGCGGCTCGCCGAGTTGCACGGCCCGCGCGACGGCGCCGAACGCTTCGGTCAGAAGAGCGGCGCGCCGTGGATCGTCGCGGGGAATCTCGGCCAGGCGCGCGGAGCAACCCTCGACGACGCCGACCCACGGAAGCGGGTAATTCGGGAGGAGATTTGTGGCCCTCCGGAACAGGTCGAGCGCCTTCTCAAAGTCCGCGTCGCGGATGGCGGCCTGCCCGAGGACGTAGAGCTGATACATCGACGGCCGCGCAGCGTTGTACTTCGCGACCGCCGCTTCCCGCTCCTCCTTCGTGCCGATTTCCCAGCGCACCCGTTCCGCGGGGTGGAATTCCCTCGGGGCGAAAGCGACCGCGGCCGCCAGCGCATCGACATCCGCG
>JAIOPR010000068.1 GCA_021413805.1 Planctomycetota bacterium
CCCCCCCTATTTCTTCTCCCCCCACTTCTCCTTCACCTTCTTCACAATAGCTTCCCACCTCGGGTCCTTGTGCACGTTGTCGAAATCCGTGTCTTCCTTCTCCATATGTGTGATATCGCCCGGGGCCTTGCCGTACCCCGAGTCGATCGCCTTCCCAAGCGCTTCGAACGCCTTGTCCGCTTCGTTCACGAGCGCCCAGCAGCACGCCTCGTTGTAATAGGCGCCGTTCGTCTCGTTCGCTTCTTTCCAGGTTTCCGTCAGCTTCCGGAACTGCGCCGCTGCCTCGCGGAGCAGTGCACCCGCTTTCCCGGCGTCGGCCTTGATCATGTCGGGCATCGCGGCGTCGTAGTACATCTGCGCCTTCCAGTACGCGTCCCGCGGGGACTTGCACGTCAGCCCCTTCAGCCCATCCAGGAACGCCGGGTCCTTCGTCAACGTCTTGTACAGCGCCGCGCCGTCCGCGTTCGGGTCCTTGAACGTCACGACCGCCTCGCCCCCCGCCTCGATCAGCCCCTGCGCCGTCTCCCACAGCTTCGGCCAGTCCTTCTTCTTCGCCCACAGGAACATCGTCACCCGCCGCCACCGCTCGTTCTTTTCCTCGAGCCCCTTCGCCGTCTCGATGTCCTTCAGCGCACGGTCGAAGTCTTCTTCCTCGATCCAGACCCGCGCCCGGTCGCAGAACCCCTTGAACGAAACGATCACGCCTTCTTCGCGGTCCCGCTTGACCTGCGCGTCCCTGATCTTCGCCGTCACCGGGATCTTGTCGTGCTCGTCCTGGCCGAAGCGCACGATCCAGGCTTCGTAGTCGCGGACGGCGCCGGCCCAGTCGTGGCGTTTGGCGCGGGCATCGCCGCGCTTGAGAAGGGCGTCGGGGAAATTCGCGTCCCAGTTGACGGCGCGGGCGAGGGCGGATTCGGCTTCCTCGTACTTGTACTGGGAAAGGAGCGCGAGGCCGCGGAGGTAAGCTGATTCGGCGCCGGCGGGGGAAGCAACATCGGTCGCGGTTGCCGCGGCGAGCGTCTCATCCCACTTGGAAGCCTTCGCGAACACCTTGGCTTTGGCCAGCATGGCCCAGGCGAATTTCGGCTTTTCGCCGAAGATCCGGTCGAGCTCGCGCGCGGCAATCGCCGGGTCGTCCGAACCCTGGATGAGCGCCGCGGTCGCCTGCGTTCCCGGATCGTCCGGGTTCTGTTTTACGGCCTGCTGCACCGCGTCCTTCGCGAGCGCGTTGCCGTATTCGAACTGCGCGAGGGCCTTGAAGCGCCACGCACACGGGATGGCCGCATCCGCCAGGCCGACGTGGTCGAAGTCCTCTTCCGCCGCGTCGTACTTCCCCGCCAGCAGCTTCTGCACTCCCGTGCCGAGGAACGCCCACGCGCCCTTCGAGGACTTGCGCTTCAGCCTCTCGGCCTCGTCCCACGCCGCCGACCGGTCGAGGTACACGTCGAGCAGGGTCACGATCCGGTACCACGAGGCCAGCGGCTGGAAGTCGTCCTTGATCGCATCGGCCCGCGCAAAATCCGCGAGCGCCAGCGCCGGCTCGTCGTACCGCCGCTCCCCGCCGCGGCCGATGTAAGCGTCGATGCAGTTCGCATCGAGCGCGATCGCCTGGTTGTACAGCTCCAGCGCCGCCTTCCCGTGCTTCGCCTTCGCCTGGTCCACCAGCGCCCTCGCCTCGACGTCCGGCTTCGGCTTCGCATCCTGCGCGAAGGCCGGCACCGCAAGGGCCAGGAAAGCGAACACTGTCGTGCGCATCATGCCGGAATCACCTTTTTTCATGGGCGTTAGTGCGGCGTCGCCTCCGCTTTCTCCGGCGCGACTTCCGCGTCACACCCCAGCGCTTCCAGCGCCTGGCGGAACTCCTCGGCGTCCGCTTTCGAAACTCCGTTCAGCACGATCGCCGGCGAAGACTTGAGCATCGAATCCGCGACCATCTCCGTCACCTTGTCCTTCCGCATGATCGCCTGCACGACTTCCTTCCGTCGCGCTTCGTCAAACTTGCTCACGACGACGTTCCAGTTGCCCGTTGAAGACCCTTTGTCCACATCCGGAATGAACGGGAACAGGGTGGACGGGTACGGGTGGCCGTTGTCTCCCAGCACCTTCTTGATCCGGCCGAAGATCGGCCGCAGGCTCGAGGCCTTCGGCTTACCGCCGTTCGCGCTTTGGCCGAGGTCATTGAAGTTCTTCTGGAACCCCTCCGCGAACGTCTGGTCCCCGGCTTTCGAACCCGTGGCGAGCTCGAAATACTTCTCGAGCAGGCTGCGCGCTTCGACCTTCTCGTCGGGCGTCAGGTCGCTCGGGTCGATGACCGCCACCGAGAGCTGCTTCATCAGGATCTTCTTCCACGTCAGCCCGAGAAACACCAGGCCGCCCACTCCCAGCAGGCCGACGATCACCCCTGCGATGCAGCACCCCTTGAAGCACCCCCCGGACTTCTGGGCGGGAGGCGGCGCCTGGAACGCGCCCGGCTGGAACGGCATCGAGCCGGCGGGCTGGGCGAACGCGGGTCCGCCCGAATTCGGCGGCGGCGGCGGAACGGCGGGCGGGAACGGTGAGGCCATGTTTGAAGTCCTGAAATTAGGTTGAGCGAAGCGCCGTCGTGCGCGCCGCGGATCGGGATCTTCCTTCTAAGGTACGAACCAGACGTCCCCATTGCCACCGACAATGGCCGCTCCTTCGCGACCCATGGCGGCAGCGGCACGCACCTTCTGGCCGGCCCGGAACGTCCAGCGATCGGCGCCGGTGGCGGCATCGAGGGCACGGACGGATCCGTCGTCGCACGGCACGAGCGCGAGAACGTCGCCAAGGACGGGCGGCGCTGACGCGTCCGCCGGAAGGTCCGCCAGCCACAGGACTTTTCCGGACGCAAGATCGTAGCAGGCCAGATGGCGCTTTGAAAGAAGCGCGACTCCGCGGTCGGGGGAAACGGCGACACCGGCGGGGGCGACTCCGGGGTTGGGTGCGGTCCAGCGGATGGCGCCGTCGGGAGCGACCAGCACAATCGTCCCGTCTGTGCAGGAGCACAACAGCCCTGCATGGGAAGGAGCGGCGGCGACCGCCGTTGAAGGGAGTTTCGCGGTCCAGGCGCCGCGCCCCGCAGGGCCGCCCGCCACCGTGCCGTCCTCCAGCACCGCCGCCCAGCCCGCTTCGCCACTCGCGTACGGCCCGAGGGCCAGCGGGGCCGCGAGATCGGCCCTGCCGAGGACCCGGCCGGTGGATGTCTCGAGAGCGACGACTCCTCCCTCCGTCGGCGCCGCAAGCACCGCCGCGCCGTCCGTGGACACGGCGATCGTGCCGCGAAGCCCGCTTCCCGCCGAAACGCGCCACAGGACCGAGCCTTCAGAAACGTCCATCGACCAGACGGAGCCATCGGCCGAGCCAACGAGCGCCGCGCCGCGGGCGGCCACCGGCGGCGTCACCCACGGGTGGCTCGCGCCCCGCGCCCGCCACAGCGCATGCCCGTCCGCGACCGCCAGCGCGACCATCGTCCCGTCCGTGGGAATCACGATCACCGCCGTGGCCGTCACCGCCGGGGCGACCTGCACCGCACCCGAAACGCGAGCGGACCAGCGGGGGGATCTGGGAAGAGCGACGACGACGGACTCGGGAAGCGGCGTAGGGACCACGAGGGACACGGGTTCGTGGCCTTCGAGGGTGGCGCGGAGGGCCAGTGCGGCGCCGAAGGGAACTTCCACGAGGCGGGGAGTCGGCCGTGCGGGCGAGCCGTTGGCCTCGAGGGTTCCTCCCGGGGGAGAGGTCTCGATCCGTACCGCGACCGCGGCCTGCGCGGCCTCCGGCGCCCGCGCGAATTCGGCGCGCAGCCGGCCCGCCGCCGCCCGCGCTTCGGGCACCTTCCCGTCCTTCAGCGCACCGCGATACGCCGCCAGCGCGGCCCCGGCGTCGCGCCGGTACGCCGCAAGCGCCGCCTTGCGGGACAGGATTTTCTCCGTGAGCGCCGGCTCCCGGTGAGTGTCCGCCCACTGCAGCGCCGCTTCGCACGCCCGTTCTTCCTCTTCAAGCGTCATCCCCTGCCCCAGCTCCAGGTGGCTGGCGAGGTAGGAGCGAAGCGCCTTCGCGGCTTCGGCGTCGGCGCGGCCGCCGGCGAGGTCCTCGGCGGCGCGGTGCGCGGCCTGCGCGGGGCTGGACCACGGCCACGATTTGGCGAATTCCTCGTACATCGCCCGCGCTTCCGCCGCCGGCGCCGTCCGGGCCCGGGAATCTACTTCATGGAATTTCGAGCGCGCGGTGAACTCCCAGGCAGCCGCACCGCCGAGAAGAAGGAGCAGGATCACCGCCGCAGCCCACCCGTAACGTGCCTTGCTTCGGCGACGGGGCTCCGGGGGCGGAAGCGGCGGCGGGCGGTGGGCGACGGCCTGGGCGGCGTTGCGGGCCATCAGCCGGGAGGTTTCCTCTTTCCTCAAGTACCCGGGAGGCGGCGCGGAGGGCGGATTCGGGTCCGCGCGGAGCTCGAATGTCGGCACGTCCAGCTGCTTTGGCGGCCGGGGGGTCGCCTGCTTTGAAGTGTCGCCTTTGGACGCGGGCGTCCGCGAAGTCCGCTTTTCCTCTTCCCAGTCCACTTCCGGCACGGAGTCGAGGCCGAAACGAGTGGGGGAAGCGGGGGCGGAGCGCGCTGCCGGCGCTGGCGCGGACTCGGGGTTGAACCCGGGCGCGGCGACCGCCGCCTCGGGGCCGGTCCCCAGGAACGGCTGCTTCAGCATTTCCGTCGGCGTCGCGCCCGCGACGACTCTTCCGCCCACGGCGACGCGCCCGACGCTGATGAGGTAGGCGAGGGCCTTGAGGGTATCGAATCGGAACTTGGGGGAGGCCTCGACGACCTGCTCGGTGCCGCGGCGGCCGTCGCAAAGTTCGATCATCTGGAGCGTGCGGTCGTCGAGGGGGAGTTCGCTTTTTCCGGGGTTGGGGGGCGCCTTGGAGAGGGCGGTTTCGCGCGGGGGGAGCTTGACGCGAAAAAGTTCCCAGTCGGCGCGGCGTCGATCGCCTTCCTCGATGATCGGGGGAATCGGGAACGGGTGCTCGAGTTTCGGGCCGTCCGTTTCGAACAGGTCCTGCGGCGGCGGTCCTTCGAGGAAGTCCATGCTCGCGCCCTCGAGCAGATACAGGTCGAGGATTTCTTCCTGGATGCGCGTCCGCACCGCCTGCCGGATTTCGTCCTCCGTGATCTGGCACATGAGGTAGAGCAGCTCGCCGAAACGCAGGTTCGATTTCTGCTGGCGCTCCAGCACCAGGTCCATCTGCCGCTGCGAAATCTTGCCCGCCTTCAGCAGGACCTCGCCGATCCGCACCCCGCGCCGCGGCCCGCTCGACACAAGGCGGATACCGGTGCGCGCGACGTAGAGCGTGACGCGCTGATCCCCCTCCCGGACCGTCAGGGTCCCCTCCCGGCCGTCATCGGCCAGGCCGCGCAGCGTGCTGGAGAGGGATGAGGATGCGGTCATCGCGGTGGCACCAGCGGTCTAACGATGCAGGGTCTTCGTCATCTTGATCATCTGCCCGTTCGGGGGAAGCGGCAGAATCTCGACCTTGTCCATGAAGGAGCGCATGACGTCGAAGGACATCTTGGACTTCGACTCGTCCTTGAAATGGGCGCCGCACGTGTACGAATAGACGGCCACGATCAGGTCGTCCCCGCTCGACAGGGCCGCGACGCTGTAGGAGGACGTGCCTGCGGGCGAAGTATTCACCATCACCGTGCACGCCTCGTCCACCGCCTGCTCCAGCCCCTGCGCTTCTTCCTCGGGGAATTTCATCCGCGACGTCTGCGACGCCATCATCGAGCGGACCCATTCCAGGTCGTCCAGCTCGCAGGGGACGCGGATCTCGACCGCCTTCCACTTCTTCGGCGGGTACGACTTGACCGCGCCGCCGCCGTCCGCGGCGAAGAACGCCCCGCAGCGCGGGCAGCGGTATTTCCCCTCGGCGCGAATCTCGAGGACCCCCTGGCACGTCGGGCACTTGAACTGAAGCGGGTACGAAGCCGCCTTCGGTGCCACCGCCGGGGGCTGCGATGCCGCCGCTTCCGCCGGCGCAGGAGCCGCCGACAGCATCTTCACCACCGCCGCCACCGCCGTCTGCTCGCCCGAATGAAGCTCAACAAGCGCTTCGAGCCCGAGCATCTTGAAAAGTGTCACGACTTTCGCCGGAACGGAGATGAGCTTGAGGTCGCCGTCCTTCGTGCGGTACTTGTCCACCAGCTTGATGATCAGTCCCATCCCGGTGGAGTTGATGTAGGCAACTTCCGCGCAGTCCAGGAGCAGGAATCTCACGCCCTCCTTGAGGAACTTCTCGATCTGTTCCTCAAAGTGCGGGACGGTGGAAGCGTCGATGGAGCCGGAGAGCTTGGCCAGGACGCCGTTCACGTTCCCCGGAAGGTTCAGGGGGCGCGGTGTAACCTGCAGTTTGGACACGCGAGGGGACTCCTGCGAAGGGGCGGGCGGGCATCGTCCGGATCGAAGGGGTGAGTGTCAAGCGTCGCGGTGTGCGCCGGGAGGGGCAAAAAACCAGCGTCCCCCGCTTCCCGACCGTTTCTGTGTGATTGCGGCGCCTCCGGTCGATAGAATGTCGGCCATGAGATGGGCATTCTGGCGAAAAGAACCTGATCCCCCGGCCCCGAGGTCCGTAACGCGGCGGGTTCTGCGGAAAGACAGCGGTATCAGGCCCCCGGCGACGGACCTGCCCGACTTGGACCCTTCCGCGGACGCGATGGATGAGCTTCCGCCGATGACAGAAGCGCCGGAGAAAGAGGCGGCCGAGCCGAAGGCGAAATCCAGGCCGCCGGCTCCCGAGCCCGCCCCGGCCGCGGACCCCGGCGCGTCTCCCGCTTCGGACGCCACGCCCTCCGGCGGAGTGCCGTCGCTGGCGCGCTCGAAGGAACGGCTGGGGGACATGCTGGTAAAGAGCGGGGCGATTTCGGCGGACGCTCTGGAGAAGGCGCTGGACACGCAGCGGGAGTTGCGGGCCGACACGTACATCGGGGAAATCCTGGTCCGCGAGAGCGTGATCGACGAGAACGTGCTCGCGCAGACGATCTCGCAGCAGTACCGGATCCCGCTCATCCAGCTCAACGGGCACGAGTTCAAGAAGGACCTGCTCAAGCTGCTGACGCCCGAGGACGCGTGGCGCCTCCGGGCGATCCCGACCGACAAGCTGGGGCGCATCCTGTCCGTGGCGATGGCCAACCCGCTGGACGAACGCGCCACCGCCGAGCTCGCGCGCATCACGGGCCTCAAGATCAAGCCTCTCATCGCCGTCAGTTCGGAAATGCGGCAGGCGCTGGACTACCTGTTTCCCGGAAGAGGTCCCTCCAGCGCTCCGCGGACGCGGGAAGCGGCGGCGCCGGCCGGCCGGGCTCCGTCGGTCGTCCCCGCTGCGCCGGCCGCCGGACCGAAAGCGGAAGCCAACACCGGCCGGTTTCTGCCACGCGCCATCGACAGCCTGCATAGGGCCGAAGCCCCCCCCACCGGCGCGAACACGATCCTCCGCCGTGCCGCCCACGAACAGGCCGCCCCGAAAAAGACCGCCACTTCGGCCCCCGCCGGCACGGTGGCCGCCGAATCCGTCACCGAGGAAGCCTTCGAAGCCGCCACTTCCACCAATCCCGAGCACCTCCTCCGGGCCGCACCCGACGCGTCCCAGCGGCGCCGCGCCACCCCTGCCACGCCGATTGGCGAAGCGGAGTTCGCGCTGTTCGTGGGGCCGCTTCCCAACCGCAAATCCTGATCTGAGCGCGTGAGAAACAGTCGCCCTGCGGCCCGCGACACCAGCCCAGCCGGCGCGCGGGAGGTGTTCGGAGTGGAATCTGGTTTTTTCGAGGCGCGCCGGACGGGCCGGCGCCGCGTGCCTGCGGGCGACTGTTTCTCACGCTCTCATGCTTCGTTGCCGAAAGCTTGCGGCCGATCCGAAAGCGGTCAGACCAGCGCGATCACAACTCGACGGAATAGGTGAGTCAGAGCGTGATCGAGCGCGGGAAAGCGGGTGATATCGCGACTCGCTTCCCGCTTGCCCGCCCGCCCGCTCGCGGAAATCATCGACACTGCGGACCCCTTCATGTATCAAATCTCACGTTGATGAACCTCACCCGCTACCTGAAGCCAGCCCAGATCAAGGTCGAGCTCACCACGCTCCCCTCCCCGCCGCCGGATGGCGCTTCGCCCGACAAGCACCGGTGGGAGCTCAAGGAGTCGGCGCTCTCGGAGCTGTGCGACCTGCTGGATTCGTCGGGGAAGACGGGGAACAAGTCGAAGCTGCTGACGGACCTGGTGAACCGGGAGAAGAAGAGCAGCACGGCGGTGGGGCGCGGGGTTGCGATTCCGCATGTGCGGACGATGCAGGCGAAGGAGTTGATCCTGGCGGTCGGGCGCAGCAGCGCGGGGATCGATTTCGACGCGCCCGACGGCGAGCCGGTGCGGCTGTTCTTCGCGATGGTGGCGCCGCCCTACGACGACCAGCTTTACCTGAAGATCTACAAAGAGATCGGTTCGCTGATCCTCAACGACGAGTCCCGCCAGCGGCTGCTCGATGCGAAAAACGAGCACGAGATCATCCGCATCTTCCAGACGCTGTAACACGCGAAAAATTCGCGCGGAAGGGGCTTCGTCGGCTGGCGGTGAATGGACGAGAAGCGGTCATATGAGCCGACTCCGCTCCTCCCGCGCGAATTTTTCGCGTGTTACAGCGCCTGGAAGCGACAAAAACGGCTGGGAGGATGGTCTTGACCGACATTCCTGACTCGTTCCCCCCTTTCGATGCCCGGGAGACGCTTTCTCGCGCCACGGAATCGGACTGGCGATATGTGTTTGCGGAAGTGGACATGCTCGGGCGGGAGCGGCGATGGAGTGACCTGGGGGCCTTGCGGTCGGCGGCGGGCGAGCGGTCGGCGAAACCGCACATCGCGGTGCGGGAGAGGATCGAGAACCTGGCGGCGGCGGATGTGGCGGGGATGTCGGCGCTGGCGGAGTGGATCGCGGTGGAGGCCGTGGAAGAAGAGCGCCGCGGCGAACTGGCGGACCGGCTCGCGCAGGCGCACGCCTGGCCGTTGATCGCAGCGGCGGGATTTCGCGATGACGTGCTGTTGCTCGCGGCGCACGCGCGGGTGCTCCGGCGCGAAGATCTCTCGGCGGACACCGCCGCCCTCGGCGCCGCCCGCCACGCCGCCGAACGCGGCGACCCGCTCGGCCGGCTTTCTCTCGCCCCCCTTCCCCTCGAACGCGCGGCGTGGCTCCCGCTTTTCACGGCCGAGGGCGCTTCGTGGACGCTGCCTTTCGGCGCGCACGTCGAGGGCCTGACGCCTGTGGTGGCATCGGAAACGCACCTCGCGGTGCAGCCGCTGTCGCGCGAGTCCATCCCCGCATTCACCCACTGGGCGATCGCGCTCGCCGCGACGGGGCGCCCGGCCGGGGCGGGTTCGCCGGCGGCGGCGGCCGGGGCGTTCGCGGCACTGGCAGCCGAAGCGGCCCGGGAAGCGGCGGCGACCCGGGTGAGGGAGACGACGCCTGCGGAAGCCTGGGCCTACCTGTTTTGCGCAGCCTTCGCGGGCGATGCGGGTCCGCGCCGCTCCGCCGGCCGGGCGCGCCTGGCCGCCTGGCAGACCCTCGCGGCCCTTGCCGAGTTTCCGCCCGAAGCGGCGGACTTTGGGCGCTTCGCCCCCGAATCCGCCTGGTGGCTGCTGGACGTCGAGGGCCCGTGGTTCGGGCGAAAGGCGCGCGACGCGGCGCTGGTCGGCCGGTTCGACGCGCACTGGGCCGCCGTGGCAGCGACCGAGCGGGCGTAGGGCTCAGGCCTTGGCCGGTTCCGCCCTCGCCTTGATCTTCAGCAGGCACCCGGCCCACTGGTTCAGCAACTCCCCCGCCGCCGCCGGGTCGTCGTGCGGCACCGTCGAGCTGATCACCAGCCGCGTCCCCGTGTCAATCGGGTCGCACCAGAATTCCACGCGCTGCCCCGGCGTGAACTGGATCGCGAAAATCGTGGGCGGCGCCCAGAGGGAGACGGTGCCCTTGGTGGAAGCGCTGGTAAACCGGAACCGGACTTCCCCGTTCTGCCGGGGCTCGAAGGTGACTTCGCCCGCCCCGAACCATTTCCTGACCTCGGAAGGCATGGTGAGGATGAGCCAGAGACGGTTCGGGGGGCAGTCGATATTCTCTTCGACCAGGACTTTGTTGATCATGGGCACCTCAGGCGGCCGGCGTCCGCCGAAGCGGGCCGCGACAAGTGAAGCAGCGGACGGCAGATCTTTGCTCGGTTCTGAGCCTACCCGCCTTCGCTCCGGCGCTCCTGTCCGCCGCAGCCCATAGGGCGAAGGCGGATTGCGTCCGGAGCTTCGGCGGGTAAGCCGGGCCTGAATTCCCCGGCGACGCAGGATGACTCTTTCACGGCCCGGCTTATTTCTGCGTTCCGCCTTCGTAGGAGTAGAACCCGCGACCGGATTTGCGGCCGAGGTGGCCCGCGGCGACCATTTTCTTGAGGAGAGGGCACGGGCGGTACTTGTCGTCGCCGATCCCGCGGTGGAGGACGTCCATGATCGCGAGGCAGGTGTCGAGCCCGATGAAATCGGCGAGCGTGAGCGGGCCCATGGGGTGGTTCATGCCGAGCTTCATGATGCCGTCGATGGATTCCTTCGAGGCGACGCCTTCCCAGAGGGCGAAAATGGCCTCGTTGATCATCGGGAGCAGGATGCGGTTCGCGACGAAGCCGGGGTAGTCGTTCGCCTCGAGCGGCGTCTTCCCGAGTTTCTTTGCCAGCTCGACCGTGGCGGCCGCCGTGGCGTCGCTGGTCGCATGGCCCCGGATCACCTCGACGAGCGCCATGAGCGGGACCGGGTTCATGAAATGCATCCCGATCACGTCGGCCGGGCGTTTCGTGGCCGAAGCGATCTCGGTGATGCTGATCGACGACGTGTTGGTCGCGAGGATGACCCCGGGCCGGCATTTCGCGTCGAGATCCCGGAAGAGGTCCTTCTTGATCTTCTCGTTCTCGACGATCGCCTCGACCGAGAAATCCCAGGTGCCCGCGTTCGAAAGGTCGGTCGCGGTCCCGAGGCGCTCCAGCGCCGCGCCCTGGTCCGCCGCCGTCAGCTTGCCCTTCTCGACCATCTTCGCGAGCGACTTCTTGATCGATTCCAGACCCTTCGCCACGAATTCCGGTTTCACGTCCATCATCGTGACGCGGATTCCGGCGATCGCCGCCACCTGCGCGATCCCGTTCCCCATCTGGCCGGCGCCGATGACGCCGATGTGTTTGATTTCCACGGCTCTCCCCTTTTCGGTTTGTGGTGAACTCCTTGTGACGGCCTAGAGCATCTCGACGGCCAGCGCCACGGCATTTCCCCCGCCCAGGCACAGCGTGGCCACTCCGGTCTTCCCCTTGCGCTGCTTCAGGGCATGCAGAAGCGTCACGAGGATCCGGCAGCCGCTGGCCCCGATCGGGTGGCCCAGCGCCACCGCTCCGCCGTTCACGTTCACCTTCGAGGGGTCGAGCTCGAGCTTGCGCGTCACCGCCACCGCCGCCGAGCTGAACGCCTCGTTGATCTCGATCAGGTCGTAGTCGCGGACAGGCTTCTTCGTCTTCGCCGCCAGGTTGGCGATCGCCTCGACCGGCGCCATCATCACCCACTCCGGCGCGACGCCCCCCGTGGCGTACCCGGTAATGCGGGCGAGCGGCTTGAGGTTCAGCTCCTTCACCTTCTTTTCCGACGCCACCACGATCGCCGCCGCGCCGTCATTGATGGAAGAGGCGTTCCCCGCCGTCACCGACCCGTCCTTCTTGAACACCGCCTTCAGCGTCGACAGCTTCTCGTACGTCGACTCCGCGCGCGGGCTCTCGTCCACCTCGACCCGGATCGTCCCCTTCTTGTCCGGGATCTCGACCGCGACGATTTCCTCCTTGAAGAGCCCCTTCGCCTGCGCGTCCAGCGCCTTGCGGTGCGACTCCGCCGCGAACTTGTCCTGGTCCTGCCGGCTCACCGTGTACTTGTCCGCGACCAGCTCCGCCGTGTTTCCCATGTGGAAGTCGTTGTACACGTCCCACAGCCCGTCCTGCACCATCGCGTCCAGCAGCTTCCCGTGTCCCAGCCGCTGCCCCTCGCGAGCCTGCGGCAACAGGTACGGAGCCCGCGTCATGTTCTCCATCCCGCCCGCCACGATCAGGTCCGCATCCCCCGCGCGAATCGCCTGCGCCGCCAGCATCACGCTCTTCAATCCCGACCCGCACACCTTGTTCACCGTGAAACTCCCGATCCGGTCCGGGATCCCCGCCCCCCGCGCCGCCTGCCTCGCCGGGTTCTGCCCCAGCCCGGCCTGCAGCACGCAGCCGAAAATCAGCTCTTCAATCGCTTCGGCCGGCACGCCGGCTCTGCGAAGCGCTTCCTTGATGGCCACCGCGCCCAGCTGAGGCGCGCCGACTCCCGTGAAAGCTCCCTGGAATTTTCCGATGGCGGTACGGCACGCGGAGACGAGGAAGACGTCGGGCATGAGGGTAACCTTCCTTATGGTGGCGAAGGGTGCATTCTAGCCCTCAGGACCGGGGGAGCAAGGCTTCCCGGCGGGGGTTTGAAGGAATCCAGGGAACCGTCTGGAGGTCGATCTTTCGCGGAAGCGAAATGATTTCAATTCGCTGTCAAGGGGAACCGAAAAAAGAATCTCGGCGTCCAGAAATGCACGAGGTCTTGGGGCCACCTCGAATCCCATGAAATCGTCGCGGAATTTTCCCCAACACCTCCCGGGACTCGGACAACCCTGCACGGTTTCGCGTCCCCCCCCGAATTCCGCCCCCGTAGCCCCCTCGTTTGCCGCGCGCCTGACCTCAGCCAGCTGGACGGAATCATGGCGTATAGTCATCAGCGAGGGAAGTCACGTCGCCGCGCCGGGAATCGCGGCACCAGATATCCATGGCAGGCACCTGGTCGTGAGAATTCCTGCAATGAGCATCCAGTTCAAGGAACGACCATGAATCGTCTCGCAGTTCTTCCGGCGCTCGCTGGCGCTCTGCTTGTGGCCCTCCTGGTTGCACCCATCCGCGCAGGCGCCGACGCCAGCACACCGGCCCACCTGAGCTGGGCCACCTCGCTCGCCGACGGACTTCGCAACCAGACCCTCGCGGGTTTTCGGACGAACGCCAGCGGAAGCGCCCTGAATGCCTTCAGCACCACCGAGAAAGTCTGCCTGTGGAATTCCGAAGGGGCCGCGTTCAACGAAAACCGCACCAACTGCACCTACTTCGTCGCGCGCCAGCTCAAGCACGCTTACGGCTGGTCCGACACCCAGTTCAGGACGAAAACGGGGTACACCTGGCCGGCCGCGGAGAATTTCTACAACTGCGTTGTGACCGGGAAGGGCTTCACCCAGGTCACCTGCCTGGCGGACGTCCAGCCCGGCGACATCATCGCGAGCTGGTACGTCGATGATCCCAACAGTGCCTACCCCGTCGTCACCGGCCACGTCATGATCATCAACAGCATCACGCCCCCGTTCTCCGGCACGCTGGCGTACAGCTCGCTGCCCGCCAGGTGGCGCGACGTCGAGATCATCGACTCGTCCCGCACCGTTCACTCCCTGGATACGCGGACCTTCCAGGCCGGCGAGCTCGGCACGGGGAGTGCCTACACCGAATGGGAAGGGTGCGGAAGAGGCTGGATGCGTTTCTACGTGGACGCGTCGGACAATTACCTGGGCTACACGTGGAGCATGACCGGGAACAAGACTTCTCCCCCGGGCACGCCCGCCGCGCTGAGCTACTACACCGGGAATTTCAAGCCCGAGAGCGTGCGGCACCTGGCGATCGGAAGGGTGCAGGTGCCGTAAGCGCGAAGCGAAGATCGAAGAAGTG
Organism: Planctomycetota bacterium; assembly: GCA_021413805.1. Classification (GTDB taxonomy): domain Bacteria; phylum Planctomycetota; class MHYJ01; order WSZJ01; family WSZJ01; genus WSZJ01. The sequence goes on from JAIOPR010000068.1 coordinate 13,840, forward strand.
ACCCCCTCACGCCCCGGAGCCGTCTTCCGGGGCTTTTTCGTCGGCCTCGGGCCCGGCGCCCGGGAGCTTGCTCGGCTCTGCGGGATGCACGACGCCTGTCGCTGGATCTGCGTGGCCTTCTGGTCGGCCATCGCCTGCAACACTCCCAAACTCCTCGCGCTGGCCTGACCGCTTTCGGATCGGCCGCAAGCTTTCGGCAACGAACGCTGAGAGCATGCGGAACAGTCGCCCGCAGGCACGCGGCGCCGGCCCGTCCGGCGCGCCTCGAAAACCCCGGATTCCATTCCAGACACCTCTCGCGCGCCGGATGGGCTGGTGTCGCGGGCCGCAGGGCGAATGTTTCCCACGCTCTCAGTCTTCGGACTACGTCAACCCATATCCCCCAATCCTCGCCCTCCACCGCTCTCTCCCCCCCTCAACCGGAACGCAATGCATCACGACTTCCGGCTCCGCAGCGCGCGCGACAAAAAGCGATCCCCCCTCCGCCACCACCGCCCCATACGGCGCCCCCTCCAGCGCAATTTCGCCAACCGTCCCTCCCGTCTCCCCGTCCAGCACCACGACCTTCGCATTCATGTCGAGATACACCCGCCCCTTCCACGCCGCCATCGACGACGCCGTCCCGATCTTCCGCGACCAGCGCGCTTCCCCCGAAAGCGCGTCGAGCGCGCCGATCGTCCCCCCGGCCGCGAGCGCCCAGACCATCCGCCCGTCCGTCTCGAGACGTCGAACTTCCGGCGGTCCTTCCGTGCTCCACAGCTCTTCCCCGTCGCCGAGGTCGAACGAGCGCACAGATCCCGAACCGGCGACAAAGAGCGCGGCGGGGCCGAAGGTGAAGGCGTCGGCGGAAGCGATCCAGGCGCGGGTGGGCCAGCTCTGCGTCAGTTCGGTGAGGGTGCCGTCGGTGGCGACCTGGAAGAGCAGCGACGCGTGGGGGACGAGGAGGGCGCGGAGGTTTTCGCGGATCTGGTGAAGGGTCGCCCGGGGGTCGTCGAGGACGCGGCCCCGGGCGCGGTCCACGCGAAGCACGCTGGCGGGCGGTTCGCTGACGACCAGGTCGGAGCCGTGGAGGGCGGGGACACACATCCCGCGGCCCCGCGCCAGCCTCCACGATTCCGTTCCCGAGTCGCGCCGAAGCGCGTACAGCACGCCGTTGTTGCGCCCGACGTAGACGGCGCTCTCGTCGGCGCAGACGGGGCTGAGGATATCGAAGGGGCTTTCGCGCCCGCCGAATTCCCAGCGGCGTTTTCCCGTGCCCCGGTCGAGGCAGAGGAGAAGGTCGTTGAACCCGGGGCCGGCGTCGGAAGCTCCGAAGGCGAAGACGTCGTCGCCGGAGACGAGGGTTCTGCGGAAACGGGAGAGGAATTCGGCCTCGAGGGCGAGGGCCTGGAAGTCGGGCATGGGGACATCGTACACCCGTGGCGTCGGTGTCCGCTTTCCGGCACTGCTGCATCGAGCATTGACGTCGGCGGCCATGGTGGTGCTTGTGCAGCGTTACTTTACCTCTTCCCCAACCTCATGTTTTTTAAGGGTTTAAAGCTATCTCCGGAAACTTGCTCGCGGCGGCACGGCGTTCGTAATACAGGTGATCCGGCGGGGGAAACGCCAGCCGGGAGACAGATATGCGAATCGCCACGTTCGTTGTTTTTATTTCGCTGACGACGATTCTTGCCGCGGACCCGACGGCCCCGACCGATGCCCGTGCGCGCGTCGAAGCGCTTCAGACGGCGCAGAAGGGCGATGACGAGGGAGCGAAGAAGACGGCGGTCGAGAACTGCGGCCTGACGCCCCATGCGGGCACGGCGGTGGCGCTCGCGGCCATCCTCGCGAAGGAATCGGATGCGCTTCGCATCTCCGCCGCGCAGTCGCTCGGGAAAATGAAAGGGATCACGGAGGCGGTGCAGGTGTTGCACGGCGCGATCGGCGCGAACCTCAGGAAGCCCGCGGTGCTCGAAGCGATCTTCGTCGCGATCGGCACGCTGGCCGACAATTCCTCGATCGGCATCTGCCGCGACAGCGCGGTGCAGCTCGCCGCGACGAAGGATCCGCTGATGGCCACCGCGGTCCGGGCGGCGCTCGCGGCCCTCGGCTCGATCCGGCACAAGGACAGCGTGGACGCGCTCATCTCGGCGCGGGCGAAGCTGGCCGCCAACGCCGCTTCGATCCTCGCGGAAACGCTGGCGGCCGCAGACAACGCAGCGGCGGCAGCGCAGGCAAAGCTGACGGGCGGCGACTCGACGAAGGCCGAGGAATTCGCGAAATGGTGGAAGCGGCACGGGTCGGAGTTCAACAACGACCTGTCGAAGCGGCCGGTGGGGATGCGGCGCGGGCCGGGGAACATGGGCGGCGGGATGGGCGGGCAGTAGGGCCTACGGGGGGGGGCGGCGCAGGACGTGGAGCGATGCCATGAGACACCTCATATCGGTCCTTGCGGTGCTGGCGGCGGCGACCGCCTTCGCTGAAGACCCGCTGGCGACGAAGGAAGAAGCGGCGGCGGCGCTGGCGAAGTTCCGGGACACAACCGCTTTCCGCGACGAGTCGGGCTGGAAGGCGGCGATCGCGGAAGCGGCGAAATGCCGCCACGCGAACGTCGTGTTCGAAATCGCGGCGTATCTCAAATCGGACAGCGAGCCTCTCCGGGTGGCAACGGCCGAGGCGCTCGGCACAATGACCGGGATGGAGGAGCCTGGGAAGGCGCTTCTGGCCGCCCTCGCCCCGAACGTCGCGAGGCCGGCGACGCTCGAAGCGGTGCTGAGAGGGCTCGGGGCGCTCGGCTGCGTCGCGGCGGTCCCGACGATCAAGGCCGACGCGCTCTCGTGGTTCTGCGACACGGGAGTTGACCGCGGCCGGGCGCTGAACGCCGCGGCGGAAGCGCTGGGAACGATTCGCTGCAAAGCATCGGTCGAGGCACTGATCGAGATGCGGTCGAAGTGCTCCGGTGGGCCGGGGCAGGGCGCGGCGGTGCGCAATGCGGCGGCGACGAGGATCACGGCGTCGCTCGTCAAGCTGACGGGAATCGCGGCGCTTCCCCGGGGCGACCTGGGGAAATGGTGGGCCGGGCTTGCGGCGAAATTCAATGACGACCTGACGCCGGTGGCAGGAACGGCGCCGCCGATCAAGGGGATGAAGAAGTAAGAGGCCGTGCGCCTTGTCAAATTGCCGTCATCCGTCGTCATCCGTTGTCATTCGCGTCCCGCCGTTGTATTCCGTTCCATTCAGCCGTTCATCAGTCCTTCGGCCATGAACTGGTCCAGGCTGAGGCGTCGTTCAAAAAAACGCCGAACGAACGGCTGGACGCGAAGGGCAACGAATGAAGACGAATTTTCGGATTCGCCACCGCAGCCGGAAATCGCCCACCCGCCTCCCACAGATTTTCCGTTCATGCGACAATCCGCCGCGCGCTTCGGCGCGTATCCCCTGCATGAAAATCATCGCCACCGCATTCCTCCTCGCCGCCCTCGTGGCCCTTTTCGCAGGCTGCGGCGATTCCGCCCCCCCGAAGGAAAAAAAAGGACCGACTCCCATGCCGGACCGTGTCGAGATCGCGACGTTTTCAGGCGGGTGTTTCTGGGGAGTGCAGGAACTGATCCGTGAAGTACCCGGCGTGGTGACGACGCAAGTCGGCTACACCGGCGGACATCTCGACAACCCGCATTACGACGACACGCACGACAGCGCTTCGGGCCACGCGGAGGCGGTGCAGGTGACGTTTGACCCGGCGAAGCTGAGCTACGAGAAGCTGCTGAACCTGTTTTTCAAGCTGCACGACCCGACGACGCCGAACCGCCAGGGGAACGACAAAGGGACGCAATATCGCTCGGCGATTTTCTATCACTCGGAAGAGCAGCGGCTGACGGCGGAGAAGGTGAAAGCCGAGGTGGATAAGAGCGGGAAATGGAAGAAGCCGGTGGTGACGGAGATCGTCCCCGCGGCGAAGTGGTGGCCGGCGGAGGAGTATCACCAGGATTACCTTCAGAAACACCCGGGGGGATACACCTGTCATTACTGGCGGGACTAAGGGCAAAACGGGCACGACAACCCCAAGCCCCAATTCCAAATCCCAAATTCCAAACCTCTCCCACGGTTTGGAATTTGGAGTTGGGATTTGGAGTTGCCGTCGCCGTTTTCCCTACGGCGCCTTCGCCCGCCAAATTAACTGATATCCGCTCTCCGTTTCACAAATCTCCCATGTCTCCGATTTCATCCCCTTCGCCTTCTCCGCCATCTTCCCCCCGTACTTCACCATCTCCTCCATCCCGATCGCACCCTGTTTGGCCTTCGTGTCCGCGTCGTCGGATTGCGCCACCGCTTCTTCCAGCGTCGTTTCCTTCTTCTTCAGTTTTGCCAGAAGCGCGTCCGCCGCGGATTTTGCCTGGAGCTTGTTGCGCGTGACACCCGCCGGGGCCTTGGCCGTCTTGTACGCGATGTAGATGTGGAAATATCCCGGCGGCGCGCTCCCCCGTCCTTTCGGCGCCGCCATCGCGTTCGCGGGCTTGAGCGAAAGGGTCTGCACGTCGCCTTTCACCGCGGGGTCGTAGATGAAGTTCATCGCGTCGTTGAAATAAATGATGTCGGGAAGCGCGTGGCCGAGGCCGGTGACTTCGCGGAACGCCGTCGTCGGCGCAAGTTTCTCGACGGCCTTGCGCGCTTCCGCCGCGAGCTTGTAGTTGGGATCGTCGGTACCGAGGAAGATCACCCAGCGCAGGCCTTTCGCGTCCGCGGCGGGGATCTGCGGCGCAGCGCAGGTGATGACGCCGGCAAACAGGTCCCTGTTCTTCGGCGCGAGCATGCAGCTCATCGCGCCGCCCGCGGAAAATCCGTGGAGGACAACGCGTTTCGGGTCGGGTTTGTACGTCGCGATCGCATAGTGCGCGACGTCGATGATGTCCTTCTCGTCGTGCCCCGAGTTGTACCCGAACCCCGGCCCGACCGCTTCGCCCCCGCGGTACGCGACCCAGATATCGCCGCGGTTTTCGGCCGCATCCTGGCCGTAGCCGAGCATGGATTCGGGATTGCCGCCGTGGCCGTGGAGGGTGAGGACCATGCCGGGGGTTTCGCCCTTCTTGAGCGACTTCGGCGTGTACACCTTGAAAAGCGCGCCGCTCTCGAGCGTGACGACGTCGTACTCCCCTTCCTTGGCGGTCGATTTCGCCTTGGGAACTTCGGCGAATGCGGGAAGGGACGCGGCGAAGACAACGGTGGCGAGCAAAGTCAGCAGTCGGCGCATTTCGATCTCCGTAGGGCGCCGAGGGGGGCGGCGTGACCTCGGAAAAAGCAATCGGCGTGCCCCCGGGGAGATGGGGTGAAGCGGCGCTTCAACTCACGCAGGAGACGCGAGTTAGGCCAAGAATGGTGGGGGCAACGAAGAAGCCCCCCCGTAAGGCTGGACTTACGTTTCGGCCGGGAGTGTTCAGCGGACCGAACACCCTATTTCTGGACCATTTCGCTCTGGAAGACGCCGAAGAGCTTCGCGAATTTCTTCTCGACGAGCTGGATTTTCAGGGTGCCCGGCGCGGCGGTGATGGGGCCTTTCCAGTCGTCAATGGTCCCCTGCGGACAGAGGGAGAGGCCGCCCTGCAGGATCGGTTTCGGCGCCGCGCCGCTCCAGACGGTGACCTCAGGGGTGAGGGGGATCGGGGTGAAATCGACGTATTCT
>JAIOPR010000069.1:0-7634 GCA_021413805.1 Planctomycetota bacterium
AGTGGCTGGAGCCGGCGGTGCCCGATGGAACGGTGCGGCTCTGGCTCGGCTACGACATCTGGGAGGGATACCAGTTGGTTCCGGCGCCGCTGGAACTTTCAGAGTCCGAGAAGCCGAAGTAAGCCTCACCTCCGCTCCACATTCGTCACTGAATCGACCTTCCAAGCGGTCTTCTGCTCTACTTCTCCCGTTGCAGCCGGATCACAATCTCGCCTCCTCGCGGGTTGACCCCGGCCAAGTTCGCGGTCAGTTTCGCGTGCCCGGAACCCGTCCAAGCCCTGAAGTCGATTGAGGAATCTACGTTCTCATCAACGAGCACGCTGAAGTGGCCTTCGGCGTCGGCGTCCACTCGCTTCGGCTGCGTTTGACGGGACTCGAGGTGCGCCCAGCCGCACGGCTCGCCGCCGGGACCGACCACCGTGCCATTGAGACGAAGCCCCTTCGAGAACCTGAAGTCGATTTCTTGGCCGTTTGCTCGTACCCGTGGAATGACGGGCCACACCCACTCGTCGGCACCTTCGAGACCAACTGGACGCACGATGACGACTTCAAGCTCGCAGTCCGGTAGGTGCGAGATTTCGGCTACTCCGGCCTCATTCGTATCGAAGGCCAATTGGCTTATCCTGCCCTCAGGACGTAGGACGACTGTCGCGTTCGGAATGCCCCGTCCGTCAGGATCTTGCACGACGACGCGGAGTCTCTGATCGACGGTGTGCAGGCGGACCACAAGCCTCAGGTCCTGATCTCCCGCACGAACGCCATCGAGCCGGCCCTCCGGGAACTCGCCATTGCGAACCTCGCGGTTGAACAACAGCTCGAGTGCATCCACTCTGAGAGTCGCTGGACCACTGCAAGGCATGAGGGCTTGAAAGGACCCATCAGCGCCAGCGGTAGCCCGTGAGACTTCGCGGTCACCCAGAAGTGTTACAACTGTGGCGCCGCTCAAGGGCCGGTCTGTCTGCGCCAGCCAGACGACTCCCGACGCAAGCCCGGCGTCCTCGAGAACGACCCGCGCCGACTCCTGCGGCGGACGAATTCCGACATTTCGAGGAACCAGGAACGAACGCGACACATCGGTCGGAGGGAGCACCATGACCACCATCTCATCGCCCAAGACTGTCTCACGAGCGATGCCCGCACCGTCGGTGAGGTGCTCGTGTTCCTCCTTGCCGGAGTGGATCGTCACCTTCGCGCGTGGAACCCCGACTCCCTGAGCATCGACTACGGTCACCGTAATGTGGCGCGCATCGGGCAAAGTCAGGAGCACGTCCTCGGCGCTCCCTCTTGTTTCCAAGTCAATCTGCCTCAGTTCATCAACGAAGTGCGGCTCGAGACTAGCGACAATGACGTAGATGGCGGGTTGAAGACCCTCAAACCTGAATTCCCCGCTGCTCCCCAAGGTGGCGATGGGTCGCACCCAACTTGCTGCGTCCCCGATTCGAGCAAGCTCGAGCCGACAACCTTGTGCTGGAGTACCGTCGTATCGGACGACTCGGCCGAAGATGTGGAGCGGATGCGATCCAGGAGGCTCTTCGGGAGATGATTCGCGGCCCTGCGCGGAAAGTTCGAGGAGCTTTCCTGGAACGGGGGTCACCGTTGGCCGTGCGCCGAGGTCCTCCGCTTCAGTTCGGCTGGGCATCGCGGTAGTTGAGCGCGCCCCCCCCACCCTCAGGAGGACCAGCAGTGCCGCCAGGACTGTGAGAGCGATCAGCGTTCGGCGAACCATGGCGCCAGCATATCCGGACGAGAGGCGATCCGGATGCGACGCGAGGGCGACGTTTCGCCTGGGTGCCCAGTGGTCCGCACGGTGGCCGCGTTCCCCACCGCGAGCGCCCCGACGCCACCCGCGCCAACGGCCGCCCTACTTCCCCCGGACCGCCTCGGCCGCCAGCTTCATCGCCTCCGCCTCGCTCTTCACGACCTCGGCCTCGATCAGCTCGCTGAGCGTAAGAAGTATCCGCATCCGGCGACTGAGTCCGTTCGACCTGGCGGGGGTGGAGGGCGGCACCATCTACGCGAGTTCGGTGAGAAACCGGCATTGATCTGGCGTAAACTCCCCGCGGGAGTGGAGGAGTTATCCTCGCCTGGATTTTGCCGTGAACTGGAGGTGTCATTGAATAACGCCGCTTTGAGTCCGGAATCGATCGGCCGCGCACTGTTCCGCGAGCAGGTCCTGAGCGTCCTGGCGCGCGAGATCCGGACGACGACCGACCTTCCATTCGACCAACGGGACGTCGCCGAGGCGATTTACGCGATGCTGACGCCCGAGGCCCGCGAGGAGATGGGTCCTCCCCGGGGCAGGAAGCCGAAGCCGGCGTCCAGCATCGTGACGATCAGGCCGATGAAACCACCGACCAAGCGCGAGATGGCCATTGCAGCCGCACAGCCTCCGCAGATCTACGGTCGAATTCACGACCACACGCCACCGCCGACCCCTCCCCCGAAATCTGTGACGAAACCGGCGACGAAGTCCGCGTCGAAGCGGATGCCGCCCACATCCATTCACGCACCGCGTTAGCCTGCGCCGGTCGTTGCCCGCAGCTCGGCGGCCGGACGCGGGGGTTGTTCCCGGGCAGGTAAATATCTAGATGGAGGAGGAGGCATGCCCGGCGCGAATAATGATCCCGGCGGTGACCTGGTAGTGCGGCTGATGGATCCATGCCCGCGCTGCCACAAGATCTCCCTTGAGCGGCGTCAGCACTGCAGGGATTTCCCCGGCGCCTACTACTGCACAGGGTGCGGCGCTCTCTGGGCAGACAAGAATTTCGCCATGGCGAGCCATCGTCTCGGCTGGGAGCTTGACCAGACGCGTGAGGGAATGACCATCCTGCAGGAGACGCTTGGCAACTCGAGAGAAGAGTGGCCGAGGTGCACCTGCGGGCAGCCTGCTGGCCTGATCGGGTTCGCGCTCGTTGGCGAGCGAGTTGACGGAACCCTGATCGCGTGCGACATCGTTAGGGTGGGCTGCCTCTGGGACAAATGCGATTTTCATGAGGAGCGGAAGCTCAGGCTTTTCGAGGAGGCGGATCGCGACCGGCTCAGGATCTGGTGCGGCCACGCGGCAAGCCGAGGCCCGATGTCATTCACCTCTAAGTGGGGTGTTCCGACAAAGCTGACTTGGCAGAGGCGTACCCGGGAGGAGGCGGCGGAACTGGGCGAGAAGTAGGCGGAATCGGGCAGGTTCACCAACAGGAGAGAACTTCACCATGAGCGGCAACATCCATGAGTCGCACCCGTCCGACGCACCGATTCCTCCGGACGCGAGCATTCTGAAGGCACTGACCGCGCGATTCGGCGCCGACGTGCATCAGTGGTTCAGGAAAGACACTGCGGAGACGGTCATCGCGTGTCCGAACCCGGAGCACGGTCCGCGTCCCAGGACCCCGCAGCAGGAGGTGGTTCTCCCGCCCTCGACAATCAACCTCGTTCGAATCGGCGGTGGGCTCCACGGGGGGACATGCACCACCTGCGGCGCCGGCGTGTACGGCGAAAGCTTCGTCCCGTGGGTAGGCCTGGAGCTGATGGAGTTGCAGAAGGATGGTCGAGAGCCGCATCAGTGGGCCCTGAAGGGCGTTTCGAGGCTTGACGGCGCGCTCAAGCTCAAGATGAGGCACACCGACCGCCGCGAGGTGATCGTCAGCGTGATGTGGAACGACTCGAAACGAGCGGCGGAGAGCGAACCGGTTGCGCTTTCCTGCATCAGCCGGAACTTCGCGAGCGTCAGTGGGCGAATACGGCGCGCGAACTCGGGCGGCGTCTGCGGGAACAACTCAGGCCGCCAGATCTTTCGGAAATCGATTCGGGCCGCGGACTATATAATCGCCTCCGCAACCTTGAGACCCTCACCATAGAGGCCACATGTTCGGCAAATCTGATCGAGCCTACCTCCGCGGTATTCTGCTCTGCGTCGTCATCTTCCTGGCCGGCGCTGGCATCATGGCCAGCGTGGACGCGGTCCGGATGGCGCGCGTCGCTCCTCCGGTTCAACCTCCCGCTCTCCGTCCGCATGTGTTGAAGGAAGGACCGAAGGCCAGCTCGGTGCGCACGCACCTCCAGGACGACCACTGGGCTCAACGCGAGTGGACGAAGAAGGACGACTGCCGCATCTCGACGTACCTGGGACAATTCCCCGACGTCTTCGCGCTCGCGACCGTCGTCTCCCGCGGATGCCAGGTCGGGATGCTCTCCTACACCCTGTCATGGGACGCCGCGTTGCAGCGACAGGCGCCCGAGGCCGCCCTCGCCTACGTTTCCGATTCGCTCCACCAGCTTTCGATTGAAGCGGCCGAGACCGCCGGGCTTGTCCTGTCCCGGGCGATGAACCACGCGCTCGCGGCGGACTTGCCGCTCGGGGAACCCGTCAAAGACGAGATGAGGACGCACGACGGCTGGGTCGTACAGGGCACGGCCATCATGATCCGGGACGCCGGCACCACGCGCTTTCTCATCAGCGTCGGCGTGCGCCGCGCGGACCTGCCGGACCTTGCGCTGCCGCCGGCAGAGAAGTAGCAACATGGCCTTTCCGCGCGACACCCGCGCCTTCTTCCGCGCCAATAGCGGACATGCTCGGCAGCTCGATGCGTTCCGGACCGAAATCCTCGATCCCGGATATCTCGCGAAGCCAAAATCGTGAGCGACTACACCCGCCCGCTGCTCATCTGGACCGGGGAACTGTTTCGCCACAGTGACACCGTCGTCGGTGCCGGACAGTCGTCGAACGACACGAGGGAGTACCTTTCGTTCGACCTTTCGCTCGGGTAACTCGGCAGCGTCCGCGACCGCGTACGGCGTCGAAAATCGACTCGATGACCAAGTCTCCTGCGCCGATCAAGGCCTGCGGGATGTCGCTAGCAGAATCGGAATCGTATGCGCCAGGACCTGATTCGTTTGTCGGCACGAAATAAAATGCTCGACGTTGTCGTAAGTGGAAATTGCTCTCTCGAAGTCCGGGCGACTTGCGAATCGGCGCAAATTTGACAGGGATCGCTTGACCAATCCGCCGAACGGACCTCAATGACGCCGCAATCGGTTATAGTCGAGGGATCGAACCGCGTGCTGAACGAAAGCGATAAATAACCGTGAAGCGAACCAGGTTCTGCTCGAAGTTCCCCTTTGACGAGGCGAAAGCCGCGGAGGCTGCGGTCCAGCTCATTCGCTTCTCGGGAGGGACGTCGATGGGGCGCAAGCGGCTTTTGAAGCTGATGTATCTTGCGGACAGAACTTCGATCGAGAGGCATCTGTGGCCGATCGGTGGCGGGAAATACTCCGCCATGCAGCGGGGTCCTGTCCTGAGTGAGGTTTACAACCTCATCTCCGAGCAGATTGACTGGACCAAGTCCCGAGGACCCTGGAAGGACCTCCTTCGAAATGGTGTCTACCCGAAAGTGGACATCGCGAAGAACGCGGAACCCGCAAAGCTCTCAGACGCCGACTTGGACATCCTCAGGGAGATCCACGAGCGGTTCAAGAATCACACCGATGACGAGTTGGAGGATTTCACGCACACGCTCCCCGAGTGGAAGAACAAGCAGGTCGGCAAGAGCTCCAAGACGATCTTCATTCGCGAGCTGCTCGACCAATTCCGCGTCTCGGACGAGGAGATCGAGGTCATCGCCAAGGAAATTCATTCGATCGCGTAAGGCGACGCGGCGGTGCCTCACCTCAGCACTCCTTGCGCGATCAGCTCCTGGCGGATTTCGCGCGGCGCATGGGCGGCCCTCCACAGGTGATCGAGAATCTTGGCCTGCATCGACTTCGTGAGAGGCGGATGCCAGTCAAGGAGCTTTTTCGCCTCGTCGGCCTCAAGGTCGGAGAGAAGCTGAATCTTCGACCTGAAGTAAGACACTTGGGTCTTCTTAGTCACCCAAGGGTGAGTCGTGACTCCGGGGTCGAAGACGGTGGTCGAGTCGTTCACCTTGGTCGGCCGCTGGCTCTCTCGGTAGGACGTGAGGTTTGTGGTCACCACCCTGCCGGGAAAAGCCTTCGGATTCGACAGGATGACGTTGAGGTGATCACCGTCGCGGTGGTCGTCGAAAACGAAGGTCGCCCACTGGATAAACATCGTCGCTTCTCCTCGTTTGAATCGCTCTCGTCGTATAACAGCGCACGACGCGAACTGCTCCTGGACCTGGTCTTGTGAGAAATCGAAGGGGAATCCTTCGATCTCTGGGCCCAATCGCTGCGTCAAGCAGGATTGGACGGGCCAGCTGCGGGAACCGCCGAATGCGGTCCCGAAGGAGCGCTAGGCCCTGACTTGAAGCGAGCGGTCCCAGGAAGGGACATAAAGCGAACGAAGAGAGAGAGTCGGCGAGTTTGTCTGGTGAAATTTTGCGGTGAGCTCATCCATCCGAAGTTCGGCGCGCTCGCGCGACCAACGCGCCTTGCTCTCGTGGACGCGCGGCAGAAACACCGTCCGAGAGACCAGAATGTGACTGAAACGCGCGAGCTTCGCGTCGACTCCCGCGAAGACATCCGCGTAAGCCCCTCCAGCCAGTGCTCCCTGCGAGAACTCCGGGAAATCCGAGTCTGAGGTATCGACCCAGTCCTTGTTGATGTCGAACTGGAAGCCGCGGGCCTGATCGACAATCGTCTCCCACCACGGGCTGTAGGCGTCGAATTGCTCGCCCCGCGCCAAGGCGGTGAGAGTCACGCCTTCAAGGCTGGACTCGGCAATGACCGGGAAGCCAGCGCTCTCGATCCGGAACGTCCCGAGCCGACGAGTCAGGTTTTCGAAGCCATTCGCGACTAGGTTCACCGACTCCCGGATCGTCGTGCCGAGGCGCTGGAGATAGTCCGCCGTTCCCTTCAAAGCGACGGCGTACTCGTTCACCTGCCGCGCCCAGGCCGTCATCGCCAAATTGGCGTCCAGGAAAGCGAAGCTCTTGGCCGGCAGGTGCGCCTGCGCCGCCGCTCCCATCGAATTGACGCCTTGAAAGCGGTCCTGTTGCGCGGTGATGAACTGCGCACCCAGCGCGGAATCATCCGCGGGCATGCTTGACAACGCTGAGGGGTGGACAGTGATCGCCATGGTCTTATCTAAGAATTCTACCGACGCCGCACCCGGAAGCAAGGACCTAGAGCATTTTCGTCTTCATGACCCGTCGAGCTACGCTCCGCCATCGCGTCGGATTCAAGTTGAGGAGTGCCGATTTGGATCCGAAACGACGCAAGCAACTCACCGCGCTCCTCTCCAAGCTTCGGAAACTCTCGGTCGGCGGATCGAGATTCTCCGCAAGCGTTCAAGGCATGCAGAATGTTGTGGTGGCGCTTGGTTCAGGAGGAGGCCGGCGAAGCGATTCTGGCGGATGAGCTTGAGTCCATCGCCGACCGGGAGTGTCGCCTTGAGCACGAAGGTGCTCACCTGGGAAGCCGAAGAGGGGCTGATCGCGGCGGGCAGAATCGCCGATTTCATCGAGAGAGCGCTGCTTGCAGCCGATCGAGCGGTGCTCTCTGGGCAACCGAAATCTGCGTCGTCGGCACGCTCGCCAAAGGCCCGCGGGACCCGCAATCTCTGGATCGACAATCCGATGAACCAAGATGCGGTAGGAGTGGCGAGGATAGGACCTCGGAGGGCACGCGGAAGGCCCTACGAAAACCAGGCCGAATGGTCAGGAGAGGGCAGGATGGGGCAAGGA
>JAIOPR010000069.1:7680-10577 GCA_021413805.1 Planctomycetota bacterium
GAGGCCCAAGCGCTTGCGCGGCGGGGACATGCGGCACCGGGGGCCTCGCCGTAGTTAATCGGAGGCGTTGAGCTTGCTCCCGGCCATTGCGCGGGAATTCTCGCGCCGGCCACGACCCGGACGGGCGGCCCGATTGTGAATTGTGTCCGAGGCCTAGCCCCGTCGCCGGACCTTGCTCGGCGACTAACGCTACCTGGAGACCCAGGAAACGGGCTTGCTACTTCGTGGCGACGGAAATCCGACCCGTCACCACTCGGCCCATCATATCTTCAGCCTCGAATTCGGCCTCAAGCCTGATCCCGGCAGTTGCACCTCCGAGCTGCTGCATGCCGCTCTTTCCGACCTCGATAGCGACAAGAAGCCTCGCACTCTGCTTCGGGTCGAGCGCGAACGGGAATTTCGAAGGAATGATCGCCTCACTTCCTGGAATAATGCGGATGACATCCCGAACCCGATCGACTTGTTGATCCACCGCCACGGATGACTCAGGGTGAAGGTCCATCGACCGGAGGGAGCCGATCCATCGGACCTCATCCAGCGCGACGGTCTGCACATCTGCGTTGAAGAAGGTGACAGGAATCCAAAGGTCATAGGAGCCGTCGTGCCCAGCAGCCTCGACGAGCAGCAATTTGCCGCTAGTCTGACGAAGCGAATACGGTGGAGTGGATCCCGTGCCTCTGCTCGAACCATGCCCAGGGCTTGGGCCTCCGGATTCGAGAAACCTCCAATTGGAGAAGTCCTGTCCCTCGAAGGTGCCAGCCTCAGCAAATGTCGGCTGTATCTCCCGTGACAGCTCATTCACAAGTTGGGCAGACGCGGAGATTCGCGGCGCCGAGCCGGCACTTTTCTGCGCGTGCGCTGCCCAATTCAGCGCATCACAATGGATACGGCCAGTGTCGTCGAACCACTTCGTGCTGCCGTGGTCCAAGGCCGCGCGAAGCGGGAGGTCCATGAGCTTCTCCGGGGAGCAAACGAAGGCAGCTTGACTTTCGAGGAAGGTTCTCATCGCGGCTTTTACGGCCCGATCCGATCGCCCCCCTCCAACAAAGAAGGCGGCTCCTCCATCACCAAGCCAGGTCATTCTGCCACCCACGGCTTTTACCGCCTGGTTGAACACCTCGCGCAGCACCTCAAGCGCCGCGGTTGTCCGCTTCGGATCGCTCTTCATTAACTCGGTGTGCCCGGCAACGTCCAGATCGAGAAAAGTGAGGGCTCGTTCCATGCCGTCCTTGAAGTCGGACCAGTCGGCTTCGGGAGTGCCTTGATGGAAAGCGTCGGTGCGCATGCCCGAGAGCGGTGCGGGAGTCGTGCTTATCCAAGTGGTCGAGGTCGCTATCTGCTCGCCGCGATACTTTGCCGAAAGTTGGACCCGGTCGCACCTCGGCAGAGCCCTATTGACCGAGGCGTCGTACGTGCGTCCGGATTGCTTCCACTCCGTGCCAATCCTGAACGGGTCGGACCCGATGACCTTGCTACTGGATTGGCTACCTTGAATGAACTTCAGCCGAAATTCGAGATCGCCGCGCACGAGCGTCTCACTCGCCTGAATCCTTACAATTACGGCATCAGACCCCGCCTGCATGCTCAACCGGATCGGAAGGGGGACAGCGACCTCCAGATTTCGCGATCTTCCTGTCCCACCCTCGTGTCCAGGGATGAACTGCGCAAGGAGCTCTTGAAGCGAGCCAAAGTCATGTTTCCGGAGACCTCGCTCCATGCGTTCGCACCAGTCCGGGGTGAATTCCTCGACCGGCTTGCTCAGGGTCCACGATAGCCCGAAACGCTCGTCGATCAACTCGCCAAACGCGTGGCGGGGCACTGGGTCGAACGCACAGGCGGTGACGGGAAATACGGTTTTCCCATCACGAGGCCCGCCTCCAAGGTGGACTATTCTCTTGCCGATCGGGAAGACCCCCATCGAAAGGGCCGTCAGGATTTGATTCAACTCAGAAACCGGTGACAGGTCATTCACGACAGCGATGTGCTCGCTCTCGAAGCAGGTATCCCAAGCTCTCCACGCCAAGCTCAGCTCACTTGTGAACCTGATTTCGCCGCCCACCAGGAGGAGCTCTCCCTTCCATTTCGCCGCAACAACCCTTATCTCGATGTTGCGGTACGCATCCTTTAGTGGCTCGAAGAGCTCCCGGAATTTCTCAAGGGCGCTTGAGGTGGGCGGGCGCTCGCCTTCTGGCGAAACTTGTTCCGAGGTAGGTGCTGCCGGAGTTTCGCCGGAGTACCCCATCTCGATATCGGTTTTCAGCGCGCTCAGGATTCCTAGGAGTCGCACAAGGCGTCGCCCATCGGTCATCGCCGCGGCTCTCAGGTCCGCAGACTCTTGGCTGAACGAAGAATTGGGTGCGGCGCACTCCAGAATGGCGTTGACCACGCGAGCAATTAGGCCGCTCTTCTCGCCGTCCTCCACGTTGCCGCCTGAAAAGTCGCTGTATTCGGCCCGTGCACGAACAGAGGCTGCTGCTTGGAGTACCTCGTCGATTCGAACCAATCGCTTGTCCTGTGGCGCCATGCTGGCGGAACTCCTTCCACGCGAAATGACATTTACTGGTCCTTGCGAATCTAAGCCTTCAACCTCACCGCCTGAACTCCGTCCTCCGTCAGGTACACCTCTGCCTTCCTCTGCTCGACCAACCGGTCGAGCGTCCTTCGCCGGAAGTCGGGAATGTCAGGCAGTTTCCCACTTCTCCACCGCGTGACGAAGAAGTGCGCCCCGACGTAGCCGCCCGGCATGGCGGCCTGCGCCTTGCCGATCTCGTCCAGACATGCGGCGTCGTAAACCGCGGGGTCATTGCTCAAGGGTGCGACGATGGCGGGCGGGACAGGATGGGTTCCGTTCGTGGGGGACTGCGGAGCAGGCGCGAACGTCGGCGCGCTGGTGGTCG
>JAIOPR010000070.1 GCA_021413805.1 Planctomycetota bacterium
GAGCCAAGCCAGGAACGAGTCGCGGTCGGGCACGCCTTCGAGCGCGTTCTTGGCGAGCGGGACGGCTCTCCGCAACCCTTCGACTCGCTTCGCTCGCTCAGGGCAGAGCCCCACGTTTGCTCACGCTCCGGCCTGAGCGAGCGCAGCGAGTCGAAGGCCCTCCTTCGCGCCGCCGTACTGCGTGATGCTGGTGCGGACGGCGAGGCGAAGCCCTTCGACTCGCTTCGCTCGCTCAGGGCGGACTTGTCGAGCTCCTTGTGCTTCGCTTCGGACCACCCGTACTTCTTGAGCTCGGCCATGTCGGCCGCGGCGATCGCCAGCAGAACGTCCGCCTGGTCGATCAGCGCCTGGCCTGAAAAGCCTCTTCCGGTGCTCACGACCTGATCCTTGTCTACGGCCATTGCCTGTCCTCCTTCAAATGAACGGCGTGGGGCCAGAACGTCGTTGTTGGCCGCCGGCCCAATGCCGGCGGGATGCCAACAGGTCCTGCGTGGCCCCCAAAGGGGTCCGGGTGGGGACCCTGGGTGTCCCGGGCGGCTCCCTCAAGCGTCCGGGCCGGGGGTCCAGGGTCAACGGGCGGCCTCCTCAAGGCCGCGGGTGGGGTGCCGAAGCATCCCGGGTGGGTGTCGGGGCGAACACGGGTGGGGTCCCGGGGCGTCCCGGGTGGGTTTCATGAGTCATTTGAGTCATTCCTGAGTCACTCTTCCTCAGGAAACTTTCAGCGGTCACACACGGCGGCGGCCCGACGGATTGATTCTGCGCGCCGACTGTGGTTTCCTCGGCGAATCATCGAGCACGCGACCAGCAAGTTGAAGCGGTCCAGAGTTGCGGAGGGACTCCCCCTGCATCTCACGATCGGCCATGCCCGGGGGGTGAATTCGCGCGAACTTGATGGGCCAGGAGGTGGCAGGTGACTCTTTCCAGCCTGCGGCGCTTGGCCTCCCGGGGCGAGGGCCCGGCCCTTGAGTTCAAACGCTCGACGGGCGAGTTGCGCGAAGCCATGGAAGCCCTTTGCGGGATGCTGAATGCCCAGGGCAAGGGACAGGTTCTGTTCGGGGTCACGGACAAGGGCGAGATTGTGGGGCAGGCGGTCGCCGAGAGCACGCAGCGGGACATCGCCAATGCCTCGCGGCGCATCGAACCGGCCGCATCGATCACGACATCGCTGGTTCGACTCCCGTCCGGCCTGTCCGTCGCGGTCGTGGCGGCCCGGTCGAGCGCGGCGGGTCCGTTCATGTTCGAGGGCCGCGGCTACCTGCGGGTCGGCAACACCACGCAGCGGATGTCCCACTCGGAGTTCGAACGTCACTTCGTCGAACGCGTTGAGAAGCAGATTCCTTGGGACCGGTGGATTGCGCCCGGCTGGAAGATCGGTCACCTGGATGCCTCGGAGATCAAGCGAACGATCGAGGAGGCGATCGAAGCAAAGCGGCTGACGGGCGTACTGGGGGAGAAAGCCGAAGTTGTGCTGCGCCGGCTTGAGTTGGTGACTGCGCGTGGCGTGACGCGGGCGGCGGCGATCCTCTTCGGGAAAGAAGGTGGGCCGGGTTACCCCCTGGGTGAAGTCCGGCTCGCGCGATTCCGGGGCGTCACCAAGGACGAGTTCCGCGACAACCGGCTGTTCAAGGGGCATGCCTTTGCGCTCCTCAAGCATGTCGAGCGCTTCCTCGATGAGCACGTTCCGGTGGCCAGCCGCTTCGTCGAAGGCCAGATGAGACGTCTCGACACGCCGCTCTACCCGCCGCTCGCCGTCCGCGAAGCCCTCGTCAACGCACTCGTCCACCGCGACTACTCCATCGACGGCGGCGCCGTTGGCGTCGCGCTTTTCGATGACCGCCTCGAAATCTGGAGCACGGGGACGCTGGCGGCCGGACTGACGCCCGAGAAACTCAGGGGCACGCACGAATCCATTCCGCGTAACCGGCTCATCGCGGACGTCTTTCATCGCCGGGGCCTGATCGAAAAGTGGGGACGAGGCACGAACAAGATCCTCACCGAGGCGAAGAAGCACGGCTGCCCGGAACCGGAGTTCGAAGAGATCGCGGGGGCGTTCGTCGTGCGCTTCAGGCCCGCAGCCCAGGCTGAGCGACTACAGGTCGAGCCATCGCTCGGCTTACGCGCCGAGAGGGTTGTCAAAATTCTCCACGCTTCAGGACCCCTTGGAGCGCCTGCGATCCTTCGCGAACTTGGCGAGGCGATTACGATTCGAAGTCTTCAAACCGAGCTCGGTCGCCTGAGGAAAGCCGGGATGATCCACGCTTCGGGAAAGGGGCGCGCCACGACCTACCACCTCGGGGAGCGGAGCCGATCCTGAATCGCGAAGAATCGCGAAGAATCGCGAAGCCGGGAATTTCGCGCGCGCATTTCTTGAGTCGAGACATGTCGCGACACGAAATGTCGCGACTCGCGTTGCGCTTGAGGATGCCGACGGGTCCTGCGTGGCCCGGGTGGGGCCCCTGGGTGTCCCGGGCACTCCCTGCTGTATGATTACGTCCCATGTCCCAAGCCGCCGGACACCGCAAGCCCGCCCCGAAGCCGACGCTATCCAGCCTCGCTGCAAGGGTGAAGACGCTGGAGCACGAGATCGAGACGCTTCGTGCGTCGCTCAAGCGCACCGAAGTCGCGGTCGCCGCGAACGAGCTTCGGGACCGCAACCAGCGCCAGGCGACCGAAGGTCTGGCGCGCGTGCAGGCGGACGTCAACGAGCTCTACAGGCGCGGGATCGTTGACGCGAATGGCAAGCGGATCTCTCCTGACCTCCCCAAGGAGATGAACGGGTCCGAAGCGGACGTCGTGTGAAGACTACGCGGCGTTCATCGAAGACCATATCGCCAGGCGACTCAGCTTCTCGATCGAGGTCACGCTGGCGAACGAGATCACCTTCGGGCAGGCGGCGAGGGCCCGGCGGTCCTCAGGGCCACGTACGCCGACAGCATGCGCAACCTGCACCGCGCCATCGCCGAATTCGACCTCGTCCAGGTCTACGACAACCCGTCCCCCGCCCACCCGAATCAGCGGCAGAGCGAGACGGCGCCGCTTGTCCTGGAGGCCCATGGCGGCGCCATCGTCTCTTGTGGTGACGCGCCTCCCGGCTGGCTGCGTACGGCGCTTCAGGACACGAAGTGCGCCTTGTAGGCGGACAGCGCTTCGGCGAGTCGCGCTTCCGGCCTGAGCGAGCGCAGCCCTTCGACTCGGCCACAGTGAGCGAGCGCAGCGAGTCGAACGGCTTCGCTCGCTCAGGTCGGGCGAGTCGAAGGCCCTTCCTTGCTGAATTCCGCGCCGATGCCATCGGCCGCAAGGGCTCGCTCCCCGCGCCGGCCGTGCTTCACGCAGACCGATCCAGCCGCCTGACCGCGATCAGGTCGCCGTCGGCGACCGCGCGCACTCGGGAGCGGACATCCTGCGGGATTCATTCCGCGAGGCCGCGCTTCTTCATTTCCGCGCTCACTGCCCATCCGAATTTCAAGGACCAGTCGGAGCGGAAGACTTTCGAGAACGCGAGCAGCGACGTGGTGAAGTCGTCGTCGGAGATGGACGGATCGCCAAATTCCCGGACCAGGAGGTAGGCGAGCCGGGAGTCCTCGTCGACTTCTTCCCGGAAGCGCGAGCGCCGCACCTCGATGGTGGCGAGCGGTTGCGCGGCCGCGAGCCGGTCGCGCTCCTTGTCGAGGAGTTCCTTCCAGACGGCATGCTGGAACTTTTCCTCCACGGCCGGACCGGCGTCGCGGATGACGAAGAGCGCCTTTCGATCCGGATCGAAGAGGAGTTCCTCGCCACGGGCAATCGCCTGGAATCCCTTTTCGCGCGGGCGGAGGGCCTCCTTCACGCTCGAGAGACCCCGCCTCTTGCACCAGGAGGCGAGGAGGCGCTGCGCGGCCTGTTCCGTCATCTGGCCCCGGATCTCCCCGGCCGCCTTTGACTTCGCGCGGGAAGCCGCCTTTTTCGGTCCGCTCTCCTCTTCCGCCGAATGCGCCTTCGGATAACCCGGGCAGACCCTTGCGCGAACCTTGTCGATGGCCTTGGGGTCGGCCGTGAAAAAGCCGCCGTCCTCCACGTCCCATGCGCCCGCTTCGAGCGTCTCGACGAAAACCGAAAGCCAGGCATCGACGCTCGGGTACAGGATCTTCCGTGCCTCATCATCGTGCCGGAATTCCAGGACCTGGCCGGGCACGCCGCCGAACGCGCCGCCCAGGTCGACGCAGAGATGGTCGCCGCCGCCATTGGCCAGGAAAGGAACCCAATCCTTGCGCCACCAGGCCGGGGCGTCGAATTCGCCCCCCTCCAGCAGGCCGTTCAGGACGTCGCGCCCACCGGCAATTTCGCCGACCGACATCAGCGCAAAATTTCCCTGCAGCCTCCCGCGGCCTTCTCCGCGCCACATGAGGAGCGCCTTCAACGCGTCCGGAAGGGGGTGGCCGACACTTTTCTCGAGCTTCGCGATGTCCTTTGCCGAAGCGCCCTTCGCAAGCTCGCGGACGTAGTCGCGACGATGTTCGTTCATCCAGCGGTCCAGGCGCTCGATCAGGGTGGCGTCGTCTTTCGACGGCGCGCCGGCGAGTTTCGGCGCCGCGGCACCGCCTGGCTTTTCGATGTAGCCCTTTCCGACCTTTTCGGCCACGAGCCTTTCCGCTTCGACTCGCGCGCCTTCCGCGCTGCCGGCAGATTTTTTCTGTTCCTGCCCCTTCGTGCCGATCCGGCCGTACCGGACGGTGAATCCGCTTCCGATGACCTCGATTTCCCAGAACCTGCTCGATGTTCCCTTGATCAGCTCGAACCGTCGCATGCTGCTCTCCTCAAGGACAGGGGTCCGAAGTTCCGGGGAACGGCCGATCCGGTTCCACGCGCGCCCCTATTGATAAACCGAATCCCGGGACAATGCGGGCGAAAAAGGCCGGCGACCGGTCAATTCCGCGCTGGCGGGAAGCCAACAGGTCCTGCGTGGCCCCCGGAGGGCGGTCGCATCGCGGCCGCGGGTGGGGCCCTTGGGCGTCCCGGGCGGTTCCTTCACGAGTCCGGGCCGGCAGTCCACATCATCCGGCCTTCGCGGCGGGAGCACTCGCCGGGTATCCTCGAGCGGATCACGGCCGGCTCGCGTCCCCTTCCCCATTCGACGGAGGCCCCATGAAGACCCTTCTCGCAACGCTTCTGCTCGCCGGCCTCGCCGCCGCGGAGGGCGTCGTGGGCGCCACGAAGTTTGCCGACTACGACATGAAGGCCATCAAGGCGGGGCAATGGCACGAGTATTCGGAGGTCACGAGCATCCAGAAGCGGAAAGACCTCTGGACCACGACGCACATTCTCGGACGCACGGCCTGCGTCAAGGCGGACGACGACACCGTCTGGATAGAAGACACGCGATGGGAGGAAGCGAGGCCTGAAATCAAATTGGTCACCCTTATGCAGGTGCGGCGTTCCGACGGGATCACGGTGAAGGGGTGGGTCGGGAAGCCGGGAGGCGAGGGAACCGAGGCCAAAGTCAAGGAGCCGGACGCACCCGACCCGAGCCAGCCGGCGCCGGAAAAAGTGGGCACGGTGACGCAGGACAAGATCACGGTCAACGGCAAGGACGTCGACGCGCAGAAAGCCGTGGTGACCAGCACGTGGACGAAGGACGGCAAGACCACGACGGTGGTGAAGTCGAACTGGCTGAGCGCGGAGGCTCCGCTGACGTATCTAACGCAAGGAGAGACCAAGTGCGTGAATCTCGGCGCGCGCATCAAGTGGGATAAGGAGCCGAAGGGGCCCGCGGGATGGTTTCGGATCGTGGTGAAAGCCGAAACCTGGACGACGACCATTCAGATCAACAAAACCGGCACCGACGCGAAGCCGACGCTGACGGTGAAGTAGCGCGGAGCCAGAGTGGCCGTTCGTGACGCGCGACTTGAAGCCGCGATGAACTTTCCGGGACCTGCGCCGTTGAATCCTGCAAACCAGGAGAATCCATGAAACGCGCCTGCCTCGTCGTCGCCGTCGCACTCGTTTCGGCGCTTGCCGCCCGGGCCGAAGATTCCGCGCGGTGGGTCGTTCTCACCGACGATGAGTCGCGGATCGAAGGCGCGGTGCTCGCGCCGGCCACCTTGAAGGTCAAAGCCGTCGGCGGCGACCTGAAGTTCGCGACGGCGTCCGTCCGCAGCCTCCGGCCCCTTCTCAATCGCGGCGTCGGCGTGTTCGATATCGAGGACGCGACACAGCACTACGAGGGCACGCTGGACGGGGTCGACGCCTTCGAAATCCGGGTGCCCGGCGGGACGCTGCGGGTGCCCCCGGGCCGGATCATCTCGGCCGTCGCGTGCCCCGCGGGCACCGACGCGCGCCGCGAATCGCACGGCCTGCTGCGCGACGGGTGGACGCTTCGCGGCGGGACGACGCTTGCGGGCGAAGCGCCGGGGGTGAAGGACGTGACGCTGAAGGTCGGCGCGGGAACGATCACGACGGCGCTCGGCGACGTCACGAAGATCGACTGGCGCGTGGCCGGGAAAGGCGAGCTGGACGCGGTCGAGGCGTTCGGGAAGACGCTTCAGGGTGAGCTCTCGATCGACACCCTGTCGGTGACTTCGGCGTTCGGGACGCTGAAGGTGGACGCCGCCGACCTGGGCGCGTACCGCAAACGGGCGAAGGGCCACGGGCTGCTGCAGGACTTCTCGGAGGAGGGGCTCGAGGGCTGGGTCTGTCCCGGAGGGCGCGCGAAAAAGGTCCGCGACGGGGCGCTTCACCTGGATCCGGGCCCGTCGAAAGTGACCAACGTGGCGTACTTCGACGAGGAGCTGGCCGGGGAGTTCACGATCGAGGTCCGGGTGAAGGACCTGCAGAACGCCGGCGTGCTCTGGCACTCGGACGGCCAGGACGGGGGCGTGGGCCTCTGGTTCTGGCACGGAATGGTTTCGGTCTCTTCGCGCAGCACCTGGCAGAACGGCGACGGGGCGACGCGGGCGAACTGGAAGCGCGCCCTGCGGAACGACGGCACGGACGCCGTGCGCATCGAGGTGTCGGGGGAAGACGCCCGGATCCTCTTCAATGGGGATCTCCTGGGCACCGTCAAAACCGACGGGCTTTCCCATGGAAAAGCGGGGCTCTTCTCCGCCGAGAAGGACGCGACCTTCGACGACTTCCGGATCACTCCCCGCTGAGGAGCGCGGAGGAAGAGGTGAAGCCCGGCCCCCACCCCGATCATGCCGCTGGCGCCGGAGGACTTGCGGGCCCGCAGCGATTGTCCCGCCCTCATTTCTCCAGCGTCAGCTCGATCTTCACCGGCTCGCCCGCCTTGCCGACCTCGACGCTCCCGACCCAGTCACTGTTCTCTCCCCAGGCGAAGAGCGTGAACGGTCCTTGCGTTCCCTCGGGGATGGAGAGCACGAACGTCCCGTCGTCCTCGGCATAGGTCCAGTCGCAAACCCGTCCGCCGGCGCGCACTTCCACCTTGACCGATCCGGCGGGTTTGCCGTCGGAGCGGACGGCCTTGCCTGTGAAGCGCAGTTCGCGGGACAGGGCGATTGTCTGTTCCTCGCCGGTCGGGGTGACGCGACCGGCCCACCAGCAGAGGCCGCTGTCGTCGGGCGGGAACACGGTGAGGCGGAGGGGGACGCGGGGCATCGCTTCGAACTGGACGCATCCGTCGGGACCGAGGGTACGGTCCTCGTCGATGCCGGGGCCGCGGAGCTGGATCCTGCAGCCGGGGGCGGGGACGTTGCCGGGGCCGACGAAGCGGAGGGCGAGGCGGGTGTCCCGCGGGGGGCGACGGGCGCTGATGCGGAGGCCGGTGTCGCCGGGGCGGACGCCGCCAAGGGAGCCGAGGAGGAGCTGGGTTTCGCGGTGATGGTCCTCGGGGACGAAGACTTCGCCGGTGAGGCGGAGCTCGACAAGGAGCCCCTCGGCCAGCAGGATCGAGAACTCGCCGTTTGCCTCCGAGAAGCCGCTTCCGAGCAGGTCCTCGCCGCGCCACGCCGCGACCTCGGCGTGCCCGACAGGGGCGCCGGATTCGTCCACAACCACCCCGCTCGTCGGACGGGCTGCCACGACGACGATCCGGACTTCGCTCGCCCCCGGAGGGACCGGGATCGGGGGCGGGCGAAGGAAGCGCCATCCGGGGGGGCCGGAGCGGATTTCGACGAACGGGCGTCGGGTGCCGCAGATGAAGTGCGCCACGCCGTCGGCGTCGGTGGTGTCGCGGTAGCTGCTTCCGCCGTTGCCGCGGTCATTGCCTCCATGGGAGCCATCGATCTGGACGCCGGCCTGGGGAACGCCGGCTTCGTCCACGACGAGGACGCGAAAACGCAGGACCGGGGGGAGGCGCAGCTCGACCTCAGCGTTTGCCCCGGCGGCGAGGGGGACGGCGCGGGAGGTTTCCTCGCGCTCGCCGTAGGCAACGAGCGTGAAGGAGCCGGGGGCAAGGCCGGGGAAAGCGAACCGGCCGAGGTCGTCGGTGCGGACCCGGTGCTCGGGGGACTCTGTTTCGGGGGAAGCGCCCGGGCGGAGGCGCAGGCGATCGGCCTCGGATCCGTTCAGCACGACGGTCACGCCGGGTGCGGGGTTTCCTTCCGCGGACAGGACGCGGCCTGCGATGGCGCCGGCGGCGGCGAGGGCGATGTCGCCCAGGTCGACGAGCTCACCGATCGCGGGGGTGTCGAACTCCAGCTCCAGCTGGCCGGACCCGTCGGCCCGGACGACGAGAAGGGAGACGGCGCCGCCGGCGAGATCCTCTACCATGAAGCGGCCGTCGCCTCCCGTCGTCTGGACATCCGGCGGGGACGGAGATGCGTGCGAGGCCGAGACGGAAGCGCCGGCGACGGGTTTCCCGGCGGCGTCGACGATGCGGCCGGTCACGCGCGCGCCCTTTTCAAGTTTGAAGTTCGTGATGCCGCCCTCGTCGGGGTATTCGTGCTCGGACTGGAAGCCGCGTGCGGAGGCGATGAGGCCGCCCTCGCCGCTGAGGCAAATGGTCTCTTCCGAGTCCGGATCCGGCTTGGGAGGGCGATGAACGCCGGCCAGCATGTAGTAACCATCCGTGTCGGTCAGGGTGGATCCGCGGGGAAACCTG
>JAIOPR010000047.1 GCA_021413805.1 Planctomycetota bacterium
CAGCGCACCGCCGGATCTGCCGCTCGCTTGCGACGACGATGTCGCCGCCGGCGTTCCGAACCACGGCACGGGCGACGACCGCAACGTCCTGTTCTTCCAGGGCCGCGTCGACGTGTTCGCCATCGCTTCGCCGACCGAGACGGCCGTTGACGCCCTCCTCGCGCCGACGAACACGGGCTGGGCCGCTCCCGCCAGCACGAAGTAGTTCACACGCTTTCTCGACGGCCCCCGGTTCGCCGGGGGCCGTTTTTTTTTGTGGTGGGGACCCGGCTCGCGCCACGGGCGTATCCCGCAGCCGCTCTTTTTTGTAGCGTGCGAATGTGACGAACAACGTCGCCGCTGAAATCCCCGCTTCACCCACTCGCCCCTGGTTGGCACCCGTTGCGGTGTTTTCGGGTGCGTTCGCGGTGAGGCTGGCGATTGCCATCGAAGCGTGGAACCGCCTTCCGTTCCTGCGGGCGCCGGTCGTGGACGGCGCCGAGTACTTCATCCGGGCGCGGGAAGTCATGGCGGGGGACTGGTGGCCACGGAAACTCGAAATCCACCCGCCTCTCTACGGATGGCTGGTGGGGGCTGTGTTCACGGTGTTCGGGGATGCTTCCTTCGCACTCTACGCCCTCCAGGCCCTGATCGGCGCCGCGACCGCCGTGCTGCTCTGGCGCTTCACGAAAATTCTCGCCGGCGAGCGCGCCGCGGCTGTTGCCGGCGGGCTTGCCGCGGTCGCGTGGCCGGCGATCTTCCAGGAGGTTCAGCCCTCCGCCGCCGGGCTCTCGCTCTTCCTCGCCGCCGCCGCCGTCAACCTCGTTCCCTGGGCCTCGGCCGGCCGGCCGCTCCGCGCGCTGGCGCCGGGATTCGTCGTCGGCCTCGCGGCCATCGCCCACGGGACGATGCTCTCTTTCTCCCTGCTCCTCGTTCTCCCGCTCCTGGAACGCTCCCGCCGCGGCGCCCTCGCGACCGCCGCCGGCCTCGCCGCCGCCCTCGTTCCTCTCCTGGCCGTCTGCGCCCACAACGTCTCCCTCGACGACGGCGGATACGCACTTCAGGCCAACGTCGGCCTCAACACCTGGATCGGCAATAACCCCGCCGCCAACGGCTACCCCAATATCATGCAGGGCCCTCCCTATGACGACATCGTGGATCGCGCCTGGCGCGCCGGCCACATGACCGCGGGCGAGCAGGACAGATATTTTCGGGGCGAAGCGGTCCTCTGGGCGGCCACGCATCCGCTCGCCTGGCTTGCGCTGTGCGGGAAGCGCCTTCTAGGCACATGGAGTTCTGCAGAGGTGGATTCTTCGATGGACGCGGGTGCGTACGAAGACGGCATCGCGCTCGACGCCCTCGCGTTCGGCCGGTGGGGCTGGCTCGCGGCGCTGGCGCTTCCCGGCGCCGTGCTGCTCTGGAAGCGCGGCGGGGAGAACCGGAAGATCTGGCTGGCAGGGGCGGTCGCCGCGGGGGTGCCGCTGCTGTTTTTCGTGACGTCCAACCGCTACCGCGTGCCGCTGCTGGTTGCGATCGTCCCGGCGGCGGGGGTTGCGCTGGAAGCGGCGTGGGCGGAGCGGAAAGCGCTGGCGACGCGGGCAGGGGCCGGGCTGGTCGCGCTCGCGATCGGGGGCGGCGTGCTCTCCTATGCGAATCCGCTGGGCGTGCCGACCGGCGCGTATTTCGACCGGGAATTCGCGCTGGGTTCCTCGCGCGCTGAACTCAAGGATTACCCGGCCGCCGAAAAGCACTTCAAGTCCTCGCTCGCCCGCCGGCCCGGGGACCCGTTCGTGCTCCTGATGCTGGCGCGGGTGTATGCAAAGGCGGGGGCGAGGGATCTTTCGATTGCGACGACGCTCGAGTCGCTTGAAGCGCGGCCGGCGTACATGGATGCGCTGGTGCAGGCGGCGATGTTGATGCCCCCGGCGGGCCGGGCGGGGGAAGTGGACGCGCTGTTCCGGCGGGCGATGGCCGCGGAGCCGACGGACCCGCGGGTTCCGGGGCGCTGGGGGGAGTGGCTGCTGGCCCAGGGGCGCCCCGCCGACGCCATCGCACCGCTTCGCAAGGCCGTCGATCTCCAGCCGCGGTCGCGCGGCTACCGGGCAAACCTGGGTCTGGCCTGGCTCGGGGTGGACCGGCCGGCCGACGCTGAGCCCCTGTTCGAATCCGTCCTGAACGACGATCCGGGCCACCCTGCCGCGCTTTTCGGCGGCGCCTCCTGCGCGCTGGCCCGGGGCGACAGGGCCACCGCGATCCGCCTGGCCACCGCCGCCGCCGAGGCCTGATACCCCGGCGCCGCCGAACTCCTCGAGGGCATGACGCATCCTTGACTTGCCCTTCCAATCCGCGCTAGACTCATCGCTTGAAGACGTGGGGGTAAACCCGCTCAAATTTAGGGAGGTCGCATGCGTTTCGGATCCCGATTCCTCCTGTCCGCGGCAATGCTGGCATCTGTTGCGGGATTGGCGAGGGCGGACGTCAAAAAGCGGTGGGAGCTGACGTTCGACCATGAGCGCCCGGAGCACTTTACTTACCGGTCGCCGATGGGTGAGGCGAAGAACTTCTGGTACTTCGTCTACACGGTCACGAACAAGACGCCCCAGGCCTGCCCGCTGATCGTCGACGTCACGCTTCACGTGGACGGCCGCAATTTCCAGCAGGGCGGTTTTTATCCCGTCGAAGAAGCCGCGATGATCGCGGAGTGCGACGGGCTCAAGGGGTACGCGGTGGGCGTGCAGAAGGACCTGATCGAGGACTTCAAGAAGCGTCACAAGTACCTCGACAAGCACGACCTGAGGGCGATCCCGGTGCTGCAGCCGGAAGAAGCGGTGCACTGCATCGCGATCTTCGAGGACAAGGGGTACCGGTACAGCAACGTCGAGGTGATGGTGAGCGGCCTCGTCGACCCGGTGACCTACAAGTTTGACGATCGCAAGGAAGGGAAGAGCTCTTCGGACAGCAACATCCACCTGCGCTACGAGAACAGCGTTTTCCGCCTCACGTACACGCGGGAAGGCGACCAGTTCTACTCCTTCCAGCGCGGCCTGACGCTGGCGAAGCACGACTGGATCGTGGTCGGGATCAACCCGGCGGTGACGAAGTCGGACATCGGCGAGCTGGTGAGTGCGATGACGAACGACGACCCGCTGGTGCGCCGCGTGGCGCAGGACCTGCTGATCCGGTACACGGCGGCGGCCCGGGTGGACATGGACCTGGCGAAGCTGCTGAGCGACAACCCTGAGGACAAGAAAGAAGCGCTGATCAAGGCCAAGGCGACGCTTTCCGCGCTGGCGAAGATGACGACCTGGGATTCGTCCCACTCGGCTCTTTTCATTAACCTGCAGGGACAGCTCCTGAGCCGGATCCCGGCGCTTCCGGAAGAAATCGCCAACCTCAAGCGTGGCGCGGACCTGAACAGCGACCAGATCAAGTCGCTGACGGACCAGCTCAAGGTGGTCGTGACGCACGCGAAGGAAAACAAGTGCCCGATCCCGACGTACGTGGAATCGGTCATGACGCGTGCGGAGCCGACGAGCGACGTGGTGTACGACTGGATCTGCGGCTATCTCGACCCGAGCACCAAGATCCTGTACCACGGTGTCCAGCAGTGGAAAGAGTTCATCATGGAAGTCACGGACGACAAGACGGAGGAACAGAAGAACTTCCAGTTCATCGAAGCGATGTTCAACTCGCTCGACGATGCGTCGATCACGGACCCCTGGGTTCGCGACGTGGCGATCGCCGTGCTGAAGGACGTGGCCACCGATGAGCGGATGAGCGTGGATATCAGCGCCTACGACCCGAAGAAGGCTTTCGCCGATCAGCCCGTCGCGGTGAAGGATGCGATCTGGCGGTGGCGCGAGTGGTGGAGCCGGAACCGGGACGAAAGCGTCTGGAACCCGCTGACCAAGTCGTTCGAGCCGAAGAAGAAGTAAGAGACCGCAAGACACCGAACCCCGCCCACGAAATGGGCGGGGTTTTTTTGTGCCCTGCTCGGCGGTCGTTCGAGATTCGCCCTTGCGAAGGCCTCATGTTTCCGATGGAATACGCCTCGTTAATTCGGCGTTACCTATAGATACCCCTTTCCCGGAGATCTCCATGCGGCTGTTCACCCTTGCCGCGACATTCGCGCTTCTCGCGATCGTCGCCATGGCGGACGAAGTCCCCGCCACGACCGTGCACCTCAAGATCGGCGGCGTTTCCTGAGCGGTTTCCTGAGGGAAAGCCATCACGAAGTCCCTCGAGGGCCTGGAAGGCGCCTCCAACGTCAAGTCCACCGCTGCCGATGAGTTCGATGTGACGTTCAAGGGAGAAGCGAAGTTCTCTCCCGCCATCATCAAGTCCGTGCTTCCCAAGAAGTATTCGATTGAAGCGATGCAGGTCGCGACCGAGGGGCAGCTGGCGGTCTCCGACAAGCCCGAGGAAAAGGGTCTCTGGCTGGTCCTGAAGTCGGGCCAGAAGGTCTCCCTCGCGAACCGTACGGCGAAGGACGACAAGGACAAGCCCGAGGACCTTGTCGCGAAGCTCAGTGAGGCGCAGAAGGCGGGCAGCAAAGCAGCGCGCGTCGAAGGCCTCATGGTCGAGGACAAGGACGGCAACCTTTCGCTGCAGCTGGCGAAGGGCGAGGCTGTGGCCGAAAAGACCGAAGAAAAGAAGTAGAGCCGGTTCATCCATCTCGGGGTCGCGGCAGTCCACTGCCGCGGCCCTGTTGTTTTTCCCCGGCCCGTTGCCCCGGCCCGTTGCCCCGGCCGTCAGCCCCGGCCGTCAGCCCCGGCCTTTCCCGGCCAATTGTGCTTTCGCGCCACGGTCGCCTTCATGATTTCCGCCGCCGCCGCGCGCAGATCCCCGAGTCCCTTCCACCCCGCGGCGTACCGCTTCAGCATGCGCCAGCGGTCGGCTTTCGTGAGGACGGGTAACGCGGCATTGAGCTGCGCGAGAGCCTTGACGGCGTCGGGACGGCGGATGCGGCGGAATTCAACGTCCTCGAGGTCGAGGAACGAGAATCGTGTGGGGCCGTCGGCGAGGATATTGTTGGCCTTGAGGTCGCGGTGGTGGGCGTCGGCGCAGTGGAGGCGGGCGACGAGGGCGGCGAGGCTGTCGAGGAGCGCGCGGCGGTTGTGGAGCTGCGGGACGTCTTCGCGGCAGTAGCGGTCGAGCGGCTTGCCGGCCGCTTCGCGCGAGATGAACGCCGAACGCCCGCGCTGCTCGACGAGGCCGATTGCCTCGGGCGCGGGAAGCCCGCGGACCCGCAGCCCCTGCGCCGCGATCCAGGCGGCGCGTGCCGGCGTGCCTTTCACCCAGTTGCGGAGCGCCCGGAACGGCCCGCCGGTTTTCCATTCCTTCACGACGATCCCCTCAAAGGTCGAGATGCGGCGGCCTTCGAGGACCTTGGAAGCGAGGCCGGCCGCGCAGAGCTTGTCATGGTGGGCGATGGCCTCGAGGGCTTCGCCGGGACCGGCGGGGCGGCGGGCGATGACGAGGCCGTCGGCGCCGCGCGAGACGGCGAACCCGGTGGATTCCTTGAGGCAGCGGCGCGTCCGGCTCGCGAGGTGGCGCCGCCGGAACGCGTCGGCGTGGCGGAAAACGCGCGCGGTCCGCTCGAGGTCCGGGTCGCTTCCGCGCAATTTCGTCGTCCGGCCGGCGAGCGCGGCGGGGAAGTACGCGGCGACGAGCCGCAGGACCTCCGATTTCGGCGCGATGCGCGACAGCGAGTAGCAGAACTGCCCCAGCGCGCGCTCTTCGTCTTTCGCCGATACGGCTCCGATGCGCCCGCGGTGGCAGTCGATGACGGTCAGGCGGCCTCCGGAAACCAGGATGTTCCCCGTGTGCAGGTCGAGGTGAAGGAATCCCGCGGCATGCATGTCGCGGAGAATCTGCGCGACCGCCGGGACGAGCGCACGGCGCCAGGCCTCCTTGAGCGGAACCGCTCCCGGGATCTCCACCGTCGCCAGCACGGCACCCCCGCCCGGCGCCGGCGACCACGCCACCGGCCGCGGCACCGCCACACCACGCGACGCCAGGTGCGTCAGCGCTTTCCACTCCGATTCTGCCTGGTCACGGCGCTTCTTGAAAAATTTGCAGAAGAGCCCTTCGCGGCGAAACAGCGCGCGGACGGTGTTCTGCTTTTCCGGCGAGGCGACGGGGAACCATTCGGGCTCGCGGCCGACGAGGGACCGGGCGAGCGTCTCGGCGCCCGGGGCGATGGTCCAGTTCCAGTCGGGGTTAGGCAGGGCTGCGACCCTTCTCTCGTGCGATGTCGCGATAGACGACGATGACCTTCTCGATGTTCGCATCGATGGAGTTGCGTTCGGCCTTTTCTCGGGCGGCGCGCCCCATCGATTCGCGGCGCGCGGCGTCCGCAACGAGCGGTTGGATCGCGGCGGCGAGCGAAGCGGGATCGCGCGGGTCCTCGACGATCAACCCGTCGCGGCCGTGGTCGATGACTTCGCTCGCGCCGGCCTGGCGGGAAATCACGACGGGAATTCCGGTGGCCATCGCCTCCAGCGCGACGGTACCGAAAGCGTCGTAGAGGGTGGGGAAGAGCAGCAGGTCGGCGCGGCCGTACTCGGCGGGCATGTCGGCCTGCGGGCCGGCGAATTCCACGCGGCCCAGGCGCGAGGCTTGGGCGGCGTAAGCGCCGGCATCGCCGCGGCCGACAACGCGCAGCCCCCAGTCGCCCTGGACCTTCTGGAGCGCTTCAAGCGCCTGTTCCAGGCCCTTGCGCTCGAAGCCGCTTCCCACGAAAAGCAGACGGACGGGGCCTTCGGCGCGGACGCGGTTCCGCGGGTGAAATTTCTCGATGTCTGTGCCGTTGTGGATGACGAGGCAGTCCTCCAGCGGTACGCCGTGGATCCGGTGTACCTCCTCCGCCACACGATTCGAGATGCACACGAGCCGCCGCCAGCAGCGCTTCGCGAACATCTCCTTCTCCAGGCGGATGATCGCGCGGTCCTTGGGATGGAAGAGGAACCACATCGGGCCGGGCTCGCGGCCCTTGGTCTGCCGGAGGTATTCCTCGTGGCAGCCGCCGCCGATGCGGAGGAGGTCCTGCGTGAAGCCGCGGCCGAAGCCGTGGACGCAGTCGTAGTCGGCGCAGTTCACGAGTTTCGCGACGTCCTTCGCGAACGCTGTGTATTTCAGGTGCCCGACCGACGTCCCCGGGACCTCGTGATGCACGATCCCCGGCGTCTCGCCCTCGCGCCGCCGGCTCCAGACGTGCACCTCGTGCCCGCGTTTCGCCAGCCCCCGTGCCAGGTCGAAGACGTACCGCTCCACCCCGCCGCGCGTCTCGCTCCACGTGTAGACGACGAGCGCGATCTTCAAGCGGGGCCGCCCCCCGCGGCGTCGTGGCCGCGCGTGCGCTCCCAGAGTTTCACCTGGCGCGTGAAGATGTTGAACGCGCTCGCGGCGGCGATGACAAAACCGGCGAGCCCGTCGAGGAACCCGGCCTTCAAAAGAAAAACTTCGAAGAACTTCCAGGGAGGCTTGAAGAGCAGCGCGAGCAGCGAGAACCGCTTGCCCTTCTCGTACAACTCCCTCGATGCGGCTTCCGAAAACGCGTTGATCGTCCGCACCTGGTGGGCGAAATTCTTGTACGTGAAATGGTGGATCTCGCCCTTCAGCCGCGCCGCCTTCCCCTCGAGCGCGAAATGGTCGTGCGGGTCGGTGCCGGCGAAGCGGCCTTTGGATTTGCGGAAGAGGCGGAGCTTGAAGTCGGGGTACCAGCCGCAGTGGTTGATCCAGCGGCCGAGGTAGCGGGTATGGCGGGGGATTTCGTAGCCGTCGGCTGCGGGTTTCTGGAGGGTTTTCGGGATTTCGTCGCGCAGTTCGGGGGAGACGCGCTCGTCGGCGTCGAGGCAGAAGACCCAGTCATGGGTGCAGTGCGCGAGGCCGGCCTGCCGCTGGTCGTTGATCCCGGTCCATTTGCGCTGCACGACGACGGCGCCCAGTTCGCGGGCGATGTCGCAGGTGCGGTCCGTCGAGAACGAATCCACGACGAGGATTTCGTCGGCCCATTTGAGCGAAGCGAGGCACTCGCGGATGTTGTCTTCCTCGTTCAGGGTGATCACGAACGCCGTCACCTTTGCCCGCGCTTCGTCGCTCATCGCACCCACTCCTCGCACGCGGCCCAGACTTTCTCGACGGGCAGGTCGCGCATGCACGGATGGTCGATCGGGCACTCGCGCAGCAGGCAAGGCGAGCACTCGACCTTGTGCTGGACCACCGTGTGTTTTCCGCCGAAGGGCCGTGTCGTCCGCGGGTCGGTGGGGCCGAAGATGGCGACGACCGGCGTCCCCACCGCGGCGGCGACGTGCATTGGCCCGGTGTCGTTGGTGACGAAGACCGCGCAGCGCGCAATGAGGGCGGCGAGGCGGGGAAGTGTGGTCTTTCCGCTGAAGTTGACGGCGGCCGCGCCGATCGCGTCGGCCACCTGCTGCCCCAGGGCCGCCTCCGCCGGGCCGCCGACGACCGCGACGCGGAAACCGCGCGCGGCGAGCCGCTTGCCGACCTCGACGAAACGCTCCGGGTACCACTGCTTGGCCTTTCCGTACGTCGCGCCGGGATTCAGTCCGGCCCACGGCCCGCCCGCCAGGTGCTCCGCGGCCCACGCGATCGCTTCGCCCGGCGGTTTCAGCTCGGGCGCCGTCGCTTTCGGCACTTCGCCGAACGGCCTCAGGAGCTCAAGGTAATAGGCGACGCGGTGCCCGGTCATCAGCTTCTCGTCGCGCTCGATCACGTCCGTCAGCACCGGTTTCCGCGCGTCCCCCGCAAACCCGACCCTTCGCGGAATCCGCGACACGAACGGCGCGAGCGAAGCGCGGAACGAGCGGGGGAACATGAACGCGACGTCGAACTTCTCGCGCCGCAGCCGCGCGACGAGCCGCACGAACGGCAGGAACCCTCCGCCATACGCCAGCGTCTCGTCCACCGCCGGCTCGCACGCGTACAGGTCCGCGAGGTTTCCTTTCGTCAGGACCGACAGGCGCGAGCCGGGGAAGCGCGCCTTGATCGCGCGGATGGCGGGAAGCGTCATCACCACGTCGCCGAGCCAGTTCACGCCCTTCACCAGGATCCGTTTCAATTCTTCCTCCCCGTCATGGCCCACCAGAGGCGGTGGCGGCGCATTTTCGCTTCGGCCGCGGCGACGGCGCGTTTGACGGCGGCGCGGTCGCGGACGAAGTAGACCATGAGGAAACGGAGGAGGGTGAACGGGGGGACGTGAAGGTGCTGTTTCTCGAGGGAGCGATAGAGGCGGGCGAGATTGTCGAGACGTGCGGACTCGGGAAGCGGGCGTTTCACTTTCGAGCCGGCGAGGTCGATGATCCGGACGTCGCCGGCGCGGGTGACGAGGATATTCTGGAGGTTGAGGTCGGCGTGCCAGAGGCCGGAGTCGTGCATGCGGCGGACGGCGGCGGCGACGGCGTGGACGGACGGCCGCGCGAACCCGGCGGGGCGGTCTTCGCGAAGCAGCTCGCGCAACTGCACCGCGTCCTCGATCTTGCGCGTCACGACGTCGAGGCGCCACGCGATCCCGTGCCGCTCGGCGCGTACCGCGAGGACTTCCGCCACCGCGACGCCGTCGCGCAGCAGCTTCTCGCTCATCTGCATTTCGTCCCACGCGGCGCGCGGCGACCAGTGCCGGTCCCCGAGGAGTCCGCCGAGCGCTCCGCCGCGCCGACAGCGACGGATCACCATGCCACCCGGGAGTTCGCGCAGGCCGCCACGGCCGCCCGGAAGCGGGCGCGAGGCCGCCTCGATCGCGGGCCAGGGTTGCGCGAGGAGCGCGCGGAGATCGTCGTGGCCGGGAGCGGTGGTGACGAGAAGGCCGCCGGAATGGGAAGAGGACGGTGTCATCGTTCGCGGCGGGCCGTCGTTCGGAGGAAGGGCGGCGCGCGGGGAACGTGGAGGAGACCGGAGCGGGGACAGGACGCACTCCCGCTTCGCAAGGCACAAGCCCTTGCCATTATACAGTTTGTGGCGAGCGAATCAATCGTCGCCCTTGACTCGCCCCCGGGCGACCCTTACCCTAACTCCCCGCGTGAGCGACTCCAAACCGCCTGACAAGCCTTCGCCCACACCGCGACCGTCCGGATTGCCCCGGAAACCGGCGAAGGGCAGCGAACCGCAAGCTCCGGACACGACCCCGTTCGATTTTGATGCGATCGAGGGTGTCGAGCCGCCGGAGCCTGTCCGCGCTCCGGCTTCGAAGGCGACGCCTCGCAAGCCGAACACAGCGGTCCCGACGCCGGGGTTCGGGGTGCCGGGATCGACGCCGGGGGCGCAGCGGGCTACGACGCCGACGCCGCCCGCGCAGCGCCGCATTCCGACAACGGGGTCGCCGACGCCGACGTTCGATTTCGGCGGGCTCGGTGTGCCGGGGCACGCGCCCGCTTCGATCCCGACGCCGCCAGCGCAGAAGCGCGGGGTCGCGAGGGATCCGGACATTCCCGTGGTGGCGGTCGATGACGCTTCGCCATCGGCCAGTCCCGGGAAAGGACCTGCGACGCAGCGCCCGCCTTCTTCGGTGTCGCCGGGCAGGTCCGAGTTGCCGCCGCCGACACCGCCACGCGGGAGCCCGGTTCCGGGAGCCGCGCGCACACCGG
>JAIOPR010000048.1 GCA_021413805.1 Planctomycetota bacterium
GATCCTGGATGTGGGCGGCGAATCGACGCGGCCGGGGGCGGAGCCGGTGGAGGCGGCGGAGGAGAAGCGCCGCGTATTGCCGGTGGTGGAAGCGCTGGCGAAGCGGGTCCGCGTGCCGGTTTCGATCGACACGACGAAGGCGGACGTGGCCCGCGCGGCCATCGACGCCGGCGCTTCGCTCGTGAACGACATCAGCGGCCTGCGGTTCGACCCGGCGATGGCGGCGCTCGTCGCGGAGAAAAGGGTGCCCGCCGTCGTGATGCACATCCGCGGCACGCCGCAGACGATGCAGCAGAGCCCGCAGTACCGCGACCCGGTTGCCGAAATCTGTGCGTGGCTGCGCGGGTCGATCGCGATCGCATTCGCCGCGGGAATCCCCGAAGACCGGCTCATCGTCGATCCCGGGATCGGCTTCGGGAAGGCGCTCGAGCACAACCTCGACATCCTTGGGCGGCTGCGCGAGTTCCGGACGCTCGGGCGCCCCGTGCTCGTGGGAGTGTCGAGGAAAGGTTTCATAGGCAAGCTCACGGGGGCGACGACAGAGGGCCGCGCGGTATCGAGCGCCGGAACGGCGGGGTGGTGCATCGCACAGGGGGCGGACATGGTGCGGGTGCATGACGTCGAGGAAACGGAGGCGGTGAGGAAGGTGGTGGATGCGATTTTGCGGCAGGGATGACAAAGGAATAAGAACGGCGGGGACGCGAATGAAGACGGATGAAAACGAATAGGGATTGAGCGGGCGCCGCACCGGGAGCGGGTCCCGCTCTTCGGCA
The DNA here is from genome assembly GCA_021413805.1 of Planctomycetota bacterium. Taxonomy (GTDB): domain Bacteria; phylum Planctomycetota; class MHYJ01; order WSZJ01; family WSZJ01; genus WSZJ01. The sequence continues at coordinate 774 of JAIOPR010000048.1, forward strand.
AAGTCCCGCATTCCCTCCCTCCCATCCTCCCGGTATCATCCGGACGGCCAACCCCTCCCACCCACCCCAACCCGGACCGAGGATGATCCAGAACCTCTTCTCAGGCGTCGACGCCGTCCGCGCGGCGGTCGAGATCATCCTTCTCTTTGTTTTCTTCTATTACATTCTCCGTTCGTTCGAAGGGTCGCGCGGCGCCGGGCTGGTGCGGGGAATCCTGGTGGTGTTCGTGGTGGCGTTCATCGTGCTGATGGAAGTCACGATCCGCTTCGAGCTCGACCGCATCCGCGCCATGCTTCAGGGGATCGTGCCGGCGCTCGTCATCATCCTCGCGGTGATTTTCCAGCCCGAACTCCGCCGCGCGCTCGTGCGGCTCGGCCAGGGGCGGTTCCTGTTCCCGATCCTGAAGACGGAATCGGTGCCGGTCGAAGAGCTGGTGAAGGCGTGCACGCGGCTGTCGAAGAACCGGATCGGCGCGCTGATCGCGATCCAGCGCGACTCGAGCCTGGCGCAGTACGCGGACGGCGGGGTGAAGATCGACGCGGAAGTCACGGCGGAGCTGGTGGAGACGATTTTCTACCCGGGGGCGGCGCTGCACGACGGCGCGATTATCGTGCTCGGCGACCGGATCGTCGCGGGCGGATGCCTGTTTCCGCTCACCGACAATCCCGACGTCGCGCGCAGCCTCGGGACGCGCCATCGCGCCGGCATCGGCCTCACCGAGGAGACCGACGCCGTCACGCTGATCGTTTCCGAGGAAACGGGTAAGGTCTCGATCGGCGCCCGCGGCGTCCTCTCGCAGGACATGGACAAGGACGCGCTCGAAACGCGTCTCCGCGAACTTTTCCGCGGCCAGGAAAAAGCGGGCGGCTCAGCCACCCCCGCGGCGGCGGCCCTGTGAAAATCATCGGCGCCCTCCTCTTCTCCGACTTCAAGAACCGCCTCCTCGCGCTCGCCCTCGCAATCGTCACGTGGGTTTCCGTCTACCGCGAATCGACCGAGCAGGTGACGACCACCGCGCGCATCGACCTGCAGCGATCGGCTGACGTCGAAATCCTGTCCATCGAGGACGAGTCCGGCGCGCCCTGTTCGTCCATCGAGGTCGTCGTCAACGGCCCTCGCGGCGAACGCGCGCAGCTCCGCGACCTCAAGCTGTCCCGCGTCATCAACGTCCCCCCGGCCGGCGAGACGCCCTTCACCGCCGCCGTGGACGTCACCGACGAAGTCCTCAACCTCCCGCAGAAGTTCCGCCTCGTCTCCGCGAAACCCGCACACATCCGCGTCAAGGTGGACATCCGCGAACGGCGCCTCCTGCGGCCGGTGGCGGCGCGCGAGTCAAGGCCCGGGGAAGTGGAAGGAGCGGGGCTCGTCGAGGGAAAGCCCGCGGAGGGAGTGCGCATCGTCGCGGCGACGGTCTCTCCATACCTGATCCTCGTGCAAGGCCCGAAGTCCGTGCTCTCCCGGCACGGAAGCGTCGTCCTGGTGCCGGTGAAGATCGACGGGCTGCCGGCCGGGCACCACGAACTCGCCGCCGAAATCGTGGGAAGCCTCGACGGCGTCGCCGTCTCGATGACCGGACCCCTGCTGGTGAAAGTGGATCTCCGCGAAGAGCCGCAGGAAGCCGTCTTCACCGCGAAAATCAACCTGGTGCAGGGCGAGGACTACTCGAAGGAATTCCTCGCAGAATCGGCAGTCAAGGAAGCCGAAGTGCGTGTCCGCGGCCCGGCCTCCGCGATCACCGAACTCAAGGCGCGCCCGGAACTGCTCATTGTCGTCGTGGACGTCGCCGCGATGCGCCCCGAGGAATGCCAGCCGATCGACGAAAAAGAGCTGATCGCGACCCGGCCGCTCGTCGCCCAGTTCCGCGGAAAATTTCCCGGCATGGAAGACGTCGAGATTTCCTTCCGCAAGCCCGAGAAGCCCGAAACCGTCGTCACGTTCCGCCGCCGCCCGAAAGTGGAGCCGCCCAAGTAACGGCGCAGCGACCAGGAGACCCATGGAAAAGCTCTTCGGCACCGACGGCATCCGCGACACGGCCAACACCAAGGTCCTGACGCCCGTCCCGCTTGCGCGTCTCGGCCAGGCGATCGGCTGGCTGCTCCGCACCGAGCGAGCCCTTTTTTCCACCGACGGCGCCCGCGGCGTCCCGCGCGCCCCGTTCGGCCAGGCCAACGCCTTCAAGCGTCCCAGCGTCCGCGACCGCGTCCTCATCGGCCGCGACACGCGCCTCTCCGGCCCCATGATCTCCGCTTCGCTCGCCGCCGGCCTCCTCTCGCAGGGCGTCAATGTCGTCGAGGGCGGCATCCTCCCGACTCCCGCCATCGCCCACGTCGTCCGCGAAATGGGCGCTTCCCTCGGCATCGTCGTCAGCGCTTCGCACAACCCCGCGCCCGACAACGGGATCAAGCTGATTTCGCCGGAGGGGTTCAAGATCCCGGATGCGGCGGAGGAACGGATTGAAGCGCTGATGAGGGCGGGGGTGCCGGATGCGCTGACGGGGCCGGAGGTGGGGGACCTGGCGCTGGAGACAGGGGTGGACGCGGAGTCGAAGCTGTCGAACATTGCGTCGAAATATGCGCGGGACCTGGTGGACCGGGCGAAGGAGTGGGGGCTTTCGCTGAAGGGCATGAAGCTGGTGATCGACTGCGCGAACGGGGCGACGCGGGCGGTGGCGCCGTGGGTGCTGGAGGCGCTGGGGGCGAAGGTGGTGGCGATGGGGGTGGACCCGGACGGCGCGAAGATCAACGACGGCTGCGGGGCGCTTCATCCCCAGGAATTGACGCAGCGCGTCAAAGAGGAGAAGGCGGACCTGGGGATTTCGTTCGACGGGGACGGGGACCGGCTGATCGTGGTGGACGACAAGGGGCACGTGAGGGACGGGGACTACGTGCTGGCGATCTGCGCGCGGATGCTGAAGGCGCAGGGGAAGCTGGAGCCGGCGGTGGTGGTGGGGACGGAGATGTCGAACCTGGGCCTCGAGCTTTCGCTGAAGGCGGAGGGGATCCGGCTCGTGCGGGCGAAGGTCGGCGACCGGTTTGTTTCGCAGGCGATGAAAACGGAGGGGCTGCTGATCGGCGGCGAGCAGTCGGGGCACATCCTGTTCTTCGAGGACTCGACGACGGGGGACGGCCTCCTCTCGGCGCTCATGGTGCTGCGCGCGGCGCGGCACTTCGGCAAATCCTGGAACGACCTCTGCAAGTGCCTGACGAGGCTGCCGCAGGTGCTGAAGAGCGTCCGGGTCGTCTCGAAGCCGGCGTTCGAGTCGGTGCCGGAGATCGTGGAAGCGAAGCGCAAGGTCGAGAAGAAACTCGGAGCGAAAGGCCGGCTCGTTTTACGCTACAGCGGCACGGAGCCGGTCGCGCGGATCATGATCGAGGGCGACGACCAGGCGAAGATCGAGAAAATGGCCGGCGAAATCGAGGAATCCATCCGGGAGGCACTGGGCTAATGCGACTCGGCGTCAACATCGACCACGTGGCGACCGTCCGGCAGGCGCGGCGGATCGACCAGCCCGACCCCGTCGCGGCGGCGCTGATCGCGCTGAAGTCCGGCGCCGACTCCATCGTCGCCCACCTCCGCGAGGACCGGCGGCACATCCAGGACGCGGACATCCGGCGGCTGAAGGCGGCAGTGAAGCGCCTGAACATGGAGATGGCGATTTCGCCGTCGGTGCTGAAAGTCGCGCTGGCGGTGAAGCCCGAGCGGGTGACGCTCGTGCCGGAGCGGCGCGAGGAACTCACCACGGAGGGCGGGCTCGATGTCGCCGGCGGCGGCACCCGGCTCAAGACCGCAGTCGCCCGCCTCCACCAGGCCGGCATCCTCGTCTCCATGTTTATCGGCGCCGACGAACGCCAGCTCGCCGCTTCCGCAAAACTCGGCGCCTCGACTGTCGAATTCCACACCGGCGGCTATGCGGAAGCGCGGACGACGGCGGCGCGGATTGCAGAAGCGAAGCGGATCGCGCACTGTTCGCGTCTGGCGGCGTCGATGGGCCTGGAGGTCGCCGCCGGTCACGGCTTGAACACAGCGAACGTTGCGGCTATTGTCCGCATCCCCGAAATCGAGGAGCTGAACATCGGCCACTCGATCGTGGGGCGCGCGATCTCGGTCGGCATGGCAGCGGCCGTGCGCGAAATGAAAAACCGGATGAGGAGGTAGACCGTGTTCGAGGGCAGCACGACGGCCATCGTCACGCCGTTCCGCGGCGGCACGATTGACTGGAAGGCGTTCGAGGGACTGATCGAGGACCAGATTTCCGGCGGGACCGACGCGATCGTCGCGTGCGGCACGACGGGCGAAGCTCCGACGCTCCACGACGACGAAAAGGCCGAGATCTTCAAGTTCGTGGTCGAGCGCGCGAAAAAGCGCGTCCAGGTGCTGGCCGGGACCGGGACGTACGACACGCACCACACGATCGAGCTCTCGAGGGCGGCGAAGGAAGCGAAGTGCGACGGGCTTCTGCTCGTCGTCCCGTATTACAGCAAGCCGACCCAGGCCGGCCTGACCGCCCATTTCCGCGCCGTCGCCGATGCCGTCAACCTCCCGATCATGCTCTACAACATCCCGGGCCGGAGCGGCGTCAACATGGCGCCCGAGACGATCATCCGCCTCGCTTCGCACAAGAACATCACCGCCGTGAAGGAAGCCTCCGGTTCCTGCGACGCCGTCACCCAGATCGCCTCGTCGTGCGCCCTCACCGTCCTCTCCGGCGACGATTCGCTCACGCTCCCGTTCATGGCGTGCGGCGCACAGGGCGTCGTCTCCGTCGTCAGCAACCTCGTCCCCGCCGACGTCAAGGCGCTCGTCGCCACCGCCCTCAAGGGCGACTACGCCAAGGCCCGCCAGATCCACAACAAGCTCTTCCCCCTCATCAAGGCCGTCTTCATCGAATCCAGCCCGGGCCCGATCAAGACCGCGCTGGCGATCCAGGGGAAGTGCACGCGCGAGTTGCGACTCCCGATGTGCGACATCGACCCCGCGAACGAGGAGAAGTTGAAGGCGGCGATGAAGACCTACGGGCTCAGCATCACGGCGCCGGCGGCCAGACAGACATCCGGGGCCGGGAAGAAGAAGTAAGCGCGTGGCGGAGAAGCGCCGCCGCCGACTTCAGCCCGCGTCCGCCCCGTGGCGGCGGCCGGGCGACATGAAACAGGTGTACTGCAAGGACTTCTGGGACTACACGGTCCATCGCGATTCCCGTACCGGCCGGTTCTACATCCTGGTGATCTGCAACCCGCCGGGAGCGATGTTCGAGGTCTACGTCCGCCTCACGCCGCGGGATGTCGCCCGCTTCAGGCGCAACCCGGGCAGCCTGATCGGGCTGGCGCACCGGATCATGTCCGAACAGCCCGGAACCTTGCGCCGGCGGAGACGCTGACGCGACACTACAGGAGCTCTTCCCATGCCCCCCGCTGCCGACGCCCCGAAGGACGGTGAGAGTGTCGCGGGGAAGCGATTTGTCCCGGGCGCCGAGATCGGGCGGGGAGGCCTGGGGCGGGTGGTGGAAGCGTGGGACGCGAAGCTCAAGCGCACGGTCGCGGTCAAGCTCGTGCTCGACGACCTGCCGCCGGAGTTGCGCGAGAGGTTTCTGAGGGAAGCGGAGCTGACCGCGCGCCTCGAGCACCCGAACATCGTCCCGGTGCACGATCTGCTGGGCGAGGGTGGCGAGCTGCGGCTGTGCATGAAACGCGTGCGCGGCCGGGACCTGGCGACGCTGATCGCGGCGCTGAAACGCGGGGATGCAGAAGCGACGAAGGCCTGGTCGCGTCCCCGGCTGCTCCGCGTGTTCCAGGACATCTGCCTCGGCGTCGCCTTCGCGCACGACCAGGGCGTCATTCATCGCGACCTCAAACCCTCGAACGTGATGATCGGCGACTACGGCGAAACCCTGATCGTGGACTGGGGCCTCGCCAAGGAAATCGGGATCCCGGAGACGGGAGCCCGCGCCGCGGTCGAGCGCATTCCGATCCCCGCCCCGGCCGATTCGAAGACCGTGCGCCCCGGCTCCTCCGCCATGACGATGGAGGGCGACGTCTTCGGGACTCCTCACTACATGCCCCCCGAACAGGCTGCCGGACGACACTCCGAAGTCGATACTCGAAGCGACATCTACTCGCTCGGGGCGATTCTCCACGAGCTGCTCACGCTTCGTCCGCCAGTGTCCGGCGATTCCCTCTTCGAGGTGCTCAGCAACGTCCGCGCCGGCCTCATTTCCCCGCCCGGCGCCGGTCCTGAGCTGGACGCCATCTGCCTGAAGGCCCTCGCGCTTCGGCCCGCCGACCGCTACCAGTCCGCGATGCAGCTTCACGACGAGATCCAGCTTTTCCTGGAAGGCGTGAAGGAACGGGAGCGCAACCACCTCCTTGCCGAAGAGGCCGTTGCGAAGGCCCGCGACTCGATCGCTCTTCAGAAACGCCTGAAGTCCGAAGCCGTGATCGCAGCCGGGGAAGCGTCGAAACAGGAGAGGCACGACCGGACGAAGGAGGCCAAGGCAGCGTACTGGGCGGCGCAGGACCGGGCCGGGCGCCTGGAGCGTGAAACGGTCGAGGCTTTCGCTGTCGCGAACGCGACGCTGACAGTCGCCCTCGGTCACGAAAAGGGGCACGCCGAGGCGCGGCGATTGAAAGCGGAGCTGTTCTGGGAACGATTCCTGGAAGCGGAAAAATCCGGCGACGAGAAGGAAACGCTGCTCTCGCGACGGACCGTGGAGCAGTACAACGACGGGCCGTTCGACGCGCTGTTAAAGGGGGACGGGACGCTGACCGTGCGAACGCGGTCGTATCCGTGCCGCTGTCTGCTGCAGGACCGGGCGGTGCCGCAGGAGGAGTTGAATACCATGGGATACCACCCGTTCTCGGGGCGACCGCTCAGCCGGGGTCCGGACGGGGAGGGGATGCGGGAGCTGGAGTCGAACGCTCCGGCGCGACTGCGAGTGCACGGGGCTTCCTGCGAACCCGCGCCTCTCGCCGGGGCGGACGTCTGGATCTGGCGGTACGAGGAGTCAGGGCGGCTGATGGTGCCGGTCACCATCGCCGGCGCGACCGACGGGCCCGCCGCTCCGGTAGACGCGGTCTTTTCCGCGGCTTCGCCTTTCCGTCCGCAGGGCCCCGGAATGTACCTGGGCGCGACTCCCGTGAGCCGGCGCACGCTTCCGATGGGCTCCTACCTCATCATTGTCGCCCGGGACGGCTTCGTGCCCGTCCGCTGCCCCGTGTCGATTCCGCGCTGCGACTCGTGGGAGCAGGAGGTCACGCTCTTCCACCCTGCCGAAATTCCCGCCGGCTTCATCCTCGTCCCCGCTGGTAATTTCGGCTACCAGGGGGATCCCGGGAACGTCCATGCCGGCGACCCGCACGTGAGGCACGTCGATGATTTCTTCATCGCGCGGCATCCCGTCAGTTGCCAGGAATACTGTGATTTCCTGAACGACCTGGCGAAGTCGAGCCCGGCGGAAGCGGCGAAACGCGTCCCGCGAGAGTCCTCCGAGAGCGGCGCGTACTGGCCAGGTCCACCCTACGCGGTACCGACCGCGGCGTGGCTCGCCCGGCAGGCGGAAGTGGCGAAGGCTCCGGGGAAAGCCCGTCGCCTCCCGAACACGGCGGTGGATTGGGAGGAAGGGTGGCCTGTGCTGGGAGTTTCCTGGGAAGACGGGATGGCGTTCGCGGCGTGGAAGCGGTCGAAAACAGGCAGCCTCGTCACGCTTCCAGACGAGGTCCAGTGGGAAAAATCTGCGCGCGGGACGGACAGGAGGTTTTTCCCGTTCGGGAGACACGTGGACGAAGAATGGTGCAACGTGAACCGGTCGCATGCCGCGGGCCCCAGGCCGGCGACGGCGGACGAATTTCCGCACGATGAATCGCCTTACGGCGTGCGGGGGCTCGCCGGAAACTCCGGCGATTCGTGCATGACCCATCCGGGCGCCGAATACCCCGGCTGGCGGATTTCGCGGGGCGGCCACTGGTCCTTTTCGGCCTCGCAGTGCCGATCGGCATCCCGGGCGGGGAACCCGACGCGCATCGTGTACCACACCTACGGATTCAGAATGGCCTGCGCGTGCCGCCTCTCCCCGTCGAAGTGAATCGCGGAGCTGCTTAGGACTGGTACTTGCGGAGCAGCCCCCGCAGCCTCTCGCTCGCGCTCGACATCCGGCTCTTCACCGTCCCCACCGGGATGTCCAGTGCGTCCGCGATCTCGGCGTACTTCAGCCCCTCGAACTCCGAGAGCAGGACGACCATTCGCTCATGCTCCGGGAGCTGCTCGATCGCCTTGCGCACCGCTCCCCGCGCTTCTTCCGTCAGCGTGGAATCCTCCGGGCCCGCGGCGTCGTCGGGGAAATCCGGCGCGGACTGCTCCTCCTCCGACGGCGACCCCAGGAACGAGAACAGCGTCGGCCGCCGCTTCGCCTTGCGGCCTTCGTTGATGTAGATGTTGCGGGCGATGCGGAAGAGCCACGTGTTGACCTGTGCGGTCGGCTCCCAGGTGGGCGCGGCTTTCCACACGGCGATGAAGACTTCCTGGAGACAGTCCTCGGCGACGATCTTGTCCCAGGACATGCGGAAGAGGAACGAGAAGAGCGGGCCCTTGTGGATTTCGTACAGCTCCCCGAACGCGGCGCGGTCGCCGGTTTTGACGCGGTGCATCAACGCGACGTCATGTTTCGGGTCCGGCATGGGCCGCCGTGGGGGAAGGGGAGGGGCGGTACGGTAGCGGTGTATCGGGGCGGGAGTCAACGGCCGCGCTTCGTGCGACCGCGCTACTCGTCCTTGCCAGCCTCTTCGCCCGTCGGTTCCTCGACCGGCTCGCCTTCCTCTTTCGGGCGGTCGCCTTCGTAACCGCCGGGGGGCGCGGACCGTGCCAGCGGGTTGCGGCAGAGGGTCTTGGCGGCGACCTTTCGGTAGCCGGCCGGGATGTCCCACGTACCCTCGGGCGCGGTCGCTTCCTCGATTTTCGTCACCGCGAACGTCTCGCGCACCGCGGCCTCGGGGAACACCAGCGTCCACTCCCCCGAGAGCATCATCCCTTTCGATTTCGCCAGCGCTTCCGCCACGCGCGGCGCCAGCATCCCGGCTTCGCCCAGCGTTTTCGCGAGCCGGTCGAGTCCCGATCCTTCCGGCGCGACCCGGCCCTTCACTCCCGGGCCCGATTTCGGGCTTACGGAAACCGCACGCGTCGCCTTCCCCAGGACAGGGCCACCGTCGCCGTCATCCCGGCATTCACAAGGCGCATCCGGGGGAGTGAAGGCGTCGAGAAACCGCCGCAGCTCCGGCTCGTCTTCGCTTCCCGCCACGCGGGCAAGCGCCGCTTTCAGGTCGTCCGCCGCGTCGGCGCGGGCTTTCGCCGCTTCTTCGAAAGTGACTTCGGTAAAAGTCTTGAGCGCGTGGTCCAGGCGCCAGATGACTTTCTTGTCGGTCCTCACGATCCACGATTCGCGGCTGACGCGGTCGTCGGAGCGGACGCGACCGTCGGCGATCCAGAGGGTTTCGCGGCGGTTGGTGCGCTCGGGGCGCGCTCCAGGGCTCTCGGCCTCCCAGGTCGCTGTGCGTTCGACGCGGGAATCTGCAAAGGCGGACAGGGAAGCGGCGAGGGCGAAGAAGAGGGCGAGGCGCATGGGCGGATTGTACCCGAACCCCTATTCCTTCGCGGCCTGCGCTTCCGGGCCGCACACCCGGTTCCGGCCCAGCCCCTTGGCGCGGTAGAGCGCGCTGTCCGCGACTTTCACCAGTTCGTACTCCGTGGTCATCTCCTCGCCGAGCCCTCCCACGCCGATCGAAAGCGTCAGGCGCACACTCTTCGACCCGCGGGCGACGGTCGAGAACTTGCGCGTCACAAAGCGCTTCCGCAGGATCTCGGCCTTCTGAAGCGCATTCTCGAGGTTGCACTCGGGGAGGAGGAGACAGAATTCGTCGCCGCCGTAGCGGCTGAGGATATCGACGTTGCGGGACTGGATGCGGAGGAACTGGGCGACCTGCTTGAGAGTTTCGTCGCCCATCTGGTGGCCGAAGCTGTCATTGACGTCCTTGAAGTGGTCGAGGTCGATCATGAGAAGGGCGAGGTCGCGGCCGTAACGGCGGGCGCGTTTGACTTCCTCGGCCAGGCGGCGGTCGAACATGCGGCGGTTGTAGACGCCGGTGAGCTGGTCGATCTCGCTCTGTTCCTTGACGACGTTGTAGAGGCGGAGGTTTTCGATCGAAAGCGCGAGGATCTGCGCGATGGACAGGAGGAGGTTCTGGTATTCGGAGCGCACGGTGTGGTCGCCCTGCCCGACCAGGACCTCGGTTTCCTTGGCGTCCAGCGCGACCTCGAGCACGCCGATCACGCCTTCGCGGCCTGGAAGGGGGATGGCGATGGAGGTGGAGGTCCAGTCAACCGCCGTTTCCTCGCCGCGGGCGATCCGCGCCAGGCGGTGTCCCTTGGTCATGTCAAAACGGGAAGGCCCGGTCCTGGGGCCAGGGAGGGGGTAACGCTGGACGAGGGCGTGGCCGTCGATCAGGTAGACGGAGGCCGAGGCGTAGCTGAGCCCGGGCTTCTGCGTCAGGATTTTCGCGGCGCGCGACAGGACATCGTCTTCGTCCACGCTCGAGAGGAGCACGGGCGTCAGTTTCGGGACGTTCTTGATCTTCTCCGTCAGCGCGTAAATCTCGAGCGTCTTGCGCATGGCGTCCGTCGCGCGCTCCGTCAGGTCGCGCTTCATTTTTTCCTGCTTCGTCAGGTCGCGCATCGTCCCGATGACCATCTCGCGGCCCTGGATCTTCAGGCGCTGCACCGACACCTCGACGGGCTTCTTTCCGCCGTCGGCGGCCTTGACCCGGAGCTCATAGCGCTCGCTCGGCACGCTCTTGCGACTCGCCCGTTTCTCGGCCACCCGGTCGCGGCTTTCGTCCGCGACGATGTCCTCGACGCGAAGCCGTCCGCCGGCGACCTGCGAGCGGGAATAGCCCAGCAGCCGCAGCCACGCGTCGTTCACGAGCGCAATCGTCTGCGACTCGTAGTCCACCGCGTACTGCGGGTCGTTCGAGTTATCGAAAATCGTCCGGAAAATTTCCGGGCTCATGTCCCTGTGCGAAGCGGACGGGGGAGCCAGGTCGGCGTCCGGGGGAGGCACGACGAGGGCCGGGGGCGTGAGGACGGAATCGGGGATGGGGACGCCCGCCACCTCGACTTCAGGCGTAGCGAAGACAAAATCCACCGTGGGGTCGCCGTGGCCCCTGGGCCGCTCGAGCCGGACAAAGGCGGTTCCGGCGGCCAGCAGCGATTCGGCGGCGCTTCGGCCCCCGTGCGCCGCCGGGTTGAGGCCGAAACCAACCGAATCGACGACCGCCCCGTGGTGCAGGATGTCCCGGAGCTCCGGGTGGGAAACCGACCCGAGAACACCGCGTTCGAATACGAGGGTCAGCCGCCCTTCGCCGCCTCCCCCCGCGATCGGCGGCCAGACGTCGGCGCGGAGTTCGCCGCGAAGCGTGCCCTGTTCGACGGCAATGCGCACAAAACCCTGGGGCAGGGACCCGAACTCGCCCGGGTCGCGGATGATGCCGTCGCGCAATTCGCGGTCGGCGGCCGCGACAAACTCGATATCCGTCCCGCCCGCGCTCCGGATGCGGACCTTGCAGCCCGGCTCGATCGCCCCGGAGAGAGCCGTCGCGCATGAACTGATCCCCGTGCACGGCGCCAGCAGCAGCCTCCCCAGCTCTTCCGAGGAGAAGCCCGCAACTTCGCCGACGCGCAGCCCCGAGTTCCTGAGGGAGATCAGGGCCTGGGTACCGGCGAGCGAGTGGGCGGTGAGGAGGAGGGCGATATTCGCGGCCCGGAGGGCCTCGGCGACGAATTCGGGAGGTTCGGTCCCCTCGGGTCGGTTCGGTATGACCAGGAGCGCCGCAGGGAATCCCCGTTCGCGCGCCTCGGCGGCGATCCGCTCCGCGAGCGGGGCGCACTCGGGCTCCGCGACGACGAGCAGTGACTCCCGGTCCCGGTGGCCGAAGCAGTCCTTGAGGAGCACTTCGGCAGCGTGGCGATGCATGATCCTCTGCATTCCCTGACGTTGAAATCGTCCCACCGGGCGAGACAAGCCCCGGCGATCCCAGGTTCGGCAGCCGGCCGGAAACCCCTTTCCCCGCCGAATTATAGGGTTCCCGTCCAAAATCAAAACTAATAAAGCGTTCAACTGCATAAACTTTTCGCGGTTTTAGGAATTATGCGGCGTTCATGCCCGGCGCCCAGGGAAGTGGCTGGAACCGAGTGACGGGGGCCAGCTCCAGCCCCTGGGGTAAGATGTCCGGGAAGAGAGTGGAGGGAGGGCTCGTGTTTTCGAATCCGGCAATGGTGATGCTCCTGGTGCTCTGCGCCAGCGGTTATATCGGTGGCCTGCTCTACTTCGTTGCCTATCTGGCCGTCTTCCGCTGGCTCCCGGACACGGCGCTGGCGTTCCGTTACTACTGGCAGGTTGTCAACGGTGTGCTCATCCTCATCATGGCGATCGTTTCCGTGAGCCTGGATTTCTGGCTCACAGTGGCGGGCCATACGAGGGACGCCGGCAGCCGCAGCAACGATTCAAGCCTCTACATCCCCGCGATCGCGGCCGTGCCGATCCTCCTGAGCATCCAGCGGATCAAGAAACGGCGCGCCGATCTCACGAAGGGACCGCCTCCGTCGCCGCCCCTGCTCGCGTTCCCCGTAGCGCCGGTCGAGACGCCCTAGGCGCCGGCCGGCGATCCTGGCCCGTCGACCGACGAGCCCCCGAAATCCTGAAACGCTTCCTGCTACACTCGCCTCTCCCATGCGAGTCCTTTTCACGGTCCTTCTCCTCGCCACTTGCGCCCTTCCTGCGCTTCCCGACGCCGTCGTGCTCAAGACCGGCGAACGCTTTCTGGGCGAAGTGAAAGACGAGGGGGATTCGCTTCGAATCAGGAACGAGCGCTTCCCGGACGGCGTGGTCGTGAAGAAATCGGACGTGAAGGCGGTGTACCCGCGGGTGGAGGAGATGCTGTCGAAGCTGGACGGGGCGATCGGGAAGGCGCGGGAGCGGTATGAGGCGGGGAAGAGCCTGGCGGACGCGAACGCGGAGATGAAGGCGGTGGGGGACATCCTGTTCGACGCGGAGCTGGAGGCGTCGGATGGGGGGGAGATTTACCCGGACCGGAAGAAGGATTTCGAGCAGCGGGTGGAGGCGATTCACGACCTGAAGAAGCTGGCGCGGGACGCGCAGACGCTGGGCGGGCCGCCGGTGGAGCCGAAGAAGGACCCGAACCCGAAGCCGGCGCCGAAGCCCGTCCCGAGGCCGGACCCGGCACCGGCTCCTGCGGACTACAAGGAGCGCGCGACGGTCTGGCTGGCCGGGCCGGCGGACGCTTCGGCGGCGGATCTTGAGAAGGCCGCGAAGGCCATGGTCGCGCGGTGCGGTGCCGCCGGGCTCAAGGGGGTGAAGGCGAAAACGGAGGCGTGGCCGGATGGAGTGACGCGCGTCCGGCTCGACGTCGAAGACGGTTTCTCGAAGGAAATGGTCCAGTCCGTCGCCACGATGGGGAGATTCGCCGCGAAGGCCTTCGAGATGCGCCTGGCTTATTTCCCGACCAAGACCGAAAACGAGCAGTACATCATCCCGCGGGACGACGAACTGGCTTCGGCGAAGGCGCCGGGAGGGGCGAAGTGGCTGAAACGGGTGCGATTCAACGCGGAGGGGCCGGACGCGCCGCGGCCGGCCAGCCTGGTGCGGAATTCTCCCGTGGTCGCGCGGACCGAAATGCTTCCGCCCGAGAAGGACAAGCCCGAGTCCGCCGCCGATTTCTACGTGCTCAATGCCGCCGCCGCGAAACGCCTCCAGGACGCGCTCCAGGCCGGCGGGACGTTCCGTTGCGTGATCGCCGTGGACGACGTGATCCTCGTTTCCG
>JAIOPR010000049.1 GCA_021413805.1 Planctomycetota bacterium
GGCTGAACGCTCTTGTCGTGGCCCCGGCTTTTGGCCCCGGCCTTTAGCCCCGGCCTTTAGCCCCGGCCTTTAGCCCCGGCCTTTAGCCCCGGCCTTTAGCCCCGGCCTTTAGCCCCGGCCTCACTTCAGCCGGTAGATCCGCCCTTCCCACTGCTTCTCCCACGGCCACGCGGGCGGAAGGATGAGACTCCACTCGAATTCCCGGCGCTCTTTCGGGATTGTCGCGAAGGCTTCGTTGCTCCCGAGCGACGACTCCCACGTGACCGGCGTCCCGGGCGGATTCTGGCGCCACTGGTCGACTCTTCGCCATTCGCCCCCGTGCAGCCGCGCGACCGTCGTGTGGTCGGTCAGGACGCCCCGGAACTCCGCGAGTCGCTGCGCTCCCCTGAAAGTGTTCGGGCGATACCAGACGACAAAGAGCGCCACGGCCGTGGCCGCCACGAACAACGTGGCGCGGGCGATCTTCCAGAAGCGCTCGAACCGCAACTCGGTGCAAATCGCGCCGAACTGCTCGAACCCGAACGCGGCGCAGATCGCCAGCGCGGGGACGATCGTCACGAGATAGCGCGGCATCCCGTAACTCCCCATGATCCCCGCCGTCCACAGGATCGAATGCCCGACAATCGTCACCCCGCACACCGCCGTCACGATCCCCGGCGTCCGCTTCAGCCCCGCCAGAGCCGGAATCACCACCGCCCCTGCCGCGACGGGCAGCAGCCTCAGGAACGTCCACCAGGGGCCGCTTCCATAGTGCGAATGCCCCCACGGGTGCGGCTGGTTGGCGAAAAGGAATTTCGCGTTGCCGGTGGCGGCCCAGCCGGCGAGGTGCCAGAGGATCGGCGCGACAGGGAGGCTTGCGAGCCCGGCCCAGGAGCGTTTGCGGAAGAGGAACGGCGTCCAGGCGACCCAGAAAAAGACGGCGTCGAACCGGGCGAGGAACGCGAACGACGTCGCGAGGGCCGACAGTGCGAATTTTTCGCGCGACCAGAGCCAGAGCGCGAGGGCGAGGAAGAGCGCGCACGAAGTCTCGGTCAGCGCCGACGCGACGCCGCGGACCCAGAACGGCGCGAGTCCCGCAAGCGCGGCGGCGAGCAACGCTTCGCGATCCTTCGCCCCGAACCGCACCGCCGCGGCGCGCACCAGGGCCAGCGCCGCCGCCGCGAGCGCCGCCTGCACCAGCTTGACGCCGATCACGCCGCCGCCGAACAGCACCACGCCCGCGATCAGTGTCGTCAGCACCGGCTTGTGCCAGGGGTCGAGCAGCCACGCCGGATGGTCGAGGGCGTACTCCGCTCCCATCACCCTCGCGTCACTGTCCGCTTCGTTCAGGTAGTCGCCGGTCGCGATGGCGACGAGGGCGTAGACCGCGAATGCGATCCCGAATACCGACGAGGCCCGATATTTCCAGAATCCTCCGGCGGCAGGCGAAGTGTGAGAGTCCACCCCGGTCATTCCTCTCGCCGCTCCAGCGTCACGGTCGATGCTGCGCCGGGCCCGCGAAGCTCATCAACGCCGAAGAAACCGTCCGGCAGCAGGGCCGCTTCGCGCCACTCCACGAATTGCAGATCATCGATGCGAAGAGTCGTATCGCCGGAAGCAGGGGGGTACAGCGCGACGTAAAAGAGGGCCATGTTGGCGGCGAGTCCGCCCGAGGGTGCGAAATCGGAGGCGGAAAAATCGACGAGAATCTCCCTCCAGGCATCGTCGCTGGTTGTGGTGAACGGGATCTCGACGGTTTTCAGAAACACGGAAGTGGGGTCTTCTGTCGGGTTTGCGTCGTCGAAGTTGTAAAGATCCACGATTACGCTGGCATTGACGACGCCAGAGGCGGCGGCATGGAATCGCATCGATCGAGATGGAACAGGGTCCAAAGCAGCGACGACGCCGCCCCCGAGGTCCTGCCAGAGCTTGTGGTCTGCGAAAGTGACGCGAGCGACAGGGCGCATCCGCGCGCGGGCCGTATTGGTCGATGTGCGGTGAAGCCGGAGAACGTGGCTTCCCGACCAGGCGGCCGTGTCAAGGACGACTCCCTTGTCCGAATTGGCGTCAGTGTTGTTCCAGTGAAGTCCGCCGGACGCCACCCCGTCGGCGGCGTCGTCCTCAAAACTGCCGAACCCGAACAGGTCGCGGCCGAACAACAGCCCGGGCGGAAGTGCTCCGCCGCCCGGCGCTCGCGAACGAGTAAGACCCGGCATAGCCAGGTCTGTCGCTTCCGTGCTCGACGCCGTCACCGTCAGTGAAGTGCTGGGGCCCGGTCCAGGCAGCAACCGCGCGGCGTGACCCTCGACGACGAAGCGCGCCTTCGCAACGGAAGGGTTGGCGACGCGCGCCGTGTTGAGAATGGCCGAGGCGGGCTTGGTCGAGTGAAAGTCGAGGTCCGATCGCTCGTGAATGAGCCCGAGAACGCCCAGTCCGGCCTCACCTGAAACAGGTGCCGGCCGGTAGCGAAGAACTGTGGCGGGATAGAACCGCGCTTCGATCAGGGTTGATCCTTCGAAGACCGTGCGCAGGGTGCCGCTCCGGAAGGTCGCCAGGAGATCCTGGTCGAAAACACAATTACCGAGACTCCAGCAGACAAGTTTTCCCTTGTACCACTCCATGCCCTGAAGGACGTGGGTGTGGTGACACACGACAATGTCAGCTCCCGCGTCGATGGCGGCGTATGCGGCCAGTTCAATCCCCGAGGACTTGGTGTCGATGTACTGGAACGCCGCATGGAGTGAAACGACGACAATATCCGCTCCGGACACGCGAAGCGCTGAAACGTCGGGCGCAAACCGCGAGGGAGCGAGGAGGTTCGCGCCGCCGTGGCCGCGGCGTGCGATCCAGTCCTGCAGTTCGGGGTAAACCGCCGACGCCGAAGCCCATAACGCAGCATCCTCCGCGGCACCCGGTCCACCGGCTTCGGCCACCACGATCGCCTGCCATGCCGAACCGACGCGCCTCGATGTAACCGGGATTACGACCGTGGCACCCGTGAATCCCCAACTGCGGAGCTCGTACTGCCAGGCTTCCGAAGGGGGCAGCCCTGGCGGCACCGGGTCCGCGTCCAGCGGGTAAGCGTCATTCACTGCATCGCCCGTGATGCTGCAGTACGACAACAGGCCCACATTCACACCACCGGCCGACACCATCAACGGGGCCCGCGCCTCCGTCTCTGTCAAGCCGGCCCCGACTCTCGAAATCCCCGCAGCGTCAATCGCGGCCAGCGTCGACGAAATCCCCCCGTCCAGCCAGTCCCTCTGGTGATTGTTCCCGAGGTTGACGATATCCACTCCCATTTCGTCGAGTGCAGAAACCGACTCTGGGGGTGACTGAATAAGGAAGCGCTTCTGAGGGTAGGAAGCGGAGTCCGGAAGGGTACCGACGACGGTTTCGAGGTTCACGATCGTGAGGTTCGCGGCGCGAAGGAGAGGAGCGGCGGAAGAAACGACGGCGCGGGCGCTGGCGCCACCGTCACCGGGGGTGACCACCGCGGTGTCAGGCATCGAGGGCGTCACGAATCGCCGGCCGAGCATGGCATCTCCGCCGAAATGTACGGCGATGCGCGGGATGCCGCCGGCTGAAGTGGATGAGTGAAGCGGAAGAGTGCGAGTTGCCGCGCTATCGGACTTATCGATGATGAAGGGTTCATCGAGGAATCCAGGGGCGGATACCGCGGCGATCGTGGGCTCGAATAATCCGGTGATTGACGTGGTTCCGTCGGGGGCTGTCGTGTGCGTGATGCCGTCCACCACGACCGATGCACTCGCGATGGGAATTCCGGACTCGTTGACAACCTTGACCGCGATTTCCCAAGTCGGCGGAGGCGGTGGAGGCGGCGGCGGGGGAGGAGGGGGCGGCGGACTCCCACCTCCTCCGCCACTTCCACCCGAACTGCTGCTGTCGCCGGAATCGTTACCCGTTGATTTTTTGTGGCACGCCGGGAGCACGAGAAGCAGCCATACGACCGCCCATGCGGCGAGGCTCCTTCGGCGGTGGTGACGGGCTATCCAGGGTGCAGGACTCAAGGCCTCCATTCTACACGCCCATGTCCCGAACCACCGATTCCTCCTGAGCCATTGCGGACACATCGAAAGTCGGCTAGATTGCCCGGCTTATGTCACTCGAAAGCGTGATCGGGATCGATGTCGGGGGCACGGCCATCAAGGCCGGGGTCGTGGATCGCCGCGGGCAGATCATCGCGAAGCGCGAAGTGGCGACGCCGAAGGGGACGCCGCGGGACGTGGTGGCGCGGGTGGCGGAGCTGGCCGCTGAGCTGGAGACGGAGGCCGGGCGATCGATCGCGATTGGCGTCGGCTGGCCCACGCCGCTTGACCCCGTGCGCGGCGTTGTGCTCTTCGACAACAAGCTCGGGAGCGCCGGTGTGAACATCGCGTCGCTGGTGGCGCGGGCGACGAACCGGGCGACGTGCATTGAAAACGACGCGAACGCCGCGGCGCTGGCGGAATACATGTACGGCGCCGCGAAGGGCGCGAGCTCGCTTGTGCTGCTGACGCTCGGGACCGGCGTCGGCGGAGGGATCGTGCTCGGCGGCGAAATCTGGCACGGCCGCGACGGCGCCGCCGGTGAAGTCGGCCACGTCAAGGTCCACCCCGGCGGGCGCAAGTGCCTCTTCTGCGGCCGCAAAGGCTGCCTCGAAGCCTACGCCGGAGCGCAGGCCATACTCGAGAGGTATCACAAGGGCGGAAAGAAAGCGGAAGGCATGCGCGAAGTCGTCGATGCCGCGCGAAGCGGCGAAAAGCTGGCGCTGTCGCTCGTGACCGAGATGGCCGAAATGATCGGGATGGCGGTCGCCGACCTCGCCAACATCCTCAACCCTGCAATCATCGTCATCGGCGGGGGCGTCGCACGGGCCGGGGATATCCTCTTCAAGCCCATCCGCGCCGCCGTCGCCCGCGAAGCTCTTCCCAATATTTCTAAAGGCCTGCGGATCGTGCCCGCGAAACTGGGCAACGACGCCGGACTCCTCGGAGCTGCTGGATGCGCCTGGAAACGATTCGGAACTTCTGCATCATCGCGCACATCGACCACGGCAAGTCGACGCTGGCTGACAGGCTCCTCGAGCTGACAGGGTCGGTGGCGTTGCGGGACATGCAGGCGCAGCTTCTCGACTCGATGGACCTTGAGCGCGAGCGCGGCATCACCATCAAGGCGAAGTCCGTGGCGATGAAATACTCGCTCGGGGGCGTCGCGTACCTGCTGAACCTGATCGATACGCCGGGCCACGTGGATTTCACGTACGAGGTCAGCCGGAGCATGGCGGCGTGCGAAGGGGCGATCCTGCTGGTGGACGCGACGCAGGGGGTGCAGGCGCAGACCGTGGCGAACACGCTGCTGGCGCTGGACGCCAACCTGGACATCATTCCGGTCATCAACAAGGTCGATTCGCCGAACGCCCAGCTCGAGGAAACCATCCTCGAGATGACGAACTCGCTCGGCGTGAAGGCCGACGAGATCCTGCAGATCAGCGCGAAAACCGGGCGCGGCGTCGAGGACCTGCTCGCCGAGGTCATCAAGCGCATCCCGCCGCCCGAAACCGAAGAAGGCCGGCCGCTCCGCGCCCTCACGTTCGACTCCGTCTACGACAGCTACCGCGGCGTCATCATCTACGTGCGCCTCGAGGACGGCTCGATCAAGGCCGGCCAGGAAATCACGCTTCTCTCCACCGGGCAGACGCACAAGGTCGAAGAAGTCGGTGTGTTCACGCCGAAGCGCTTCGCCACGGGCATCCTGAAGGCCGGCGAAGTCGGCTACATCATCGCGGGGATCAAGCAGATCCGGGACGTGAAGGTCGGCGACACGGTCACGGAGGCGGGCGCGACGGTCGAGATGCTCCCGGGGTTCCGCGAGCCGAAGCCGATGGTGTTCTGCGGCATCTACCCGACGAACGACGGCGATTTCACGGAACTCAAGAAGGCGCTCGAGAAGCTCTCGCTGAACGACAGCGGGTTCACATGGGAACCGGAGACATCGGAAGCGCTGGGCTTCGGGTTCCGCTGCGGGTTCCTGGGGCTGCTTCACATGGAAATCGTGCAGCAGCGGCTCGAGCGCGACATGGACGTGGACGTGATCCAGACGGCGCCGAACGTCACCTACGAAATCGTCCGCCGCGCCCGTGGCGGCAAGCCCGAGACGCTCCGGATCGACAACCCCGCGGAGCTGCCGGACGAGGGGGAAATCGAGGAATTCCGCGAGCCGATCTGCCGCCTGAAGCTCATCTGCCCGACCGAGGCGATCGGGTCGTGCATGAAGCTCTGCCTCGAACGCCGCGGAAAGTTCGTCCAGCAGGAGTACCTCTCGCCGATCCGCGTCATCCTTTCCTACGACATTCCCTTCGCCGAGATCATCTTCGATTTCTACGACAAGATGAAATCGATCACCCGCGGCTACGGCACGATGGACTACCAGGTCCTGAGCTACGAGCCCGACAACCTCGTTCGCCTGCGCATCCTCGTGGCGAGCGAAGAAGTCGACGCGCTCTCGATCGTCTGCCACCGCGACCAGGCCGAGCACAAGGGCCGGCGGATGATCCAGATTCTCCGGAAGGAAATCCCGCGCCATTTGTTTGAAGTGGCGTTGCAGGCCGCCGTCGGGAGCCGAGTCATCGCCCGCGAGACGATCAAGTCGGTAGGCAAGAACGTGACGGCCAAGTGTTACGGCGGCGACATCAGCCGCAAGCGGAAGCTGCTCGAGAAGCAGAAGGAAGGTAAGAAGAAGATGAAGAACGTCGGGAGCGTCGAGATCCCGCAGAAGGCGTTCCTGGCGGTCCTGTCCATCGACCAGGAATGATCGTTTAACCACAAGGCCCCTTACTGGTCACCGGGAGCACGATGGCGGAACCTTCCGAAGGCTTGCTCGGTCGCTTGATGCGGGACCCGCGGATTCCGTGGTTCGCGGCCGCGCTGATTGCGGTCGGCTGGATCCCGCCGGTGATGTATTTCGGGCTGAAGGCCCCCGAAGGCGGATCGCAGGCCATTGCCTGGGGGGGGATCGCGCTGGCCGTGATCAACCTCGGACTTGCCGCAGGGATCGTCTTCAAGAAGTCGTGGGCCTACGTCATCTCGCAGTGGATCGCCGGCCTGGGAATCGTGGGCGCCGCGATCGCGATCTTCAAGATCCGCGAAACCCCCGCGGTCCCCGGAGCCATGACGCCGTTTTTCCCGGTCGTCTTTATCCTCTTCAATGCCCTCGTGCTCACCCTCGTGAGCATCGGGAAGCCGGCGGCCGTGGTTCCATTCGAGGCCTCGACGGGCCGGCGGAAAGAGACCGACCCGCTCGAATGGACCCGCGACAACATCGAGGCGATCGTCGTCGCGTTCCTGATGGCGCTCATCATCCGGTGCTTCTGCATCGAGGTCTTCAAGATCCCGACGGGTTCGATGGAGCCGACGCTTTACGGCGACACGAAGCCGGGGGAACCGCCGCCAGCGCACCAGGGCGACCGCATCATGGTGGACAAGATCGGCCTCATGACGCACGGCGTAAACCGATACGACGTGTGCGTCTTCAAGTACCCGCTTGACCGCTCGCGCAATTTCATCAAGCGCATCGTCGGCCTGCCGGACGAGGATCTCGACATCGACCACGGCGATATCTGGACGCGCCCGCATTCCGGCGGCGACGGCAAGTTCCGCATCGCCCGCAAGCCCGCCCACGAACAGGTCGGGATCTGGCTGCCCGTCTGGCCCGGCGACGACGTTACGGCCGAAGCGTGCAAGAAGATGTGGGACGGCGCGCCTGCCGGGTGCTACGAGAACGGCGCGGTGTTCGACACGGGACCGGCGAAGGGAGAAGCGACGTTCGGGTACCAGCGCGACATCCAGGACTACTACCGCGGCGTTGGCTCGCGCTCCCGTGTGAACGACCTTGTCGTGCGCTTCAAGGCCACCATCGCTTCCGGGGCGGAGCTTTTCGTCACGGACGCCCGCGGCGACGGATACGGGAGGTTCAGCGTCTTCCTGAAGGAGGACGGGACCGTCCGCTTTTCACACACGCCGGACGAGCGCGGCAATTTTACGGCGCTTCCCATGCCCGCACCCGTCTCGACCCGCGCCGTCATCCCGGGGGCCGACGTCGAGGTCGCTTTCTGTGACGGCGCGGTCCGCGTGCGGATCAGGGGGATCGAGGTCGCGGCGTGGGAGTACGTCGATGTTCTTCCCGACGACCTCCGCCAGGCCGACGCGCCGAGATTTCCCATCTCTTTCGGTTCAAAGGGCGGCGCGGTCAGGTTTGAAGGCGTCTGGCTCGGGCGCGATATCCTGTACAACCGGACCGGTGGGTCCGGCAGGAACTCGGTGATGTCCGGCAGGGAATTCCTGTCCATCCCGAAAGAGCGCTACCTCGCGATCGGCGACAACGTCTGCAATTCGAAGGACGGGCGGCTCTGGAAAGAGCGCACCGTGAAGCTCAAGAACGGCGCCCAGTGGACCGGCGACGGCGACTCGCCCGAGAACTATCCGCAGACGCGGGCCGTTGACGGCAAGCTCGAGCGTTTCAGGGATACCGATGGCACGGACCACTTCTTCGCGCAGGAAGATGTTGAGAACGAGGATTTCGGCGGCGCTGAAGAGAAATGGCACCCGTTCGTGTCGCGTGAGGAGTTCGTCGGGAAGGCGCTGGTGGTGTGGTATCCGCTGGCGCGCTTCAAGGTGATCCGCTAGTCAATCGGAGATCGGCGATGAAATCGGCAATCCTGGCGGCGGTTGTCCTGGTGCTCGCGGGCTCGATGGCCCAGGCCGAAGTGAAGACCAGGGCGATCGAGTACAAGCACGGCGACGTGGTGCTCGAGGGCTGGATGGCGTGGGACGACGCCGCGAAGGAGAAGCGGCCGGGCGTGCTCATCGTCCACGAGTGGTGGGGGCACAACCCGTACGTTCGCAAGCGCGCCGAGCAGCTCGCCGCCGAGGGATACGTCGCGTTCGCGCTCGACATGTACGGCAAAGGCGTCCTGGAGACGACCTTCGAGGGGGCAGGGAAGCAGGCGGGGAAATTCAAGGACGACCGCAAGCTCATGCGGGAACGCGCACGGGCCGGGCTGGACGTCCTCGTCAAGGATGAGCACGTGGACCCGAAAAAAATCGCGGCGATCGGCTACTGCTTCGGCGGCACCGTGGCCCTCGAACTCGCGCGCGATGGAGCCGATCTTCAGGCGGTCGTCACCTTTCACGGCGGGCTCTCGACTTCCATGCCGGCCGAAAAAGGCAAAGTGAAAGCGAAGATCCTGGTCTGCCACGGCGCGGACGATCCGTTTGTGCCTGCCGAAGAAGTCGCGAAGTTCGAGGACGAAATGCGCAAGGCCGGAACCGACTGGCAGCTCGTCAAGTACAGCGGCGCGGTGCATGCGTTCTCGAATCCGGCGTCCGGAAGCGATCCATCGAAGGGCATGGCCTACAACGAAGCGGCCGATCGGCGGAGTTGGAGAGCGATGAAAGACCTGTTCGAGGAGGCCTTCAAGTAGTGGTGAAGCGCGGCCGGAGAGGCACAGGTTTTCCCCGGGTTTTCAACAAGCCCTCAAGGGGGATTGGAATCATGTTGAAAACCTGTCGGGAACTCCTTAAGTGTCGATCTCTCAATGACTTAAGGGGAAATATCGCGCTCAATCAGCCTCCCCCTGCCACTCCCTCTCCCTCACTTTTCAACATCGCCTGATGCCCCTTCTCAGCGTCCAGAACCTCGTCAAAACCTACGGCTCCCGCACCGTCGTGGACGGAGTCTCCTTCGACATGGAGCCGGGCGAAATCGTCGGGCTCCTTGGCCCCAATGGCGCCGGCAAGACCACCACGTTTCGCATGACCATCGGGATGATCACCCCGAAATCCGGCGCCGTGCTGTTCCGCGGCGAGGACATCACCCGCCTCCCCGTCTACCTCCGCGCCCGGCGCGGCATCGGCTACCTCTCCCAGGAACAGTCCGTCTTCCAGCGCCTCACCGTCGAACAGAACCTCCTCGCCATCCTCGAGACGCTTCCCATCGGCCGCGCCGAACGCCGCGAACGCGTGGACAGGCTCCTCGCCGAGTTCGGGCTTACCCATGTCAAAAAAAACATCGGCGGCCTCTGCTCCGGCGGCGAGAAGCGCCGCCTCGAAATCGCCCGCGCCCTCATCACCCAGCCCGCCCTCCTCATGCTCGACGAGCCTTTCTCCGGCGTCGATCCCATCGCCGTCGAGGAAATCCAGAAAATCATCCGCAAACTCCGTGAAAAAGGGATCGGCATCCTCCTCACCGACCATAACGTCCGCGAAACCCTCTCCGTCACTGACCGCGCCTACATCCTCGATGATGGCCGAATCCTCGCCCACGGCGTCGCCGCTGAGCTCGTCGAAAACCCCGACGTCCGCAAGGCCTACCTCGGCGAGTCGTTCCGCATGTGACGCCCTTCATTCCTCCCCCGATCCCCGAACCCGCCTATAATCCCCACCCGATGAAACGCGACCCCTCCATCGCCATCGCCCTCGCCTGGCTCGTCCCGGGCCTCGGGCACCTCTATATGGGCCGCCCCAAAAAGGCCCTCTTCTTCTTCCTCGCCCTCACCCTCACCTACCTCGCCGGCTACGTCCTCGCCGACTTCCGCTTCGTCCGCTTCGATGACAACCCGTTCTACTACGTCGGGCGGTGGGGAAGCGGCCTGACGTGGGTGGCGACGTGGCTGTGCGGGGATGCCGGCCCGCGCGGGTTCTCGCCGATGGAGCTGTACGAGCCGGGGCTCCTGTACATGTGCTCGGCGGGGCTGCTCAACGTGGTGCTGGTCCTCAACATCCTGACGCTGAAGGTCGAAGAGCCGGCGAAGGCCGTGGCGGTGCCGCCGGCGCCGCTGCCTCCCGCGCCCGCTGTTCCGCCCCGCGCTGAAGCTTGACGCTGCCCGCCTCTCGCCGCACAATTTCCACCCACACGCCTTTTCCACGGAGCCGCCGACATGCCGGGTGACCTGAAACTTTCGATGATGGGCTGGGTCGCCGCCGGGGTCCTGACGGTCCTGACGTTCGTCGTCATGGGCCTTCTCGCTCGCGCCGACCGCAAGTAACCCCACTCCTCCACCCCGTGCTCGCCACCACCATTTTCACGCGCGGGGCCTTCGTGTTCGGGCCCGAGGACTGGATCGCGGTCGGGCTGCTGGTGATCCTGGAAGCGATCCTGAGCGCGGACAACGCGATCGTCCTGGCGCTTCTGGCGTACGGACTTCCGAAGGACCAGCAGAAGATCGCATTGAAGGTGGGGATCTGGTGCGCGTTTGCGATGCGGATCCTTGCGGTGATTTTCCTGCTGGAATTGCTCGCGTACCACTGGACAAAAATCGCCGCGCTCGCGCTGGGAGGCGGCTATCTGTGTTGGCTGCCGGTGAAGCATTTCCGCGAGCAGTCCAAGCATGCCGGGGCCGGCGGTGGCCGGAGAATTGCGGCCGCGGCGAGCCTCTTCGGCCTGTCGATCTTCTGGTCGGTCGTGCTCCGCATCGAGTTCACGGACATCGTCTTCAGCGTGGACTCGATCCTGGTCGCGATGGCGGCGTCGAAGAACCCGGTCGTCATCATCACCGGCGGAATCCTGGGGATCATCGCCATGCGCTTCGTGGCGGGCGGATTCCTCAAGGTCATCGAGCGGTTTCCAGGCGTCGTGAACGGCGCTTACGTGATCGTCGGGATCGCCGGGGCGAAAATGCTCGTCGAGCTCGCCAGTGAATTCGGGCTCATCCACATCGACGATCGCGTGCTCAAGTTCGTCTCCATCGCCCTGATCCTGGTCATCTTCGCGGGCAGCCTGCTGCTCGGGCGGAGCGGGACGGGAAGCGGGGGAGGCGAAGCGGGCGGCAGCGAACCTGAAAGTCCGGCCTAGACGAAGCGCCCGACGGCCCAGACCAGGACCCCGCCGCCGAGGATCGCCAGGCTCAGCAGCCCGAACGTCTTCAGGCCTTTCCGCATGACGTTCGCCGCGCCGTCTTCCTTCGCGGCCGTGAGGACGAGGCTCGCGACGAGCGCGATGGGGAAGTAGAGAAGGATGTAAGTGAGGGGTTTCGGCGCCACGGGGGGATCGTAGCTCCGGATGCGAAGGCGCGCAACCAGCGTGGTACCATCGTCAGGAACCGGGTATCAATACCCGTTTGAGGAGGTGTGCCATGGCAAGTGGAAGCGGCATGTCAAACGTCGCGAAAATCGGCATCCTGCTGGTGCTGGGCGGGCTGGGATTCGCAGGCTGGAAGCTGTATTCGGCCGGGCTCAAGTCGAAGGACGATGCGCAGCTTTTCGAGATGGTGGGTGCGGGCGGCGCCGCGGCGAAAGCGGCAGAACTGGAGCTGGCGGGGCGCGCCATGACGGGCAAGATTTCGGCCGAAACGCTGCGCGGCCACCTTAAGGACGCTTCGCCGAAATCGCGGATCGCAGCGATCAATGGCCTGGCTTCGAAGAAGGACAAGGACTCGGCCAAGGACCTGATCGGCATCCTCGAGGACCCCAAGCAGGACGTCGAAGTCCATGAGGCGGCATGCAACGCGTTCGCGAAAATCCGGGTCAAGGAAGCCGTGGGGCCGCTGATCGCGGAGGTCAGGAATTCGAAATCCGAAGCGGTGCGCCAGGCCGCGAGCAACTCGCTCCGCGAAGTGACGGGGCAGCCCTACTCGAACAAGGAAGTGGACAAGTGGGAGCTGTGGTGGGGCGAGAACTCGAAGACGTTTGTCGTGAAAGACAAATAGAAGCCTGACGGCAGGCAAGGGCGGCGGGCGCGGAAACGCGCCCGCCGTTTTTTTGTGCGAACGGGCTATTTCCCGGAGTCCAGCGGCACCGTCACCTTCAGCCGGGTTTCCTTGCCTCCGCGCTCCACGACGAGCGTGAACTCCTCGTGCTTGCGAAGCTCGAGGTAATGCCGGATCGACTCCGGCTGCGTGAACTCGCGCTTCCCGACTCGCTTCATCACATCCCCGACCTTCACGCCCGCCTTCTCCGCCGCCGAGCCCGGCGCGACCAGGGTGACCGCGAGCTTGTCGTCCATCGCGACGCCCAGCTTCGGCGGCGCGGAAACGTGGTCTTCCTTCGTCCACCAGATCCAGTCGGCGCCCGGGGCGAGCATCAGGTCGAAATTGTCGTCCGCCTCGGCGACGTCGCGCTGGAGCAGGATCCGGTATTTGCCCCTGAATCGACGCTTGAGCCGGTCAGGGATGCCGAGCCCGCCGCGGATGTGCCCGCTTCCCGCGATCACGAGCAGCCGGCCGCCGTGCGCCTTCAACCATTGCGCGCCGCTGTCCGCCATCATCTCGTCCCACACGCAGAACGCCTCGTAGAAGGTGTCGAGCTTGATCCCCGGGTGGTGCGGGAGGATTTCCTCGAAGTTCCGCCGGTGCGCCTCGTTCGTCAGCACGATCTCGGCGGGAAGCTGCGCGCGCTCTTCGTCCGAAAGCGAACGCAGCCCGGTGCGCCCGACCTTGCGGTTGACGTCCGCCGGGGCGTTCAGGCCGACGAGCGGGATGTGGTGGTCGCGGCAGTAGAGGAAGATGGGGCGGAAGAGCTTGTACGGGAATCCCCAGCTGCGGTACCAGTTGACGCCCTCGAGGAAATCCCACTCGGAGAGTTCGCCGGCGGTCCATTTGTCGAGGACGGGCTGGAGCGACCTGGGGAACATCTCGAGGCCGACGGCGAAATCGCCCTTTTCGCCCGCGAGCTGGCGGACCGCTTCGAACTCGAGGTCGTGGCAGCGGACGTGGTCGTGGGTTTCGGCGAAATGGACGACGGTGGCGGCGCGGAGGTCGTCCCAGAGCGCTTCCGCGTCGGCGGTCGCGCCCGATTTGCGCATGACGGTTTCCGGAGCGGCGGCCCTGGCGGCGGCGCGGGCGGCCTTGAGGGTGCCGACCTGGTCGGCGTCGCGGAGGCGGCGGGCGTGCCCGATTTCGTGGAGGACGAGGTCCTGGAGCTGGCCGGTGAGGGTCGCGGCGCGGCCATTGAAGATTTCGTCGATGCGGCGGTCGATGGCGTCTTCGGCGCGGAGGTTTGTGGCAAGGGCGAGGAGGGCGGCGACAACGGGGAGTGATTTCATGTGTGAAGGATAGCGAGAAGAGGGATTCTTGGGGAAGGGGGAGGAGTGAATGGAGTACCGGTTATTTTTCAGTGACGGCTTGACACGGACAGGACGGTAAGCGACAATGTGAGTGAACGTTCACTCGCACTCTCGGAGCGCCCCATGAATTCCAGTCCCGCTGACCCCACCCTCGCAACCCCTTCGCCGCTCTTCCGCTGCGAATTCTGCGAGTCTCCCGTCCGCGACTCCATGACGTTCTGCCCCCGCTGCCACCTCCGGCTCGACGAGGGCCAGCGCGAGTTGATGCGGGCCAACGTCCTGCTCGGGGAGACCGGCTCGTGGCGGCGTAACCGGGAAGTCCCGCCCTTCATCGTCGACCGGCTCCTCGAAAAATATCGCGGCCAGCACAACCGGGCGATGGCCTCGCTCATCTCCCACTCGCCCGGATTCAAGCCGGAAATCGTGCCGGTCGCCGAGGCGGCGATTGTGGCGGCGCCCGTGAAGCGGGTTGTCCCCCCGGCGCCGGTGATGACTCCGGTGGTGCCGGCGGCTGTTGTCGTTCCGGCTCCCGTCGTCGTCCCGGCCCTCGCTGCTCCTTCTCCCGCTCCGGCAATTCCGGTCGCCGCCGGCGCGCCCGCCATCAGTTCTTCCAACCCCGACGCCATCCCCGCTTCCGCCCCGGTCGAGGTCGTCTCTCTCGACCCGCAGGGAAAGCCGCGCTTCTCGGCGCCGCGCCTGGCGACGCGAAAGCCGGAAGTGCCGAAGGAAGACCTGCTGTTCGGGATCCTGTCCGAGACGCACCTGAACTGGCTGGCGAGCGCGGGGATTTTCGCCGTGTTCGTTGCGGTCGTGCTGCTGGTGCGGAACCAGTGGGAATCGTTCAGGCCGCAATTGCGGGTCGGCCTGATCGGGCTGGCCGCGAGCGTGGCGATCGCGCTGGGCGAGATTCTGCGCTCGAAGACCGTGCTGAAAATGACGGGGACGTCGCTCTTCGTGCTCGGCGCGCTCTCCGCGCCCCTCGTCTTCGCCGCCGCTGCCTGGTACCACGCGACGCCATTCCCGTCTTCCGCCATCGGGCTTGCCGGGGCCGCGGGAAGCGCTGCGCTCTACGGCTGGCTCGCCGGCCGTTCCGGCTTTGGCTATTTCCGGTGGCTCTCGATGTCCGCCGTCGTCATGGGACACGGGTTCCTGCTGGACCTCTTCGGCATCACGGGCGGCGACCTGGCGCCCGGATATGGGCTGCTGGGCGCGGCGCTGGCGGGGCTGGCGGTCTGGAAACGCCGGGTGGAATTCGAGGTCTCCGCGGCGGTCGTGCTGGTGGGCTCGTTGCTGGTTTCGGTGCCGTTCGTGATCAACGGGGAGTTGCACCCGGCGATCGGGATGGCGGGGGCTTTGGCGATGTCGGCCGGGTTCGCCATCCTTTCGGCGCACGATTCCCGCTGGATGCACGGCGCCTGGGTGGCCGCCGGTGGCGCAGCGCTCGCCGGGTGCAACGCGACCCACGCGGTGTGGGCGGCGTGGCCGGCTTCGGTCGCCGCTGTCGGCGCGGCCGCGATGTTCGTCACGCTGAAAAAACACGCGCGGACGGAGCCGCTGTTCATCGGCGGCGGCGTGCTGCTCTCGGTCGCGTGCGTCATCGCCGTCACCGGGTACGGGCACGCTCATTTCCCGCAGGCCGATTGGGGCCTGCTGCTGTTCGCGGCGTTTGCAGCGCCGGCGATCGCGGTGGTGGCCTTGAAGCGCGACAACGCGTTCCTGGCGCAGGCGACGCTGCTACTGCCGGGAGTGGCGTTCTTCGCCATCAAGAACATCTTTCACCTGCCGACCGGCTGGCTGCCGATCGGGCTGGGCGGCTACGCCGCTGCGCTCTACGCGTACGGCCGCCGGACCGACGTCTTTGCGCGCGTCTCGACGCAAGTGGCCGCCCTCGCCCACATCGCCGCGCTGGCACTTTGCTGCAATCCCGCGATCGACGACCTGTCCCGCCTCCCGTTCTACTGGCGTGATTTCGCGGGACGCGCGGCGGTCGCCCTGGCCCTGCCCGGGCTTTCGCTTCTCGTGTTCCGCGTCCGTCGCGATCCGCGGTTCCTCTACGGTGCCGAGCCGTCGCTCCTTGGCGCTCTCGTCTTTGCAGCGCACGGCGCGGGGCTGGCGGGGGAGTGGATGTCCGCGCTCGTCGCCGGCGCCGCTCTCCTCGCGGTCGCCGCCGCGTGGCGCTTCGGCGACGCCTTCCGCGTCCCGACCCGCAACATGGGCGCCGTCGCCGCGATTCCCGCCGTGATCGCCGGGTTCCTGTTCTGGTCGCGCCCCGAGGGCGCCGTGTCCCTCGCGCTCGCCGGCGCCGTCTTCACCGCCGGCGGCCTCGCGGTCGCCGTCGATTTCGCGCTCTTCGTCGGCGCGGGCCTTCTCGGCGCCGCGTGGGCTTCGACCACCGGCCAGGTTTTTCACCAGCCGCTCAATCACGCGCTGGGTGCCCTTGCGTTCCTCCCCGCGGCCGCCGCTTCACTCGCATTGCGGCACGACAAGCGGCGACTTGAAGCGCTCGCCGGGGCCGGCGTGGTTTCGGTGGTGATGCTGTGCGTGCTGCTCGCAAGTCCTGCGACGCGTGTCGCTCCGGGGGCGATGATCGCGGCGATGTCGCTCGGGTTGCTCGCCCTGGCGACGGGCGCGCTGGGTTTCCGCGGCGAGGAAACGCCTGGAATCGTGGCGGGCGAGCCGGCCGGTTGGTCGGCGGTGGGAGCGCTTCTCGCGATGGTGGCCGGCGGGTACGTCGTGCTGGCGCTCAACGTGAGCACCACCTGGATGACCGCGGCTTGCGCCCTCGTGCCGGCGGCGCTCGTCTTCGCAGGTTCGCTGCGCAAGGACCATCCGCAGGGCGCCTCGTGGGCGATC
>JAIOPR010000029.1 GCA_021413805.1 Planctomycetota bacterium
CCAAGGACGCGGCGGCGGCGGACCGCCTGAAGTCCGACTGGCTCGGGCGCACCGGGCAGCTGCGCAAGCTGACCGAGGAACTCGGCAAGCTGCCTCCCGAGCAGAAGAAGACGCGCGGCAAGGCGATCAACGATCTCAAGATTGCCTGCGAGGCCGCCGCCGAGACGCGTCTCAAGGAACTCGCGGGGACCGCCGTCAAGGCCGCACCCGCCGACGCCATCGACGTCACGCTTCCCGGCACGCGCCCCAAGCTCGGCCGGCGCCACCCGATCTACCAGACGATGGACGAGATCCGCGAGATCTTCGCGAAGCTTGGCTTCGAGGCCGCGTACGGGCCCGAGATCGAGACGTCGTATTACAACTTCGAAGCGCTCAACATCCCGCTCGACCATCCGGCCGCCGAGCCGTTCGACACGTGGTACCTCGACGATGTCGACGCCGCCACGCGCCCGTACCGCTTCCTCCTCCGGTCCCACACCAGCCCGGCGCAGATGCACGTGATGGAAGGCCGCAAGCCGCCGATCCGCGTCGTGGTGCCCGGGAAAGTTTTCCGGACCGACCCCGCGGACGCGAGCCATCTGCCCGTCTTCCACCAGCTCGAAGGCCTCATGGTGGACGAGGGCGTTACGTTCGCGGACCTCAAAGGCGTGCTCGCAATCGCGATGAAGGAACTCTTCGGCGCGAGCACCGACACGCGCTTCCGCCCCAGCTATTTCCCGTTCACGGAACCGAGCGCGGAAGTGGACGTTTCCTGCCTGTTGTGCGGCGGGGGCGGTTGCCCGGCGTGCAAGGGAAGCGGGTGGATTGAGGTGCTGGGTGCGGGGATGGTGCACCCGAAGGTGCTGGAGTACGCGAAGATCGACCCGGCGAAGTACAGCGGGTTCGCGTTCGGGATGGGCGTCGAGCGGATTGCGATGTTGAAGCTCGGCGTGCCGGACATTCGACATTTCATCCGCAGCCATCCGCTGTTCCTGAGGCAGTGGTAAACCATGAAATTCACCACCGACTGGCTGGCGGACTACTGCCGCACCGGGCTCCCGACCGAGACGATCGCCGAGCTTCTCACCAAGGCCGGCGTGAAGGTCGAGGGCGTCGAGGAGCGCGGCGGCGAGACCGTCATCGAGCTGGAGATCACCGCGAACCGGCCCGACTGCCTTTCGCTGATCGGCGTGGCGCGCGAAGTCTCCGTCGT
Source organism: Planctomycetota bacterium (assembly GCA_021413805.1). GTDB lineage: Bacteria > Planctomycetota > MHYJ01 > WSZJ01 > WSZJ01 > WSZJ01. Next base: position 1,193 of record JAIOPR010000029.1, read on the forward strand.
CACCGGCAAGCCGATGCAGGAGCCGGGCTTCAAGCTCGAAACCACGCGCTCGTTCCGCTCGCCTGACTGGATGCTCGACGTCCAGGCCCCCGAACTCTGCCCGCGCTATGTCGGGCGGATCGTCAAGGGCCTCAAGGTCGGCCCTTCGCCCGCCGCGATGCGCAAACGCCTCGAGGCAATCGGGCTCCGCAGCATCAACAACGTCGTGGACATCACCAACTACGTCCTCTACGAGTGCGGCCAGCCGCTCCACGCCTTCGACCTGAACAAGCTTTCGGGGAAGAGCATCCTGGTCCGGAAAGGGAACCCCGGCGAGAAGCTGCGCGCGATTGACGGGAAGGAATACGACGTCGCCGGCGCGCTGGTCATCGCCGACGCCGAGAAGGCCGTCGCGATCGCCGGCGTCATGGGCGGCAAGGACACCGAGGTCACCGAAGCGACAACCGACATCCTCCTCGAGTCCGCAGCGTTCGACCCCGTCACCGTCCGCCGCACTTCACTCAAGCTCGGCCTCGCCAGCGACAGCTCCTACCGCTTCCAGCGCGGCGTCGACCCGGCGCGCGTGGATTGGGCGAGCCGCCGCGCCGTGTTCCTCATGCGCGAGCACGCCGGAGCCCGCCCCGACACGATGCACCTCGACACCAACCCGGAGAGCGAACCCAAGCGCCAGCTCCAGTTCCCCGTGAAATCGATCGGGAAAATCCTCGGGCGCGACGTCGAGGATGTGCAGGCGCGGAAAATCCTCGAGGGACTCGGGTTCGAAATCCGCGAGGAAGTCGACGGCGTGTGGCGCATCGCCATCCCCACCTGGCGCGCCGACGTCACCCGCGACGTCGATCTCGTCGAGGAAGTCGCCCGCGTCTACGGCTACGACCGCATCCCCGCCTCCCCCCGCGTCAACATCGCCCTCGCCCGCCCTCACCCCGCCGACGAGGCCGCACGCGCCGCCAAGGACGCCCTTCGCGCCTCCGGCCACGACGAGGTCCTCACCCTTTCGTTCACGGGGAAATTCGCCGCCGAAGCGCCCTTCATTGCCGGCGAAGCCGTCGGCGTCCTCGGGAAAACGGGGAAACGCGAAGAGCAGATGCGCACCGGGCTGGTGCCGTCGCTGCTGGAGGCGGTGCGGATGCACGAGTCCTACGGTGAAAAAGGCGCAGACCTGTTCGAGATTGCGAAAGTTTACGCACGCGACGCCCGCGGCTTCCAGGAGCGCACCGTGCTCGGCATCGCTTCGTCGCGCGGGTTCCTGGCGCTCAAAGGATCGCTCGAAAACGTGCTGGAGCGCCTCGGAGTCCTCACGCACACGGCGTTCCGCCCCGGCGAACGCGCCCACCTCGCGCCGGGCCGCACAGCCGTCATCTCGCACGGCGCCCGTGAAATCGGCTCCCTCGGGGAAATCTCCGCGGCGCTCGCCGCTTCGCACGACCTCCGTTCGCGCCCGTGCGTGGCCGAAATCGATTTCGACGTGCTCGTGGAGGCGGCGAAGCTGAAGCGGCATTTCGCGGATTTCCCAACGCTGCCGTCGGTGCAGCGGGACATCGCCGTGGTGCTCGACCGCGCCGTCGCGTGGGCCGATATCGAATCCGCTGTCCGCGCTTCGGCCCAGGATGACGGCCTTCTGGAATCGATCACCTTTTTCGACCTGTACGAAGGGAAGGGGATCCCGGCGGGGAAGAAGAGCGTGGCGTTCTCCCTGACGTTGCGGGCATCCGACCGGACGCTGACGTCGGCGGAGGCGGACGCGGTGGTCCAGGCGGCCGTCGCGGCGCTGGGGGCGAGCTTCCAGGCGACGCTTCGGCAGTAGCCGCACCCTGTAAAACAACCCGGGTGCCGGCATTTTGTGACCTGGGGAGGCGCCGATGTGGGGTGAAAGCGTTTGACACCCGGATCGGGCATTCCCTAGAATCCCCCTCCTTAGACCCGCCTGACTTGTCCCAACCGGAGGGGAGGACGAGCCTTATGAAGGAAGACACCAGCCTCGATCTGGGGGGCACGAAGCTGGGACGTCTCCTCGTCGAAGCCAAGCTGGTCACGGATGAACAGCTTCGCAAGGCGATTGATTTCCAGAAGGCGGTCGGCGGAAAGCTGCCCGCGGTCATCGTGAAGCTCGGATTTATCACGGATGACCAGGTGACGCAGTTCATCGCGCGTCGCCAGAATCTGCGAATCGCCGAACTCGACAAGGTCGTCCTGCCAGAGAACCTGATCAAGAGGGTCCCGCGGGAGCTGATCGAGAAGCACACGTGCATCCCGATCGCGTTCCGCGACGGCATGCTCACGCTCGCCGTGGCCGACCCGACGGACATCGAGGCGCTCGAGGAAATCCAGCTCGCGACCGATTACAAGATCGAGGTCGCCCTGGCTTCGCGTGGCGCGCTCAGCAAGGCCATCAACCAGTTCTTCTACGCCGAAAAGCCGCCCGAGGAAACGAAGTCGAAAGAGCAGCTCCTCAAGGAACTCGAGGAGTCGCCGGTTCCCAGGGAAATCGATGAACGCGCGAGCCGCGAGGGTGTCAGCCGTGCGCAGCTCCAGCGGGCACTGGTCCGTCTTCTCATCGAGAAGCGGATTATTTCCGAAGACGAATTGATCAAGAAAGCCAAGGAGATCGCCTAGATGCCCACCGCGACCATCGACGATCTGAGCCGGGCCGTGGCACCCGCCATGAAGGTCGACGAAGACCGTGCGAAGCAGATCTGCAGCGCAGTCTTCGGCGTCTGCGGGGACGCCATCAAGGCCGGCAAAGGAGTCGAATTCCGGGACTTCCTCAGGATCGGTTTCGGCGAGGGGACTTCCTACCTCAGCGAAGCCGAAGTCCAGTCGCAGGTGGCGGCCCGCCTGGGCGTTCCCCCCGACAACGCCGGCGCGATGCTGAGTGGCGTGCTGAAGGGCGTCCAGCAGCTCGTGCTCGCGGAGAAGGACGTCGTCGCCGATTCTTTCGGCACCTTCCGCGTCCGCAAGGAACGCGCGAAAATCGCCAAGGATCCCAAGCACGGCCACAAGATGCTGTCCGGCGCCAAGCGCTTCTTCGCGTTCGACCCGGGACCGGTCTTCGCAGGCCGCACGCCGACTGTCATGGTCGCCGAGGGCTGGGCCAAGGCCGTGCAGACCCAGCGCGTGGCCACCGTCCTCGCGCTCTTCCCCGAAAAAGATTTCTTCGTCGATTGCATCATCTACTACTTCAACAAGGCGGGGTGGAAGACCAACGTCGCCACCTCCGTCGCTGACGCCGAGACCCTGCTGAACGACGGCGGCGTGTACCTGACGATCATCGACAGCGGCGTGAAGGAGTACCAGCGCTTCGCGGAATCGGTGAAGACGAACCGCGCAACCGCGCACGTCCCGCTGATCATCATTTTCCCGGCCAATTCGAACCTCGATTCGCCGAAGCAGTTCATGGTTTGCGGCGACGCGCACGTGGTCCAGCCGTTCGAGGTCAAGAAGCTCTTCAACATCTGCGACGACGAACTCGTCCGCTCGAGCGAGGAAGAAGTCATCTTCGAGCAGCAGGTGCTGTTCCAGTTCCCGACCGAGGACGGCGCGATCGAGAAGGCGAACGAGTTCGGGCGGGTGCTGTTCGAGGGAAGCGGGCTGTCGGAAGAAGCGCAGGTGGCGATTGCGGCGGCGTTCCGCGAAGGGATCGGCAACGCGGCGCAGCACGGGAACAAGTATCGCCGCGACAAGAAGATCGAGATCCTGTACCTGCTCGACAAAGAGAAGATCACCTGCATGGTCAAGGACCAGGGCCAGGGGTTCGACCACGCGAAGTATGTGAAGAAGGGGAAGGCCGGGGACGCGCTGAATGCGGCGCGCGAGCGGCACAAGGAAGGCAAGCTGGGCGGCCTGGGGATCATGCTGATGCTCAAGTGCTGCGACCGGCTCGAGTACAACGACGTCGGGAATGCCGTGACGCTGACGAAGATCCTGACCAGCGGGGCGACGTCCTAGCGGGCGGAGGGTGTTGAAGCGGGAACAACCAGTGACGGGCGCGCGAAAGCGCGCCCGTTTTATTTCCCCGGGGGAAGTTGAGCCATTCAGGTCTTCGTGACTCTGGAGCGAGAGCCAGCATGAGCGGCCCCGGCGAGGTTTCCGCGAGCGTGACGGTGGAGCGAGTCTTTGAGACGCCGATCGACGTCGTCTGGGCCACCCTCACGCGCGCCGAGATCCTGAGCGCGTGGTTTCACGAAGGTGCCGAGGTGAACCTGGTCCCGGGCGGGCACTACCGCGACGGGGAAGGCGACGCGGGCGAATACGCCGAGATCGAGGAGTTGCGCCGACTCGCGCTGACGTGGCGCCGGGCCGGCGGCGCCGACGCGCGGCTGGCGTTCACGTTCGTGGACGAGTCGGGGAATACCCGCCTTCGCGTCGAGCTTTCGAACCTCGCCGGCGAAGAGGAGCGCGCCCGCCAGGCGGAGTTCTGGCACTGGGCGTACGACTCGCTCGATGCCTTCCTGAAGACCGGCTTCGGCATTCCCTACGGGCCCTGGCGCGAGATGCAGGCGGAGCTTCACCGCCGCGCGGCACTGAAGTCCGCCGAGGAAGCTGCCGCGGAGCGGCTTGCGGCCGGGGTGGTGCTGGCGCCGCTGGCTGACAAACCGGTCCTCGCACCGGAGAAGAAGGTTCCCGCGAAGCCGGGGCGGAAGAAGGCCGCGCCGCCGAACAAAAAGAAAACATCGGCAAAACGCGCCCCCGCGAAAAAGGCCCCAAAGAAGCCGGCGCGCCGCAAGCGCTCGCGGTAACTTCCCGCCATGTGGCCCTTCAAGTCCAAACCGAAGGATCTCGACCCCGCGGGGTTCGCGGCGATGTTCCAGGCCAGGCTGCGCGCGGCGGGGGAACGCCGGCCGGTCACTTTCGATGCGGGGGCGTTCTCGCTGGCCGTCGGGGGCGACATCCGCATTTTCCTGCAGAATCATTACGACGAGTACCGGGCGGCGCCGCCGGCGGAGCGTGAAGCGCTGATGGCGCGCGCCGTGAGGGCGTTCGCAGCGCCCCTCGAGATCCCCGGCGATTTCGCCGCCGCGCTTCCCGGCCTGCTGCCCCGCGTCCGCGAGCGTGTCTTCCACGATTTCATCGCGATCCGCAGGCAGGTCGAGCCGGGAGGATTTCCGGAAATCCCGCACCGGGTATTCGGCGGGCAATTCGCGGCGAGCCTGGCGTACGACGGGCCGGACTCGGTCGCGGCCGTCGGCGCGGAAGCGCTTCGCGGCTGGAAGATGGGATTCGAGGACGCCCTCGCGGCGGCGGCGGCCAACCTGGAGCGCCGGAGCGGCGGGGACTGGGAACGCCCGGCCCCCGGCGTGCTCGCTTCGCCCTGGCACGACGACCACGACGCGGCGCGCGTGCTGCTCATCGACCTCGTGCGCGGGCTCGGGTTGCCCGGCGACCCGGTCGCGGTGATTGCGAGCCAGAACCAGGTCCTGCTCGCCGGGGCGGACGATGCCGCGGGCCTCGCCGCGATGGGAGGACTGGCGCGGGAAGCGCTCAAAAGGCCGAGGGCGATGAGCGGCGCAGCGATCCGGCTTGAGGGGCGGAACTGGGTCCCGTTCGCGCCCGCCGGCGGCGTGTTTCGCGAACTCCGGCTCCACGGCGTGGCGCGCGACTTCCACGAGCAGGGCGAACTTCTCAAGGCCGCGTTCGAAAAGAAGGGCGAGGACGTCTTCGTCGCCGCGCTCATGCTTTTCCAGAACCCGAAATCCGGCGAACTCAGCACGCTGACGTCGTGGGCGCAGGACGTGGAGTCGCTGCTGCCGGAAGCCGAAGGAATTGCGTTCGGGCTGATGGAGCGGGGGAAGCCGAAAGGGATCCGGGCGAAGGTCGGGTGGGACGTGGCGCGGCGGGTGCTCGGGGCGGCGATGAAGGACGAGGGGCTGAATCCCCCGCGGTTCCGCGTGAGCGGGTTCCCGACGGAAGCGCAGTTTCGAGAAATGGGTGCGTGAGGGGGCCGGCGGTAGAATCCGGTCGATGATGTCCGAAAATCCCTACGCCCGGCTGCTCGTCATCCCGATCGCGATCGGCGCGCTCTTCTTCGGGTGGTTGTTCATCTCGTGGCGCTGTTCGATGGCGCGCAACGCGGCCGCCCCGCGCGACGAGGAGGGGCGGCTGATGCCGGACCTTTCGACGGCGGAAGGAAAGCTGAAGAGGGCGGAGCGGGTCGAGTACGAGAGCCCCTCCGAGTCGGTGAGGCTCACGATCGAGGTCGCTGACGGCCCTGACGCCGCCTCCGCGGCGAAAGCTCGCGCGGCACTCCCCAGGCGCCTCCACATCCAGTACCAGTACGCTTCCCGCAGCCGCTGGGAGGAGGCCGAAAGCGCGCTTCGCGAAATCGAAAAGCGCGCTCCCGCTTCGGACGAAGCGCGCCAGATGCGCGAATCGTGGAAGAAGGACAGCGAGTACGCGGCGGAGGCGGCGGCGCGGCAGGGGAAGTTCGAAGATGCGGGGCGGCTGTACGAAACGGCGTTCGCGGCTGCCGGGAACTCGCCCGAGGACCGGGTGATCCGGGGATTCCAGGCGTACCTGCTGGCGCGGTCGCGCCGGGACGAAGCGGCGGGAAAGATGGCGGAGGCGGACCGGTGGATTGACGAAGCGGCGGCGTGGGTCGAGCAGCCGATGAGCGTGAGCCCGCTGGTGCAGGAGTTGTCGAAGCTGGGCGGGGCCGCGAACCGCGAGAAGGCGCACGCCGCGACGGCCGCCGGGCATCCCGCGCAGGCGCTGACCTGGCTGGGGGCGGCGCGGTTTGCGTTCGACGCGGAGCGGAAACCGGAGGAACGGCTGGCGTGCGAGGCCGAAGTGCCGGCGCTGGCGCTTGAGGCGGCGCGCGGGGTCCGCGACGGGAAGATCCGGACGATTCCCGCGCGGTCGATTGCGAATTTCTGGCGGGAGGGAACGGAATCGAAGGACGCGGCGGTGAGGGTGGAGGCGTTCGAAGGACTCGCCGTCACCTTCGTGGAAGAGGCGCTTGCGGAGTCGCGCGCCGGGGAGTTCGTCCAGGCCGACTCCCACTTTCGCGACGCGCTGGACCGGGCGATCCCGGACTGGTGGATGGCCCGGGCCGAAGCGGACGCAACGTTCGACGTCTGGGCAGGGGTCCCGAAGGAAGTTCTGGCGGAGGTCGAAAAGCGGAGCGGGCCGAAGCCGACGCCCGAACTTCGCCGGCAGGTCCTGGGCGGGCTGCTGCGCGACGGCCGGTGGACACCGCCGCACCCGAGTGCCGCCGCCGCGCGTGCCGCGCTTCCCGATTTTTACGCCCGATGGGGAGCGAGCCTGATGGCGGAGCGGAAGTTCAGCCAGGCGGAGTGGATGGTGCGTGGCGCGATCCGGGCGGACCCGAAAGGGGAGCCGGCGAAGGCGTGCATCGCGGCGCTTGAAAAAGGAATTCGCGAGGCCGCGGGCAACCAGGACCTGGAAGGCGTGGTGCAGCTGACGTCGTTCTACGTTGCGGAGCTGGGCGCACCGGCCCCGGCGTTCGCCGTGGAATTTCGAAACGCAATCAACGCCGCCGCGGAAGGACTGAAGTCGTCGCCGATGCGGCGGATCTTCATGCTGAGCCTCCTCTGCGACGTCTTCCCGGGGACGGCCGAAGCCTCTGCGGCGCGCGACGAGATTCTCGACAAGGGCCTGGCGTTCGCGAAGGCCGCCGCGGAGCAGCCGGGTGAATCTGGACTAGCCATGGACACGGGGCTGAAGGACCTCGCGGCGGTCTCGGTCGAGAACGCGACGGGGTATCACATTTTCATTTTCTACGAAGGGCCGGAGCGTCTTTTCGTGAGGCTCAACCCGTTCCGCAAGGGGACGATCGTTCTGCGCCCCGGTGCGTACGTCGTCGGCGTCGTCGCGCCCGAGGAAAAAATTCGCCCGTACCACGCTTCCCGGAATCTCGGGGCGCTGACCCATTGGGACAAGTACACGATCGTGCAGGAGGGTGGGGAGCGCCGTGACATGCTGGGGACGTCCAGCGCTTCGGGGGGATTTCTGCTCCTGCGCTGCGTCCCCGGGGTGAAAGTGGAGGTCGACGTTGAATCCGGAGCGGTGAGAATGGAGAAATAGTCGAGTGGAGCGAAGTGGGGAATTTACGTACCCCAAGGGCTGCGAGGTCGGTTGAAGTGCGGATGAAACTGGAATTATTTTTAATTTTGTCGATTAAATCCGCGTGAATTCCATAAGTTATTTGTGCCTAATGCTTTACGTCCTAGCGCGGACCTCGATGCGAGCCGCAAGCGCTCCCCCTGGCGAAAAAACGAGCAACGCACTCTCCTGCGTTGTTTAGGTCTTTGCACAACCTGTTGTGGGTATGTCATTTTGACAGCACTTCGAATGGGGCGCGGCGCGCCGGATTGTGAATGAGTCGTAAACCCTTCACAAATTTCAAGTTCCTGCCTTGACTCGTCGATTCAGAAGCTGTATTAGTTCCTGCGCGGGGAAAAGTGGTGACTAATCCCATTTCAACCCACGCAGTGGCGGGACGGGAACGAGCGAACCTCCGGGGGCGGGCAATGAGCACTTCACCAGGCCGGTTGAGCGGCAACCAATCTCAGGTTGTCGACTCCAAGAACCGCCTTGTGATCCCCGCCAAGTTCCGCGAGGTCCTCGGCCCCATCGTCAAGGTCGGCCTCGACCCCCAGGACAATTTCTTCGTCCTGACCGTCTGCTCCCCGGCGGTTTACCAGGAGCGGATGGCCGCGCTCGAGAAGCGCGCCGAATCCGACCCCTTGCTCCACGACGCGATCACCTACCTCGACGCCACCACCGAGGAATTGGAACTGGACGACCAGGGCCGCATCACGCTCACCGGCGAACTCAAGGGGTCAGCCGGCATCGAGCGCGACGTCGTCGTCCTGGGCCGTGGAAATTACCTGCAGATCTGGACCCAGGGGCGCTGGGAGGACTTCCGCAAGAAAGCGTTTGAAGCGCCGGGCGGGATGCGCGAGAGCATCTTCCGGCGTCATCAATAGAGGCGTTAAACGGGGCGCGGGGAAACGAAAGAGGGGTCAGAACTATGTCCGATACGCGGGATTCGTTCGACGTGGTGAAGGATCTGTTGAAGAGCCGGAACGAGGGGCTGCTGGACATCCGGGTGCTCAGCGATGCGCGTCCGCACATCGAGAACGTCGTGCGCCGCCTCGAGAGGCTTCGCGCGATGAGCCCCGTGTTCGCCGGGATCGGTTTCGGCGAGGACCTCTACGCCCTCGTGAAAGAGCTGGGGATCGGGAAGAAGCAGTTGCGCTTCCCGCTCCTGAGCCGCGTCGCCGCCCTGCTGTAGTGGGGGACCACGAGCCGGTCCTGGTCGCGGAATTTCTGGCGCTGGCGGACCCGAAGCCCGGCGAAAGCTGGGTGGACGGGACGGCCGGTGCCGGGGGGCACGCGGGGATGATCCTGGAAAGGATCGGTCCCGGCGGGCGCCTTTTGGGGCTGGACCGCGACCCGGCGGCCGTGGACATCGCGCGTTCGAGACTGGAGAGGTTCGCGAACGCGCGGATCGAGCTGGGCTCGTACGAGGGGGTTGAGGAGGCCGCACAACGCTGCTGGGGCAGCGCCACGTGCGACGGCATTCTTCTCGACCTCGGCGTCTCGAGCATGCAGCTCGACGACCCGGGGCGCGGGTTTTCTTTCTCGCGCCCCGGGCCGCTCGATATGCGCATGGGGCCGGAGCCCGGGGAGTCGGCGGCGGAGCTCGTCAACCGCGCTTCGGCCGACGAACTCGAGAAGATTTTCAGGGAGTGGGGCGAAGAGCGGCAGTCGAGGCGGGCGGCGGAAGCGATTGTGCGCGAGCGGAAAGGCAGGCCGTTCGTGGACACGGCGCGGTTTGCCGAGGTTGTGGCGGGGGCGGTCGGGGGGCGCAGGGGACGGACGCACCCGGCGACGCGCATTTTCCAGGCGCTTCGCATCGCCGTGAACAGGGAACTGGAGAGGCTGGGGATCGCGCTCGAGCGCCTTCCGGGATTGCTGAAACCCGGCGGCCGCTTCGCCGTCATCTCCTTCCACTCGCTCGAGGACCGGATGATCAAGGAACGGTTTCGCGGTTTGTACCGTCAAGCCGGGTGGGACCTCTTGACGAAACATGTCGCGGCGCCCTCGCGTGCCGAGCAGCTCCGGAATCCCCGGAGCCGGAGTGCGAAGTTGAGGGTGATCCGGAAACCGGTGGAGCCTGCGAAGTGAAAACATCGAGACCGATCCTGCTCGTCGCGCTGTTCCTGCTGGTGGGGCTGCTGACGGTCTGGCAGCAGGCGGAGACGCTTCGCCTGGGTTACCGCATCCGGGACCGCGAGGAAACGCTGGCGCGGCTCGAACGCGACCGGCGGCGGCTGGAGTCGGAAGTCGGCAAATGCCGCGCGCCGCAGACGCTGAAGGACCGGGCCGTGGCCCTGGGCGTGGACCTGGCCGTGCCGCAGGACTGGCGGGTGCTCAAGCCCGGCCAGGCGGCGCCGCAGGGTGAAGCAAGGGTAGCGGACGCGCGGGGCGGGCAGCATCCGTAGGGACTGATCTGACGGGGACGGGGGAGCCGAGGAGCCTTTCATGCGTCCGGCCGGATGGAAGTTCGACGCGGGGTTCGCGTTTTTCGCGTGCCTTTTCGCCGCGCTCGGCGTGCGCCTCTGGGCGATCCAGGTGCGCGGCCACGCCACCGCCGTCGCCGAACAGGACGCGCAGGCCTGGGCCCTCGAGGAAACCCCTTCGGCTCGCGGCGACATCATCGATCGGAACGGCCAGACCCTCGCCATCTCAAAACAGGTCCCGAGCTGCTTCGCCGACCCGAAATTCGTTGAGGACCGGGACGAAGCCGTAACCAAACTCGCGGCGGCACTCTCGCTGGACCGCGCGGCCGTCCAGGCCAAACTCGACTCCGGGAAGCGCTTCGTCTGGATCAAGCGCCGCTGCACGCCGGAAGAAGAAAAGGCGGTCAAGGCGCTCAAGCTGCGCGGCGTCGGGTTTGAGACCGACACGCGGCGGATGTACACGCTCGGGAACTCGATGGGCCAGGTGCTCGGGTACGTCGATATCGACGGGAACGGGCTGGAAGGGCTCGAACGCGAGTACCAGCACGTGCTTTCCGGGCAGGAAGGCGAAGAGTGGGTGCTGCGCGACGCGCGGCGGGACATGATCAGCAGTTTCACGCGGCCCGTGAAGGATCCCCAGCCGGGCGCGACGCTTCAGCTCACCGTGGACGCCCGCATCCAGAACATCGCCGAGCAGGCGCTGGCGAAAATCATGGAGAAGCACTCGCCGGAGAGCGCGGTGGCGGTCGTGACCGACCCGCGGACCGGCGAAATCCTCGCGATCGCGGGGTACCCGAACTACGACCCGAACGATCCGTCCGCCGCCAAGGCCGAGGCGCGCCGCTGCCGGGCGGCCACGGATTACGTCGAGCCCGGCTCGACGTGGAAGGGCGTGATCATGGCGGGGCTGCTGGAGAAGGGCCTCGTGAAGCCCGACGAGATGATCGACACGCACGGCGGGAACTGGCTCTACCGGGGGCGCCACATCACGGACGTGCACGGCCACGGGACGATTTCGGTCGCGGACGTGCTCGTCGTCAGCTCGAACGTCGGCATGGCGGTGATGGGAACACGGATGAAGCCGTTGGACATGGAAGCCTGGGTCCGCTCGTTCGGGTTCGGGAAACAGACCGGCGCCGGGATCCCCGGCGAATCGCCGGGCGTCCTGCCCCGCGAGCACCCGTGGGCCCCGCAGACGGTCGTCAGCGCCTCCTTCGGCTACGCCATCGGCGTCACGCCGCTTCAGCTCGCCCAGGCCTACGGCGCGATCGCTAACGGCGGCACGCTGTTCCAGCCCCACCTGGTGAAGGCCGTCCTCGACGAAAACGGGCACGAAATCGAAAGATCGCCGCTTCCCCCCGGAAAACGAATGGTATCGGCCAAAGTCTGCCGCGACCTTGTGACGATGATGATTCAGGTCGTGGAGCGCGGGACGGCGAAGACGGCGCGCATCGACGGCTGGCTGGTGGCGGGAAAGACGGGGACGACGAAGCTGATGGGGAAGGACGGGCACTACGCGGACGGGAAGTATGCCGCGAGTTTCGTCGGGTTCGCGCCGGCGGAGGACCCGAGGCTGCTGGTGGTGGTGGTGGTGAAGGAGCCGCAGGGGGCGTACTACGGCGGGACGGTGGCGGCCCCGGCGGTGGGGGAGATCCTGAAAGAAGGGCTGGCGATCCTCGAAGTGAAGCCGGACGCGGCGAAAGTGAAGTTGCAGCGGGACGCGTGGGCGAAAAAAGCGGCGGAGGGCCGGAAATGAAAATCATCGAAGCGATCGTGACGGCGCTGGGGGCGGCGGTGGAGCTTCTCGGCGGGCGGTAGGGAACGGGACAGGGACGTGGATCGGGCGCGGGCAACGGCTGTCGGCCTCGGAAACCGGCTTCCGGACGGAGAGGAGAGGGACGTGAAACTTTCGACACTGCGCAAGGCGCTCCCGGGAGCTTCGTGGTCGCTATTCAAGGACGCGGAAGTGACGGGGGTCACGGCGGATTCGCGCAAGGTGCGCCCCGGTTGCGTTTTCATCGCGATCCCGGGCGTGAAGGACGACGGCGCGAAATACGCGATCTCGGCGCTGGAAAACGGCGCGGTTGCGGTGATTTCCGCGAAGAAACTGGAGCTGCCGTTCGGGCGGCCGCAGGCGGTGGTGGCGGACGCGCGGGATGCGGCGTCGAGCCTCGCGGCGGCGTTCCACGGGTATCCCTCGCGGAAGCTCAAGGTCATCGGCGTAACCGGCACGAACGGGAAAACGACCACGACGCACCTGCTCCGCGCGATGCTGAATGCCGCGGGCGCGAAGTGCGGGCTGCTGGGGACGATCAGCTACCAGTTCGGGCGGCGCGACATCCCGGCGGACAACACGACGCCGGGCCCGGTCGAACTGCAGGAGATGTTCGCGGAAATGGTCCAGATCGGCATGACGCACTGCGTCATGGAGGTCTCGTCCCACGCCCTTCACCAGGGCCGCGTCGCCGGTATCGACTTTTCCGGCGCGATCTTCACGAACCTGACGCGCGACCACCTCGACTACCACAAGACGATGGAAGCCTACGGCGAAGCGAAGGCGCTGCTGTTCCGGGGGTTGAAGCCCGGCGCGGCGGCGGCGGTGAACGCGGACGACCCGTACGCGGACATGATGGTGAAAGCGTCGGCGGTGCCGGTCGCGACCTTCGGGCTGTCGCCGAAGTCGAACGTCCGCGCCGAGGTCCATACGACGACGCTCGACGGCACGCGGTTCTTCCTGCGCGGCCGCGGGTTCGAGGGCCCCGTTTTCACGCCGCTGCTCGGCCGCCACAACGTCCAGAACGTCCTCGGCGCGATCGCGTGCCTCGAGGCCATGGGAATCGACCCCGACGCGCTTCGCGACGGCGCCGCCGCCCTGACCTGCGTCCGCGGACGCCTCGAACCGGTGCGCTGCGGCCAGCCTTTCGCCGTCCTCGTCGATTACGCCCACACGGACGACGCGCTCATCAACGTCCTCACGGCGCTACGGCCCCTTACGCCGGGCCGCCTCATCGCCGTCTTCGGCTGCGGCGGCGACCGCGACAAGGGGAAGCGACCCATGATGGCCCGCGCGACGGCGAAGTACGCGGACCTCGCGGTCGTGACGAGCGACAACCCGCGCACCGAAGACCCCTCGAAGATCCTCGACGACATCCTCGCCGGTTTCCCCGAGGGCGCCTCCCGCATCGTCGAGATCGACCGGCGCGAAGCGATCCGGAAAGCGGTCCGGGAGGCGCGGGCGGGGGACACGGTGCTGATCGCGGGGAAGGGGCACGAGACGTACCAGATCTTCCGTGACGGGGTGAAGCCGTTCGACGACCGGCAGGTGGCTGCGGAGTTCCTGGGCCGGCGGTTGCCGGCGCTGGCGTAAAGAAAAACACCGAGGAGGCGCGGATGCTGCCCATCGAACTGGCTGATCTCAAGACTGTCCTGAGCGGGGAATTCGTGCACGGCACGGGCGGCGGGGAAGCCACCGGCACGACGACGGATTCGCGCGCCGTGAAGAAGGGGGACATCTTCTTCGCGATCCGCGGCCGCAACCAGGACGGGCACAACTTCGTCGCCGAGGCGCTCTCCAAGGGCGCGGCGGCGGTCGTGGTGGACCGGGAGATCGCCAAACCGCGCCGCGGGAACGTCCTCCGTGTCCGCGACAGCGTCGCTTCCCTCGGCGACCTCGCCCGGCACATCCGGCTGAAGGCGACATGCCCGGTCATCGCGGTCACGGGGTCGAACGGCAAGACCTCGACCAAGGACATGATCGCGCACATGCTCGGCGCCGACAAAAACGTCCTCTCCTCGCAGAAATCGTTCAACAACCACCTCGGGCTCCCGATCACGCTCCTCGGCATCGACCGCGAGACCGACGTCGTCGTCGTCGAGTGCGGCACTTCCGCCCCCGGCGAAATCGCCTACCTCGCGGGGATCGCGCAGCCGAACATCAGCGTGGTCACGACGGTCAGCGAGACGCACCTCGAGGGATTCGGCACGATCGACGCCATCGCCCGCGAGAAGTCCGCGCTCATCGAGAAGCTCGCGCCGAACGGGACCGCCGTGCTGAACATGGACAACGAGCACACGAAGCGCATGTCGCGCGCCACGACGGCCCGCTGCGTGACCTTCGGGTTCTTCCGCGGCGCCGACGTCAAGGGCACCGCGATCGAGGGCGGCCCCGAGGGGATCCGCTTCCTCGTCAACGACCGCGTGCCGTTCGTGCTCCCGATCTGCGGCCGCTGGATGGCGTACAACGCGCTGGCCGCCGCGGCGGTCGGGCTCACGATGGGCATGGACATGATGCAGATCGCCGAGCGCCTGATGTCGTTCCGCCTCCCGCCGATGCGCATGGAGCGCGTCGAGCTCATGGGCGTTTCCTTCATCAACGACGCCTACAACGCCAACCCCCGCGCCGTCACCCTCGCACTCGACGAGATCGAGCTGTGGGACGCCCGCCGCCGGGTTTTTGTTTTCGGCGACATGCTGGAACTCGGAAGCGAATCGGCGCGGCTCCACGAGCGGGTTGGCGACCGCGTGGCCCGCACGCCGGGGATCGACGTCTTCGTCGGCATCGGCGCCGAGGCGACCCGCGCGGTCCACAAGGCCAAGACCCTTCGCCGCACGCTCGAGGCCCATGCCTTTGCCGACGTGGCCGAAGCCTCCCGGGCGCTTCCCGACATCCTGCGGGAAGGCGACCTGGCGCTCCTGAAAGGAAGCCGGGGGATGAGGCTCGAGAAAGTCCTGGCGGCATTCCAGCCGGTGCCGGTGCCCGTGCACGCGTAACGACGCAACGAACAAACCGCGTGCGCTTCCCGGAGAGAAACGCGCGCGGCCGATAACCCGGAACGAGGAGAGGGGCGATGAACCAGGTTGAGATGAGCGAGGAAGAGGCCGTGGAGCGGCTGCTGCGCGTGATTGCGACGCGGCATGCGAAGCGGGCTGCAGCGACGCCGCCGGATTTGAACGATCCTGCGGCGGTGGTGCGGTGGCTGGAGGCGGCGGCGAAGTCAGCGGAGGAGGAGTTCGACCAGATGATGGGGTTGATGCCGCCGGCGACGGAGACGAGACGGTTGAAGCTGATGAAGATGATGGCGTAAACGGGCGCCGGGCCTGATCCCCCTCGGAGAGGGAGCGGGCGGCGGCGATGACGGGACGGGAAAACCAGGAGAGGGGGCGCGACATGGAACGGATCACGGATCGGCAGGCGGTTGCGAAGCTGGCGCGGGCGATTCTGGGCCAGGGCGAGCGGACGACGGCGGAGGACGCGGTGCTGGAGCTGCTTTTCGCGATGAGCGAGAAGGACGAAGCGGCGAACAAGATCCAGCGCGGCGGGGCGAAGCGCGAGATTCGGGTAGCGAAGACGGCCTGATTTTTCGGGCCGGTGACGTTTACACTTTATAGCTCATAAAACATCCGGAATCCGGGGCCGCTTCCACTCCGCCCCGAACCCCGGCCGACGATCCTTCCCTCGCTCACCGGGAGTGGGAAGGCCCGCCGGCAGGGGACCGCCCGCGTGTCAAGACTCCCCGGCGACATTTCGAAGAGGGCACCGGGGACCGAGATCGCCACCCTTCGCGCCGGCGCCGCCGCCGCGGTCGCATTCGCGGGCTGCCTCTTCAGCGGCCCCCGCGTCATCAACTGGCTCAAGGCGCGGAAAGTCCGCGAGGACGTCACGAAGAAGGACTCGAAGCGGCTGACGGAGATTCATTCGGGCAAAAAGGACACGCCGACGATGGGCGGGCTGTTCCTGATCGGCTCCGCGCTCGTCGCGGCGCTGGCGTTCGCAGATCTTCGGACGCCGGCCGTGCTCGGCACGCTCGGCGCGATCGCAGTGCTCTGGGGCGTCGGGTACGCCGACGACTGGATCAAGCTGCGCACGAAGAAAGCCGGGATGGCCGCGAAGCCGCGCCTCGCGATCCAGGGCGCGGTCGGGTTCGCGCTCGGGTGGTTGCTGTGGAAGAGCGGGCACTCGACGCAGATCGCGATTCCGTTCGTGAAAGCGACGATCGATCTCGGCATGGGGTACCCGATTCTCGCGGCTCTCGTCATGGCCGCGACGACGAACGCCGTCAACCTCACGGACGGCCTCGACGGCCTCGCGGGCGGCTGCTTCCTCGCGGCCGGCCTCGCCTACACCGGCATCCTCTACGTCGCCGGCCGCGCCGATCTCTCCGCGCAACTCGGCATCCCGCACGTCCCCGGCGCCAGCGAACTCGCCATCCTCGGCGCTGCGCTCGTCGGCGCGACGCTCGGCTTCATGTGGTTCAACTGCTTCCCTGCCCAGGTCTTCATGGGCAACACCGGCTCTCTCCCCCTCGGCGGCGCCCTCGCCGCCATGGCCCTCGTCGCCAAACAGGAACTCCTCCTCGTCGTCATCGGCGCCGTTTTCGTCGGCGAAGCGCTCTCGGTGATCCTCCAGGTCCTTTCTTTCAAGTCCACCGGCCGCCGCATCTTCAAGATCGCCCCGATCCACCACCACTTCCAGTTCGACGGCATCCCCGAGTCGAAAATCACGGCGCGCTTCTGGATCGCTTCCGCGATCAGCGCCCTCGCAGGGCTCGCGGCCCTGAGGGCGGGATAACGTGTCTGCCTCCCGCGGCGCGGTGATTTTCTCGGTCCTGGCGCTCGCCGCGCTCGGGACCGTGATGATTTACAGCGCGAGCGCCCCGACCGCCGACCGGCTCACCGGCAACGGCGACAACACGCTCGTCAAACACCTCTTCTGGCTCGGCCTCGGCCTGTGCGCATTCGCAGCGGTCGCGGTGGTCGAGTACGAGAAGTGGGAAAAAATGGCGCCGTGGATTTTCGGGATCGCCGCGACGTTCCTTGCGTTCGTGATGGTCCCTCACGTCGGCGCCGAGGTGAACGGCGCGCGCCGCTGGTTCCGCCTAGGCGACCTCTCGTTCCAGCCGAGCGAACTCATGAAAATCGCGCTTCCCCTGTTCCTCGCCTGGTACCTCGGGAAGGACCCCGAGCGCGCCCGGACGTTCAAGCGCGGCTTTCTCCCCGTCGCCGGCGCGATTGCGTTCGCCGTCGGCCTCACCGCCATCGAGCCCGACCTCGGCACCGCGGGCCTCCTCGCGATCTCCGGCGGCTGCGTCGCCCTCCTCGGCGGCGTCCGCCTCGTCCACGCGCTTCCCGGCGTCCTCGCCGTCGTCCCGGTCGCCGCGCTCGGCGCGTTCCTGAAATTCGACCACGTGAAGAAGCGGCTCCTCGTGTTCATGAACCCGGACGCCGACCCGCTCGGCGCCGGTTACCAGATCAAGCAGGCGCTCATTGCGCTGGGAAGCGGCGGCAAATTCGGCGCGGGGCTCGGGATGTCGCGCCAGAAGCTGTTCTTCCTCCCCGAGAAGCACACCGATTTCATCTTCTCCATCCTCGGCGAGGAGCTTGGCCTCGTCGGCGGGATCGCGGTCCTCGCGCTCTTCCTGTTCCTCCTCTGGCACGGCCGCACGATTGCCCGGCGGTGCCGCACGAATTTCGGCGCGCTGGCCGCGGCGGGACTGCTCATGAACGTCGGATTCCAGGCGGCGATGAACATCGCGGTCGTGACGGCCTCGATGCCGACCAAGGGCATCTCTCTCCCGTTCCTGTCCTTCGGCGGCTCCGGGCTCTTCTTCACCCTCGCCGCGATGGGTTTCATCGTTTCCGTCAGCCGCGACGGCGACCTCGCCGAGTTCGAAGCGGTTCAACCGAGCGCCGCAGTCGAACCCGCTTTGCCCGCCAGCCCGCCCGAACCCACCAGAGAAGCGGCCGGAAGCCCCGCCATTACCGTTCTTCAATCTCCAGAGGCACCCCAGTGATCCTCCAACTCTTCCACGCCCACACCGAAAAGAAAATCCGCCACGCCCCCGCGATCGCTTTCGCCGGCGGCGGCACCGGCGGGCACTTGTTCCCTGCAGTCGCGCTGGCCGACGAAGTCCGGAGGCGCACACCGGACGCGCGGATCACGTTCCTCTGCACGAAGCGCCCGATCGACACGACGATCCTGTCGCGCACGAAGTTCGACTACCACGCGATGAGCGCGCCGCGATGGGTCGGCTTCAGCGGCCTCATCGGCGGATTCGTCCCCGAGTCGTGGAGCGCGTTCCGCAACGCGTACACCGAGCTCAAGGCGTTCACCCCGGACATCGTCGTCGGCGTCGGTGGCTATGGAAGCGTCCCCGTGGTCCTCGCCGCGAAGGCGCTCGGCGTCCCCGTCGTCCTCCTCGAGCAGAACGCCGTCGTCGGCCGCGCCAACCAGTTCCTCGCGCGCTTCGCGAAACTCGTCTGCTGCCAGTGGAAAGAGGCCGTCAAGGTCATCCCCGGCGGCATATTCACGGGCAACCCGATCCGCCAGCTCGACCGCGACCCGGAGGCGCGCCGCGTGCTCGGCCTCGACGGCAAACGGCCGACGCTCGGCATCCTCGGCGGCTCGCTCGGCGCCCACGCGATCAACGAGTTCTTCCGGGCGCGCGCCCACCGCATGAAGGACTGGAACGTCATCCACGCCACCGGCGAGGCCGACTGGGCCAAGGTCGATGGCGCGTACCGCTTCAATAACATCCCCTCCTGGGTCACCCCGTTCTGCGACCGCATGGACCTGTTCTACGGCGCCGCCGATCTCGTCGTCTGCCGCGCGGGCGGCACGACGATCGCCGAGGCCACCGCGCTCGGCGTCCCGCTGGCGCTCGTGCCGCTTCGGCGCCGAGGAGTACTGGTGCGGCATCCTCGACCACGACAGCGTGCCGCGGCGGCGCTACCGCGCGATGCTCGACG